>NZ_JALJRC010000009.1:0-169277 GCF_024519925.1 Cytobacillus sp. Bac17 | reverse complement strand
CATTGTATTACTTCTATTTTAAAATAAAAAAGACTGCAGACAAGCACGATTTTCATCGAGTTTGTCGACAGTCTGAAGAGTACAGTGAAAAACTGTACTCTTTTTATCATGGCAGAAAAATTTTATGCTGATTTAGCAGAAGCCTGTCACTTGATTTTTGAGGACTGGGATCGTTCCATTGCCAGACAGGGAGAGGTGCTGGATAATCTATTATATTATCGGAAGAAGGCATAAAAAAATCATCTTCTATATTGGTTTGTTTTCCATTATTGGGACCCAGACTTTAGCTTCAGCTAAAATAGATATAATATTCCCAGTATAGAGTCTATAAAAGGAAGGCCTAAAAAAGCTGCTGCTGGAAGCTGGATTCCGTCAGTTTAAATGGCTTCACCATGAAGAATCTGGTTTTTCTCAGCCAATTATCATAGCTTATAATTAAAAAAAGGCCGAATGGCCTTTTTTTAATAGAAATTATTTAGAATAACCAGCTGATTATCGCGCCAATTACCACAATTGCTCCAACTACCATAAAAATTGTACGTATCATCTATCTTCACTCCAATCACTATGCAATAAAATGGTCACTTATAGCTGAAATGTTTCAGCTGAATTGATTAAGCGTTTTTCTGACATGCGAAGAACTGAAACATGGTTGCTGCACATTTCTTTGATTTCTTCCAGATGCTTCTGAACTTCATTTCCTTCAACAATGATTTTTAGGGTCGTTTGCGGCTTCACTGTTAATAGGAAAGACACTAATTTAGACAGATTTGAGGCATCCACAGCTTTGTGTTTGCTGTAGAGGTATGTAGTGCCTTCAAATTGTTTTGCTACTTGATAAATTTCAAGCATTTTCTTCATTGTGAACCTATTTTGGACTAAAACATTGGTAGAAATTATTTCTTTCATTTTAAAAATCTCCTTTTCAAAAAGTATTTTATATATTAATCGATTAATGATATTAATGATGTGGTTGTACTAGGGATTTACCCATGTAATCTGAACCGTAAACCACCCTGATTCAAAGTGTGAATAATTACCTTTTTAAGTCGCTAATGATATCAGGGGTGAGGCACTATCAGTCTCCAGCAGGAGATAAAAACCATCAAAAGCCGCTTAATCAATTGTTTGTCACTAATTAAACTGGAGATATAAACCGGGAAACTGAGGTTAAAGGGATGAAAAAATTCAAAGAAATCTTTCAAAATGCCAATTATGTGAAATTGTTTTTCGCTAACTTTACTTCTCAGATGGGCAGTACAATTGGTTTAACAGCATTCATGTTTTATTTGCTTGACCGTTTCTCGGAACAGCCTTTTTATGCTACATTAACTGAATTGATGTTCTCCGTTCCGACTCTGGCGGTGTTTTTTTTAGTTGGAGTGTTTGCGGATAGGATGGATCGCCAGAAAATTGCTTATTATTGTGACTGGATCAGCTCATTATTATCAATTGTACTTTTGCTGACTGTTCTCATTGGCTGGATGCCGCTGGTATTTGCAGTATTGTTCCTGAGGAGTGCAATCCAGAAATTCTTTTTTCCCGCTGAGCATGCAATGATTCAAGGAATATTGAAAAGTGAAGATTATACCACTGCTGCGGGCCTAAATCAGGTTGTGATGAGTCTTTTCATGCTGTTCGGAAATGGTCTAGGCATTTTTGTATACTGGACAGTGGGAGTATACGGCGCAATTATGACTGATGCTCTTACCTTTATCATCAGTGCATTATTAATAAGATCATGCCATATCCCCGAAGAAGTCCGCCTGCCGAATGGCGGCCATAAGCTTAAAGACTTAAATATAGCGCTTGTCCTCAAGGACTTTAATCTTGGAATGAAATATATTCTAAATCACAGGTTATTATCTGCTTTGCTTGTTGGTTTCTTCGTTTTCGGAGTGGTAAACGGCGGGTTTTCCATAATGCCAATTTTTATGCTGAAATATAAGCTGGAGCCGCACGCCTATGAGGAATACTCAGTCCTGCTTGGAATAACCTTTGGGATTGGCATTCTGATTGGCAGCTTTGCTGCCTCTTTGCTTGCTCAAAAATTCAAACTTTATCAGCTGATCATTGCCGGATTATTGTTATCAGGAAGTTTCATCATTGCTGCCTCTTTTGCTGAAAATACGATCATTTTCCTTTCTTTATTATTTGCTGCAGCATTTGGCCTGCCTTTAGTGAACATTGCCATTGGCGGCTGGATGCCAAGCATTGTTGATCCGAAGATGATGGGTAGAGTACAGGGATGGATAAGCCCGCTGATGATGCTTTCCCAATCCTTAACACTCGGATTTATTGCTGTCAGCTTTCCTGGACTCTTCAAAGTAGAAATGCTTTATTGGATGGTAGGGGGCTGTTTAGCACTTGTTGGTGTTTTTTACAGCCTTATCCTTCCGGGATTGACGAAAAAGTCAGAAAAAAGCAGTGAAGCACATTCTTTGAAACAGACTGGTGCAGTATAATGTAATAAAAGACTAAAAGTCCCTATTATAGGGGCTTTTTATGTATGAAAAAAATTTTAAAATAAAATATGAACGATTTCATCTCTTGAACGTCTTATGAGTGAAATAAATAGGTAACAATGGGATGATAGAGAAGAGAGGAAAGAAGCTGATGGAGGAGAAAGACCTTATAATAAGCGCCAAACGAGGAGATCAGCTCGCTTTTGCCATGCTTTTTAAAAATAACTATCCCTTTCTGGTTAAATACTTAATCAAAATCACTATGAATCCCGATGCAGCTGAAGAGCTTGCCCAGGAAACAATGGCCAAATGTGTTGAGAAAATCGGCCTGTTCAATGGCAAGGCGAAATTTTCTTCCTGGCTGATTTCCATTGCGACGAATTTGTATATTGATCAGAAGCGAAAGTCGAAAAGAGAGAGGAACTGGAAAGCAGAGGAAGAAGTATCCAGACGCATGAAATGGCACCTTGAAAGCCGAAATGAAGAATGGAATGATGCCTTATCGGCATTGGGAAAATTAAAAGACGAGATAAGGATACCTATCGTACTTAAACATTATTATGGCTACTCATATGAGGAAATAGGAGAAATGATGAAGATATCTTCAGGCACCGTCAAGTCAAGAGTGCACAATGGGATCATGTCTGTAAGAGAGGAGTTGAAGCTTCATGACGAACAGGAAATTACTGCAGCTCGATCACGATCATCAAGATGAGAATTTTCTGGCTGCTGTAAAGAAGATAGAAGACGGATTGGAATCGCTGGAAGAAAATGTCCCGGTATATACACCTGATCTGCAATTTTTTGAAAACTTAGTTGCAGAGCAAAAACAGTCGATGAAAAGGAAATTGATCAGGGACTTAGCTATCTTCACTGTTGCAGCACTCCTCATTGTAACTTCTTTATTATTCATGCTGTATCAGGTTCCAGCTGTATTTTTTATTCTGCAGGGAATTGTCACTGTTTTTATTATGGCTTATAGTACAGTCAGCTTTGTTAAGCAGGTGAATGGCACATGAGCAGCGAAGAAATTTCCCTCCCTTTGCTGATTGTTGTGGGGATCATCTTAATTGCACAGAGTACCTTCCTATTCCTGGATGCAAGAAAGCATGGCCACAATTATTGGCTATGGGGTATTATCGGTTTAATTCAGGCGCCAATGCCTACGCTGTTTTACTTGATTTTCGTCAGAAAGATTTGGCAGAAAAAAGACTAATTGAGGGATGAAGGATGAAAAAGTTAAAACAGATGCTGCTGCTTACAGCCACAGGAGGCCAGCTGCTTGGAATCGCCATGCTGTTTATCAATATTAAGGCAGCGATTATGTTTTATATCTTATATGCTTTAATGATTTTTGCGATATTTATTGTACTGATTGCAGAAAGAAAAAAAGAAAAAGAGGAGGAAGAGCAAAATGATTATCGTGACTACTGATGCGGTACCTGGGAAAGAGATTAAAGAAATTAAAGGCTTTGTAAGAGGGAGTACAGTACAGACAAAACATATTGGAAAAGATATTCTAGCAGGATTGAAAACAATTGTAGGCGGAGAAATTGGTGAATATACTGAAATGATGGATGAAGCAAGACAGAAGGCAATAGGCAGAATGGTTGAAGATGCAAAAGCTAAAGGGGCCAACGCAATCATTGGAATGCGGCTGCAGACATCAGCTGTTATGCAAAATGCTGCAGAGATCATTGCATACGGAACCGCAGCTATAATTGAAGAATAACAGGAGAAAAACCAGCTGACACTTTAGCTGGTTTTTTTTATTTTGATAGATAGGACTGGTTTTCTTTTGTGAAAAATAGGGAAAGATTTGCAGGTGAATATTTGGCAGAAAATACTTAAAAAGAAACTAGTGAATTTTATATGATTTTAAAAGCAATTTACATTGAAATCCTTTACAATAGAGTGAAACTTCTTTTAATAAGGCTATTTTTGTTTATATAAGTTAGTTTAATTTTCTGAGTTGATTGGAATGGAGGGCACTTGACTCCTCGAAAATGCTATCGCATTTTCTTCGTGCGGTGTTCACTCGAGGAAGCTTATTCAATGTCCTGCGGGAGAAGAGGGAGGAGCTCTTTTCCTCCGCGGAAAGCAACTGCCCGCAGTCGAAATCAATGGGCTTAGTTCATAGGCAAAAAGACAATCTCTAAGAAAATAGCCTTTAAAAACAACACTATGAAAATGACATTTGAATGTAGATTGGAGTTTATATGCTATATTACCGTACGTATGTAAAAGATGAATCATTGCCATGGGTTACCTTTGTTCATGGTGCAGGGGGCAGCTCTGCAATTTGGTATAAACAAATGAGAGAGTATAAAAAGCATTTCAATGTTCTGCTGGTAGATTTGCGGGGACATGGTCAATCTGGAAGAGGCACATGGGAAGAAGGAGATCATTTTTCGGAAGTATCTCTGGAAATAGTTGAGGTGCTTGATCATCTCCATATCCCCGAGTCTCACTTCGTAGGGATCTCGCTGGGAACAATAGTGATTCAGACAATTGCGCAGGATCATCCGGAAAGAGTGGCTTCCATGATTTTGGGCGGAGCGATAACAGAATTGAACTGGCGTACAAGATTTTTGATAGCCATTGCCAATTTAACTAAGTATATGCTGCCGTATATGATTCTTTATCAGCTGTTTGCCTGGATTATCATGCCAAAAAGAAATCATCTTGAATCAAGACATGCCTTCGTAAGACAGGCAGCAAAAATGTGCCAAAAGGAATTTATCAACTGGCTGTCCTTAACAAAGTCAGTCAATCCTTACCTTGGAAAAATCCAGTCAAGCATATCCCACATCCCTACCCTTTTCATCATGGGGCAGGAAGACCATTTGTTTATTAAGTCTGTAAGAAGCATTGCCCAGAAAGCAAAAACAGCTACAGTCAAAGTCATTACAGGTGCAGGACATGTATGCAATATTGATAAACCTGATGCCTTTAACCAGATAACCATCGATTTCATCAGGAGGCAGAAAAGAAGATTGGCATCATAAGAAAGCGGAAGCGCCTTGTCCACAAAAGGAATGCAGACTAAGAACGCTACGTCCTGCGGCAACGTCTGCATGACCCACATCCTATGGGCCTCAAGCACAAGACGAGCCCCCCCGGCATGGCCCATGGACGACAGGCATAAGACGGTTCCTGTAAGAAGGCGTACTTCCTTCTGAAAGGAAACGGTTTATGACCCCGAGTCCATAGGAGCCGCAACAAGACAAGCTTGTGACCTCGAGGGGGGATGCGCTCCTCCTAAAAGCTAGCGCTTTTAGTCGTGCGATGATTAAGCTGTCGAAGCATTCCTTGTGGAGCCAGACAGTTCTCGGGGTTTTAAATTTTTTAAATGAGTTAATGACAGAAAATTTTCAAGAATAGGAAAAAGGCTGATTGACTTTTGGTGAGAGCGGTGATAATCTTACCAATATGGAAAAAAATGAAAAGGAGGGTTACAAAATGATCTTAATTCATCATCATCAAAAAACAATTCAAAAAAGAAAATCTGTAACCTATCCTTTAAAGCATATAAAAATGTAAACAGGATCTGCCTGCACATTTTGAAGGAGCACAGGTTACATTTTGTAACGTGTGCTCTTTTGTCTATTAAGACATATCGCATGCCGCGGTATGTCTTTTTTTGTCCAATTATATAAAGTTGAAAGTAGGAGTTGCAGGCTTAGCCTGTATCCATATATGTACGCTTTTATAAGCGGCTGTTTCGGCAGCAATACAAGGATAGGAGGATAATTTTATGAATGCTTTAAGAATGAGAAAGACAATTTTGCCGGAGGATCTGGATGGAGGCTAGTTATGAAATTTGCTGCTGTTTATGTATGAAAGCTCTTGATTAAAACTTGAGCTTCATGCGGGAAAGGGGAGAGATCGTTGTTTTCGATTTTAGGAAAATTAAGCTGGTTTTTTAAAGAAAACTGGAAGAGGTACACAATTGCTATTACTCTGCTAATCATTGTCGGAATCCTTGATGTAATGCCTCCAAGGCTTGTAGGAATGGCAATTGATGACATTCATCTGGGTGAAATGAGCAGTGCTAAAATCATGGAGTACCTTGGTTTATTGGCGATTATCACAATTGTTTCCTATGGAATTACGTATATTTGGATGTATCAGCTCTTCGGAGGGGCATTTTTGGTAGAAAGAAAACTGCGTTCACAGTTTATGGGACACCTATTGAAAATGACCCCAACATTTTTTGAGAAAAACCGGACCGGTGATTTAATGGCCAGGGCTACAAATGATTTAAAAGCTATATCAGTTACAGCCGGATTTGGAATATTGACACTGGTGGATTCCAGCGTATTTATGCTGACGATATTATTTACAATGGGATTTCTGGTTAGCTGGAAACTAACCTTTGCTGCAATATTGCCTCTGCCTATCATGGCTTATCTGATAAAGATTTACGGGAAGAAGATTCATACACGGTTTATGAGTGCTCAGGATGCCTTCGGAGAACTCAATGACCGGGTTCTTGAATCTGTTTCGGGAGTCAGGGTGGTGCGCGCTTATGTGCAGGAAAGAGCAGATCAGCAGCGTTTCCATGAACTCACTGAAGATGTTTACAACAAAAATATTGAAGTGGCTAAAATTGATTCTCTTTTTGAGCCAACCATAAAGGTGATTGTGGGCTTAAGCTATCTTATAGGACTGGGGTATGGTGCTTATCTTGTTTTCCATCAAGCCATCACCCTTGGCCAGCTCGTGTCATTTAATGTGTATTTAGGCATGCTGATTTGGCCAATGTTCGCTATCGGAGAATTAATTAATGTTATGCAAAGAGGAAATGCATCGCTTGATCGGGTACAGGAAACATTGTCCGCTAAGCAGGATATTAAGAATCCTGAATCCCCGTATATCGTTGAAACGCCTGCCAGTGTAACCTTTAAGGATGTTCATTTCCAATATCCTTCTTCAAAAACGGCTAACCTCAAAGGGATTAAGCTGCATATCGAGCGCGGGGAAACGCTGGGGATTGTAGGGAAAACAGGAAGCGGGAAGACCACTTTCATAAAGCAGCTATTAAGAGAATACCCATCAGGCACCGGGATGCTTGCAATTGCTGATGTTCCAATTGAAGAACAGGAGCTTGAAAGAACGAGGGGATGGATCGGTTACGTTCCACAGGATCATGTTCTTTTCTCCAGAACTGTCCGGGAAAACATCCTTTTTGGAAAAGAGGACGCGACTGTAGAAGATATGCAAAAGGCAATTGATTTGGCAGCTTTCCGCAAAGACCTTGAACTGCTGCCTGAAGGGCTTGAAACACTGGTCGGTGAAAAGGGAGTGGCCTTATCAGGAGGACAAAAACAGCGGATTTCCATTGCTCGTGCACTAGTGAAGGATCCGGAAATTCTGATCCTTGATGACTCACTTTCAGCCGTTGATGCCAAAACGGAAAAAAAGATCATTGATAATATCCGGACTGACCGCAAGGGTAAAACGACAATAATTACAACCCACAGGATGTCAGCCGTCCAGCACGCTGATCATATTATCGTCCTTGATGAAGGAGGAATTTCAGAAGAAGGCACTCATGAGGACTTAATGGCTGCAGATGGATGGTACAAGGAACAATTTTTGAGGCAGCAAACACAAGTCTCTGAGGAAGAGGAGGTGATTTCATGACCACTGGGAAGCGTTTAATCCGGTATGCACTTCATTATAAAAAAACGATTATTGCGGCACTGCTGATGCTTACGATAGCTGTAGCGGCAGACCTGGCGGGGCCTTTCATAGCCAAGAAAATGATCGATGACCATATTCTTGGCATAGAATCAGTCTGGTATCAGACAGAGGGCGGAGAAGGTGCCGTAGAATACGCTGGTCATTTTTATAAAAAAGAGAAAAACCTTGATCAGGGTGAGCAGAAAATAGATCAGGCCCGCATCCTGCAGGCAGGAAGCCAATTCGTCTTTATCAGGGGTGACATTGCTTTTGATGGAGAACGAACCTATAAAGACGGCAAACTGCTTATAGAAAAAAGCGGCCAAACCGAAACATATGAAGGGAAGGCTTTGACTGGTGAAGAACTGATGCTTTTTTATTCACCTGAGATTCCTAAGATCGTTCAGCTTTTGGCCTTTTACTTTGGATTGCTGGTCATCGCTGCTTTTTTTCAGTACGGTCAGCGGTTTTTTCTGCAAAAGTCGGCAAATAGGATCATTCAGCAAATGAGAGAGGATGTCTTTGGGCAGATTCAAAGACTGCCAATCAGTTACTTTGACACTCTGCCGGCAGGCAAGGTGGTTGCCCGAATAACTAATGATACAGAAGCCATACGTGAGCTTTATGTGACAGTACTGGCAACCTTTTTTACAAGTGCCATATATATTTCAGGTATTTATATCGCTTTATTTATTTTAGATGCCAAGCTTGCTGCAATCTGTTTAATCCTGCTCCCGATTTTATATGTTTGGGCGATTGTGTACCGTAAGTATGCATCGAAATACAATCATGTAATCCGTTCCAGGGTGAGTGATATCAATGGCATGGTGAACGAATCGATACAGGGAATGAACATCATCCAGGCGTTTGGCCGCGAAAAAGATACACAAAAGGATTTTGAAAAGCTGAATATAGAGCATTTTACCTTCCAGAATAAACTTTTGAGCCTCAATTCACTGACCTCACATAATCTGGTGGCAGTGCTGAGAAACGTGGTCTTTGTTGCATTTATCTGGTATTTTGGGGGAGAGTCGCTAAATGCATTATCTGTCATTTCACTCGGGATGCTTTATGCATTTGTAGACTACATTAACCGCCTGTTTCAGCCGGTGCAGGGTATTGTTAATCAATTGGCCAATCTGGAGCAGGCACTTGTTGCCGGTGAAAGAGTGTTCAAATTACTTGATGAAAAGGGCATTGATATTAGTGATAATATAATATCCCGCTATAAAGGGGATGTGACATTCGATCATGTGCACTTTGGCTATAAAGAGAAGGAATATGTGCTGAAGGATCTAAATTTTGAAGCAAACCACGGAGAGACAGTTGCTCTGGTAGGCCATACCGGATCAGGGAAAAGTTCAATCATGAATCTTCTCTTCCGTTTTTATGATTGCCAGGAAGGCAAAATTATGATCGACGGAATGGATATAAAACAGATTCCAAGGCAGGAGCTCCGCAAACATATGGGCATCGTCCTGCAGGATCCTTTTTTGTTCACAGGAACCATTGCTTCCAATGTCAGTCTTGATGACCCAGAAATAACGCGAGACAAAGTGGAGAAGGCTCTAAAGGATGTGGGAGCAGATAAGATTTTTCAGCATCTTGAAAATGGTTTCGATGAGCCGGTTATCGAGAAGGGAAGCACGCTCTCCAGCGGGCAGAGGCAGCTCATTTCCTTTGCGCGTGCCCTTGCTTTTGACCCGGCCATCCTGATACTCGATGAAGCAACATCAAGCATCGATACTGAGACAGAATTGATTATCCAGGAAGCCATGGATGTGCTGAAAAAAGGGAGAACCACATTTATTATCGCCCATCGTCTATCGACAATCCGAAATGCTGATCAAATCCTCGTTCTGGATAGAGGTAGAATAGTTGAAAAAGGCAACCATGCTGAATTAATGGAGCAAAAGGGTAAATATTATCAAATGTATCAGCTCCAGCAAGGATCAACACTTGCTGGATAGCAGGAAAGCGCCGGATGGCGCTTTCTTTTTTTGTTTTGAGGCTACTTTGATATGATGAGCATATCCGAGAGAATTTGGATTTATCCGCAAATCGCATTCCAAGTAATTTATACAAACATTTTGTTCAATAAAATTTCACTTTTCAGACACAAAATAGTACTGGGCAAAAAATTTCTGATCAGTCATTTCATGGTACTTTGATATTATCAAACATATCTGGAGGAGATTCATATGGAGGAACTTTCTATTACTTTGGTGATTGCAAGTATTATGGTACTTGGATACTTCATAGGATATACTATTGTGAAAGCATAGCTGCCGGCTTTACCGCCCGGCAGTTTTTTTATTCCAATTTTTATCATTAAAGTTTGGAAATAAGGGAAAAGAATAAATATGAATCATAGTGTTAATTTAAGGAGGTATGAAATTTGGCTGATTTCAGAATTGAAAAGGATACACTTGGCGAAGTGAAGGTGCCTGCGGATAAATATTGGGGAGCCCAGACCCAGCGGAGCAAGGATAATTTTAAAATCGGCATTGAAAAAATGCCGATGGAAGTGATTTATGCTTTTGCTAAGGTAAAGCGTTCAGCTGCAGTGGTCAACAATAGACTTGGGAAACTGTCTGATGATAAAAAGGATGCCATCACAAGGGCCTGTGATGAAGTACTTAATCATAAATTTGACTCTCATTTTCCGCTGGCTGTCTGGCAGACAGGGAGTGGCACACAATCAAATATGAATGTAAATGAGGTTGTCGCGAAAAAAGCAAACGAATTGCTGGGCAAGAAGGGTCAGCAAGAAATTAAAGTTCATCCAAATGATGATGTCAATATGTCTCAAAGCTCGAATGATACATTTCCGACCGCCATGCATATCGCAGCTTATACCGAGGTGGAGGAAAAACTGCTTCCATCCTTAAAGGAATTAATAAAGACAGTCAAATTGAAAGAGGAAGCCTTTAATACAATCGTGAAAATAGGAAGGACTCATTTACAGGATGCAACTCCTCTTACATTGGGCCAGGAGATCAGCGGCTGGCGTGCCATGCTTGAAAAGAACGAAAAAATGCTGATGGATGCAAAGCATTACCTGCTTGACTTAGCCATTGGCGGTACTGCAGTCGGTACAGGCATTAATGCAGATACGTCATTTGGATCTGAAATGGCAAACGAAATATCCAGACTTACAGGCTATTCATTCCGCTCTTCTGAAAATAAATTTCAGGCTCTGACCAGCCATAATGAAATTGTCCATGTTCATGGCACATTGAAGGGGCTTGCAGCAGATTTAATGAAAATCGCGAATGATGTCCGCTGGCTCGCAAGCGGGCCGCGCAGCGGAATTGGGGAATTATCGATACCAGCAAATGAACCTGGCAGTTCAATCATGCCAGGCAAAGTAAATCCGACACAGAGTGAAGCCCTTACGATGGTGGTTTGCCAGGTCTTTGGAAATGATGCGTCGATTGGATTTGCTGCCAGTCAGGGGAATTTCGAATTGAATGTGTTCAAGCCTGTTATAATTTATAATCTTCTTCAAAGCATCAGAATTCTTGCAGATGGAATGGCCTCTTTCAATGAAAATTGCATGATGGGACTGGAAGCTAATAAAGAAGTGATTAAAGGGCATGTTGAAAGGTCACTAATGCTTGTAACAGCACTTAATCCGCATATTGGCTATGAAAAAGCAGCGGAAATAGCAAAACTCGCATTTAGAGAAAATTCAACATTGAAAGAAGCAGCATTAAAAACTGGCTATATTACTGAAGAACAATATGAGAATTGGGTAGTACCCGAAAAAATGATCTAACTATTAAATGGCCCTCCTTTAAGAAAGGAGGGCCAAAGCCATATTTATTCAATTGTTATCTTGCTTTATTAGAAAGAACCGCCGCCAAGTTGTTGTTCAGCCATTTGTACAAGGCGTTTTGTGATTTCTCCTCCAACAGATCCGTTAGCGCGAGAAGTTGTTTCTGCACCAAGGTTTACACCAAATTCAGTAGCGATTTCGTACTTCATTTGATCAAGTGCTTGTGATACTCCTGGTACTAATAATTGGTTTGAGGAATTGCTTCTGCTAGATGATTGGTTGTTCATGTGATTTCCTCCTCGAAATATAAGTGTTGGTTTTTTGGTTGGGTTAGCTGGAATTGCACCAGCGCAAGGATTTTATCCTGCTCCACTGCCTGGCGTAACCCATCGTTTTTTTTTTGCGAGTGCTTGATGTCGCTTTGTTACTCTCTATTATGTTTGATTTATTATAGTTTATTCTTTTAGAAAATCGGGAATTTTTTCCTGAAGAGACTTTCTGATTAGGAGTTTTACATAACGAAGCTTAAACAAACAAACCATAGTAAATATCAGATAAGTTAACGAAAGTGAGAGGATTGGAAATGGCGATATGCCCTGTCTGCAACGGGTTTGAGAAACTGGAAGCAACCTGCAGCACCTGTGGAAGCAGTATGGAGGACAGTGGAAGAGTAATGGATTTTTACGATGATTACAGTGCCTATATGCCAATTGACCAGATGAAACTGGAAGATGGCTATCCCCAGGATTATCAAAGGGAAGAATGTCCGCATTTGCTGAAGTGTCCATCATGCGGTCAGGATTCAGTAAAGTTTATCAAAGAGTAGAATGGAGCTGACAGTATTAAAAAACCCCGTCTTCGACGGGGCTTCAATATTATTCTTTTTCAGAACGAATTCTTCTTTCGGAGTTTGCATCAAAGAAATGAGCTTTATTCATATCGAAAGCAAGCTCAAGATTTTGGCCTGGCTTAATATCTGTGCGGGAATCAACACGTGCAACAAAATCCTGGCCTTCGATGCTTGAGTAAATCATTGTTTCAGCCCCAGTCAGTTCGGAAACGTCAATGCGGGCATTGATTTTAGAACCGGCAGAAGCATCAATAAATACCGGCTCATCATGAATGTCTTCTGGACGAATGCCAAGGACAATGTCTTTGCTTGTATACCCTTGTTCACGAAGCACCTTCATTTTACCCTCTGGGACAGCAATCTGAGTTTTGCCAATGACAAACTTGCCGTCTTCAAGCTTTCCATTAAAGAAGTTCATGGCAGGTGAACCAATAAATCCGCCTACAAATACGTTTTCAGGCTTCTCATAAACTTCTTTAGGTGCGCCAACCTGCTGAATCACTCCATCTTTCATAACAACCAGGCGGGTAGCCATTGTCATGGCCTCTGTCTGGTCATGGGTTACATAGATGGTTGTAGTTTGAAGACGCTGATGAAGTTTGGCAATTTCTGCACGCATTTGAACACGAAGCTTTGCATCAAGATTTGATAAAGGTTCATCCATCAGGAATACCTTTGCATCACGGACAATCGCACGGCCTAAGGCTACACGCTGTCGCTGACCGCCTGACAATGCTTTTGGTTTGCGGTCAAGATAAGGCTCCAGACCAAGAATTTTAGCTGCTTCCTTAACACGGCGGTCGATTTCTTCTTTTGGAAATTTACGGAGCTTAAGACCGAAAGCCATGTTATCGTATACAGACATATGCGGATAAAGTGCATAGTTCTGGAAAACCATTGCAATATCACGATCTTTTGGAGGGACATCGTTGACACGTTTTTCATCGATATAGAAGTCGCCTTTAGAAATTTCCTCAAGGCCAGCAATCATACGGAGAGTTGTGGATTTACCGCAGCCGGAAGGACCGACAAATACGATAAACTCTTTATCCTGTATATGAAGGTTAAAATCTTCTACTGCCGTTACTTTATTGTCATAAATTTTATAAATATTATCGAGCTTTAATTCTGCCATCAGGGTTGCCTCCCAATATTCTTTTCTTAATAACAGTTTAATGGATATCTGGGTTTTCCCATATGGCCAAACTGCACAAAAAAGCTGAAAGCGTTTTTATGCAATGTGCTCAATCATTTTTGCTCGACCAGCAAACAAGCTAAGTAAACAGTCAGGGCACTGTTGAAATCTTTTAATTGAAGGCCGGTTTTCTCAGTGAATTTATCCAGCCTGTATTGCAGCGTATTTCGGTGGACATACAATTTTTTCGCAGTTAATGAAACGTTGGAGCTGTTCTGTAAAAAAACTTTTATGGTGTGCAGAAGTTCAGAGTCTTCTTGCAGTAAAGAAAGGCGTGAAAGCAGGCTCTTTTTTAAAATTGCATCCATACTTCCGGTGACAAGAGATGGAAATAGCGTTTCGTATTTCAGCACCTTTTCGGCTGGAAGCAAAGAGGAGGCTTGCTCAAAAAAACGCTGTTCTTCTTTAAAATAATTGCGCAAATGTGCCTCGAACCTATTCGGAATGCCGATGTAAAAGGCCGTTTTTACAAAAAAATCGCTTTCAAAAGCATTGGAAATAGCAAGGAATTCTTCTTCGGCTAGAGGGGCGTTAGCTTCCTCTACAATGACTCCTCTAGCTGGTCCGTTCCATAAAATCAAAATGTCCTTTTCAAAAAAACCTTTAAAAGCAGCTTCCATATCCTCGCGTATCCAATCGCCTTCAGACATCTTAAATTGAACAAGCCTGTACGGAACATCTTTTGCTAATGATGGAATTTCCCCATTGGAAAATAGGTATTGAAACCAGGCTTGGGATGCGGGAGCATGGTGAATGGAGCAGTCATGGAATTCAAATAAAGTTTTTAAGACCATCAGACTGTCTGCTGATACCTCTTGAGATGGGATGCCCAGCCATTGGCCTGAATCCTCATGATGAAGCCAGTACATATCAGAATAAAAGCTAAAATCAGGTTTTTCATTTTCAAGCAGAGAGCCCGGATATTGGTCATGTAATTTTTTTAACATATCATTACCCTTTAGTTTGATAAATTTTTGTGTTTCTTATATTATAGCAGTTATAATTTAATTGAAAAAATTAACTTATTCTGTGAATGTTTCTATAAAGTGAATTGAAAGTGTAAGGGGGGAGACTCATGGAATATTCACCGGAAATGAAAAACCGCTTGAAGAGGCTGGAAGGGCAGGTGCGGGGTGTTATCCGAATGATGGAAGAAGAAAAACACTGCAAGGATGTTGTAACGCAATTATCTGCTGTCCGTTCTGCAGTTGACCGTGCAATGGGATATATTGTAGCTAAAAATCTTGAGACATGCATTCGGGAAGCTGCTGACGAAGGCAAAAATGCGGAGAATGCAATTCAGGAAGCAGTGAATATGATTGTGAAAAGCAGATGATTAAAAAAGCGGAAGGCGCCCGCTTATTAAAGGAACTCAGACTAAAAACGCCACGCCTGTGGCAGTGTCTGCATGACTCACACCTCCCAAAAGCTCCGCTTTCGGTCGTGCAATGTTTATGCTGACGAAGCCTTCCTTGTCCTGTGGGACTCAAGCATAAGACGAGCATGCTGAAAGGTTGTACTTTAACCTTTTGGGCGGATTGGCTTAGACCCGAAAGCCGATGGTACAGGAGCTAAACGGTATCTAATTCAGAATTAATACAATTTAATCCGTATTAAGAGGCACCTGAAGTCAGGTGCCTTTTAATATTAGTCTGCCTCATTTGGAGGTTCTTCCTCATGCAATTCCCTAGCCTGTTCAATATTAACATCATCACCGCGTCCATGAACGGAGCCTCCAGAAAGACCTTCGTTTATGATTCTGTCTATATCCATATAAGCTTTGTCCCTGCCTTCATAGTTCACGTCCTCTGAAACCTGGCGTTTCTTATCCATGTTTGAATCGCTCCTTTAAATGATATATCCTGGCGGGATTATTTTTCCAAAAGAGCTATAAGGTCATACATGGATCCTCTAACTTTTTTCTCATTCATACACATGAAATAACATTAATTCGTGGATTTGGGATTTCAGGCTATCCTCCTGCCCGGCGGGGTCACCGGAAGTCCATTCAATTTTGCCGTCAGGATGATAGATGCCAGTCATTTTTTGCTTTTTAAAATAAAAAGAAAATGTCCATCCCGGCAATTGTTTATTTTCATATAAAGGTTTGAATTGAAAGTGTGTCAGCATTAGGATTCCTCCAGATGTTGTAATATCCCGTTTAATGTTCCTCAAAAGGGGAATGGAATAGATATAGAAACATTTTAACATTAAAAGGAGGCAAAGATGATGAAGAGAAACAATAAATTTATGATGTCAGCCATGGCACTTGGAGCAGCTTATTTAATGAGAAATCCGGAGGCACGCCAAAAGCTTAAAGACCAGTTTAAATCATTCGCCGGAAGTGCCTCTAAAAAAGATAAAATGAAGACAGCGAAAAGCCCTGTAACGACTTATTAATCCTTTTGCGGTTTTGGATGGCACTTGTAAAAAATCGCATAAAAATAGCCGTGCACACTATGGTGTACGGCTATTTTTATTGATGTGCCAGAACCCCGCCAGCGAGAAAAATAAGCGGGTCAGTTCTTCAATTCTTTTTTCTTCTATCCAGACTTCATCAAAACTCATTGGCTTGGAATTTATTTCATAAATTACATAAGTGCCCTGGTCAGTTAATCCTGCATCAATAGAGTATTCTCCATAAAAACCTTTTGTCTTCTCAAGGAGCTTTCCTGCTTCCACAACTGCAGAATGAATAAACTCATCATGTTCTTGCGTACGGACACTTTCATATGGAATCATTACACCGCCATTCGGTATGTGTGTTGTAATATCCTGTTCCTTAGACTGCCTGATGCCTATCCCTGTAACAGAATAGTTGCCTTCGCTGAAATGGGCCAGAATTCTAAAATCAAATCGCTTCCCTTCCTTTCTGGCAGGGCTGATCGCTTTCTGTGCCATATAAGGTTTATTCGTCAGGAGAATACCCCATTGGTTCCAGAAATTTTTATAATCAGTGTAACTGAATGAATCGTGCAGACCGTTCAATCGCATTCCATTTCCCAGCTGGCTTAAATGATAAATCCCTTTGCCCTTGGACCCGTTTGCGGGCTTTAAGTAGATATTATTATATTTGCGGATAAAGTTCTTAAGCTCTTTTGGACCTGAGACAAGAATGGTTTCAGGAATATACTCCTGTAGCGGGGGATGGTCCTTAAATAACTGGAAAACTTCGAATTTGTCCAGAAAACCCGGGTTGAAAAATGGAATATTATGTTCCTTAAAAAAACGGCTCGCTTTATGAAAAGCTTCTGTTTTTTCAATTTTCCGGAAAGGCACCCTGTTGTAGACAAGATGAGGAAGAGGGCACCTTGCCTCAATCCATTTATCCAGCTGGGGAAAATAAATATAGCCATTTACGGAATTCTCCTCCAGGTCTTCTGCCGTAAATACAAAGGAAACTCCATTTTGCTGTAGTATGTTTTTCTGCAGTGCCTTAAATAAAGGGCCATTGCCTGCGATAGACTGGTCCTTTCCTTTTCCGGTCAGGATTCCTATCACCGGTCCTGCATTATCGTTTTGCATTGACAATGAAAAGGAAATCAAATTTTGTTCCGCCTTCGGTCCAATGGTGCTTAAAGGATGAGGATCCCTTCCAAGTGTACAGCTGGTGCTGCTGAACCATGTCCTGCTGGCCCAGTCATAATAAATCTTCATCTGAATATTTCCTGGGGCTTCATAATGGATGCTTCGGCAAGGAAGACTGCAAATGCAAGCGAAAGCTTGCGGGTAAGAAAGTCGAACTCCCGGAGTTGAGGATGTTTAAATATAGATCTGCCAGGCTTTGAGTTTGCTTCGAAAAGCCATACATGGCCATTTCGGTCCAATCCAAAGTCAAAGCCGATTTCACCAATGATTCCTTCTATGTTCCGTTCCAGGGCCTTGCTGATTTTTAATGCCGCCTCACTCAATTTTTCCACTGCTGCCGCTTTTTCAGCATCGGATTCAAACAATTCTTCCAGGGTTTTGATTTCACCGCCGCTTTTAACATGAGTTGTAACACTGCCATGTCCAGCCATTTTTGCAGCTGAAGCTGTTACATTCCATTCCCCATTTTCATCTTTATTCGTATGAATCCTGAAATCAATTGTCCTCTGTTCATGGCGGAGCAAGTGGATTCCCTGCTGAACAAGCATCCGGCTTAAACTCCGTCCTGCAAAAATATTCCCCATCAAATTTTCCAGACTGTTAAACTTTCTCAGGCGGTTTTCATCCCGAACTCTATACCGGCAATAATAATGCCCATCCTTTTTATCATAAATTATTTGATGAATTCCAAGCCCCAGGCTTCCATTAATCGGTTTTAGGAAAACATGACCATAATCAGCCAGCATTCTTTCAATGACAGAAAATGAAGAAAAAGGGTGGGTTTCCGGCAAGTAGTGACTAATATCCTCATCGTTCTGCAGTCTTTCATAAACATCCAATTTATTAAAGAATCCAGGATTATACCAGGGAATTAAATAGTCTTTCTGCAGGCGGTCACGAACTTCTTTAAGTTCGTTTCTTCTTTCGCTTTTCCTATTGGGAAGCCGATCATATACAACATTCGGAAAAGGCACTTCAAACGTTTCCCATCCTTCCTCATGATAGAAAAGCCCCCTGATTGTTCCTTGTTCCCAGTTGATATGCTGGTCACCGAACAAAAACGGAATTGCTCCAACCGTTTTTTTGACAGAAAGCAACTTGGCAAAAAACAGGGTCCGGTCCCCGACTGGCCTTAAAGGAAAGGAGGTGAAGCCTGATGTGAAGATTCCTACAAGCGGGCCGAGGTACAGTGTCCCCTTATTGGCAAATGCATGCAAAGGAATCTTGAGATCAGGGAAATGCAGTGCATCTGCCACATCTTTACTTATGACGATGGAGTTTTTCTTTGTTTTCTGAAGTAAGAAAGCAGCATCTTTTGAGTGTGTGCCAAAGGCCAATTTCGTCAAATGAGTATGAAGGTTAAGCTCGTTAGGAATATAAACTGTTTTGGAGGCAGAATCGGAAATTTCAATTTGATATTGTTTTCTCATGATTCGTACTCCTTTCTAATTCCTTATTGGCTGCCAGGAATTTGGCATAGTGAAGGGGAGCAGTATATAATTCTTCCTTCTTTTCAGGCTGGCTGTTCAGGATGGTTTTTCTGCCTGGTTTTGAGTTAATATCCAGAATCCAAATGGAGCCGTTGTTTTCCACTCCAATATCAATTCCTATTTCAAATAGCGGAGGAAGCTTTCGTTCAAGCGCAGCGGGAAGAGTATCGATAATGTCATAAAGCTCATCGCAAAGAAAACTCCTCAATGAAGATGGGTATTCAATAATCCAGTCCTCAAAAGAAATATTGCTGCCGCCAGTGCTTAAATTGGAAACGATGCCGCCATTTCTGCCTGCCCGGATGCCCCGGCCCAGCTCCTTCCAGGTGCCATTCATGTCCTTTTGAAGTAAAATCCTTATATCAAAGGGCTGTTCTTCCTTGTTCGATAGATTCACATATGGCTGGAAGAGGTACTGCCGTTTTGCGGTCAGGTTATTAAGCCAGCCCGCTGCTTTTTCAGCGCTTTCAAAGCTGCGGGAAACCTGAGCATTCTTTTTATCTGTTTTAACAAGAATGTTTTTGCCTGTTTTCTCAATATAATAGATTCCGTGCCCCTGTGAACCGCTAGCGGGTTTTAAGATGAGGGGATGATCAGACAGGAGGCTATCTAAGAACCTGTCAGCATCAGTATAGGGTGCTGTTTTCAGCAAATAGGGTGAAATGTTTGTGCAGGAGAGGATTTCATATAATTCAAGCTTATTAGGCAAGCCGTAGCCAAGAAATTGGATGTCACTTCTTGCCTTGAGCCAATTCACGATGGAAATGCATTGTTTCGAGTGGGAATCATTTCCGTAAAAACAGCGATCATAAAGGATTTCTGGCGCTGTAAATTCTGCTGGCTCCCATCCGTCTGAAGCAGGGTTATAGAAATCACCTGTAATTCTTTCTGTAATAGGATTGATATCTGAAGGCACAAACCGGAAGCAGTTAATGTTATATTCATTAGCTCTTCTGGCCAATTCCATAAAATATGGCTGTTCACTCCGTTTGTTCAATGTCATGATTCCGAATGAAAGCATGCTGTAATCCTCCTCCTTTTTGGATAAATGATAAAGCCGTTGCATATTCGATCAGTGCCTTGGCTGATGGCCTTACTCTTTTTTCTTTGTCTTCGAAATTTTTAGAGGGCTTAGAATTCACTTCGATGATCCATAGCTTTCCATTTGTATCTAAACCAATATCAATTCCGAGTTCTCCGACAAGCCCTTCGCATTTCTGGCTGATGATTGTTGCTGTTTCAACAGCAAGCTCTTTCAATAAGGCCAGCTGCTGAACCGCTGTTTTCTGATCAGACAGCAACGAGAAAATTCTGAGAGGTTTCATGATTTCACCGCCTCTGGCAATGTTTGAAACAAATTGCTGCTCAGCAGAAATCCTTGCCACTGCAGAAGTGGCTTTCCAGATATCCTGAAAATTTTTGTGGCAGAGCACCCGGAAATCAAGCTGCCTGTTTTTAAAGGTTTGCAGAGGGATGGCCTGCTGAGCCAGAAAAATTGATTTTCTTTGGTATTGCTGGAACCACTGTACAAAACGGGTATAATTTTTGAAAGTGATTGTATTCTCCCTGCCGTTTCCGGTCGATAGTTCTGTCATGATTTCTTCGCCGTTTAAACTTAGCCTGATAATATTCCGGCCCTGGCTGCCGTGGACGGGCTTTAGGAATAATAATCTGTGTCTGGCCAGCATATCTTTGATGGTTTGTTCATTTGCAATGGCCGTATCAGGCAGATAAGGCTGCATATGATCCTCAGAAAAGAGCAGGTCATGAACTTCCTGTTTTGATAGAAAACGGTCATTAAACACTGGGATATTAAATTTTATAAGGCTGTTTTTAAATGATTGAAAAGAGGTACTTGCTTCAAGTATTCGGGAGTGAATCCGGTTATAGATTACACTCGGCAAAGGAACCGGACTTTTTATCCATTTTCTATCCTGCAGGCAGTATCCATGCAGACTGCCTGCAATGAAGTCCCGAAAGTGAAACACATAAAAAAATCCTCCCATAGTTGAAACAACTTCATGCAATTCTTCGCAAAAAGAATGAATAGAGCGGAAATCAGGCTCTTCGCCATTATCATTGAAATCTGTCATCAGCCCTATAATCGGTCCGGCAGTAATAGTAAGGTCCTTTCTGGAATAACTGGCAACAAAATGGAGATCTTCAATTGGCAAGCAGCATTCCTGAAGAAGCGGCTCACTGAAACCAAGCTCATCTTTCGTAATGTTTGCTCCTTCAATGGTTATCTGAAAGGTGTGCTTGCCGATCTGCAGCAAATGGGGCATTTGCAAATCAATATTCCAGTAATGGACGAGAGAATGGCTAATTTTAATGCGAAATTGATTTTCCTGAAACATTTTTACCGGAACAATCGTAATAGGCAATAAAGAAACTGACATGATCATTCCTCATTTGCTAAACTTTATTTGAGCCTTTTCAAAAAATCCGCATGCTGTGTACAAATTGAATGCTAATTTTAACCTGCGGCAGAAAGTGCAAAACTCCCATTGACTAAGTTTTCACTGTATAATGAAAAAATAGGCAAAAGCTGATGCCATATCGTATGTTCTGGGCAATAAAATGGTGCGTCTGGAGAGGCGCTTGTAACTTAAGGAAGGTAGAGATGAGTATGGAAATTGCAATGACAATAATTTTGATGATGTTAATTGGGGCTCTCATTGGCGGGTTTACTAATTACCTGGCTATTAAAATGCTCTTTAAACCTTATAATGCCGTTTACATAGGTAAATGGAAGGTGCCATTTACCCCGGGGCTGATTCCTAAACGACGGGATGAAATGGCTGATCAGATGGGTAAGCTTGTTGTCAATCATCTTTTGACACCGGAAAGCATCAAGAAAAAGTTCATCAATGCTCAATTTCAGCGTGATATGACTGGGCTGGTACAAAAAGAGCTTGAAACTATCATGCTGTCGGAAAAATCAGCAGAAGACATACTTGAAGCGTTTGGAATCACGGATGGGCAAGCGAAAACAGAAAACCGCATTAACTTATTAATTGAGCAGAAATATGAAAAAATCATTAGTGAATATCGGAGCCGGCCCCTTAAAGATGTTATTCCTCAGACTCTTTTGGATAAAATGGATGAAAAAATCCCGGCAATCAGTTCAACGATCCTTCAAAAGGGGATTGATTATTTTTCCAGCATTGAAGGCAAAATGAGAATTCAAAGAATGGCAGATGATTTTGTCCGTGAACGCAGCGGAATGCTGAGCAACATGCTGCAGATGTTCATGGGGAACATCAATATTGCAGATAAAATTCAGCCGGAAATCATAAAGTTTTTAAGTAATGAGGGAACGTCGGATTTGATTACAACCCTTTTGAAAAATGAGTGGAGAAAAGTTCTTGAAATGGAAGCTGCAGTTATTGAAGAGCAGCTTGAAAAAGAACAGATTCTTTCAGTAATAAAGAATATTGCCCATAAGGTCATTAATCTGGAGAGTTTATTTAAAACGCCTTTATCATCTTTTATGGCCCCTTATAGGACTGTATTAATAGATGAACTGGCTCCTAAAAGTGTTCAGATGCTTTCTGATTGGCTTTCAGGAAAAACTGAAATGTTCATGGAAAGACTTCGTCTCGCTGAAATTGTCCGTGAACAAGTCAGCAATTTTTCGGTAGAACGATTGGAAGAAATGGTCTTTTCCATAATAAAAAGCGAGTTAAAAATGATTACTAATTTAGGGGTCCTCCTTGGGGGGATTATCGGGCTCATTCAGGGATTCATAGCCATATTGATTAATTAAGGGTATCGCCTCGCGTTTACCATCATAGTTTGTTATAGTGTAGTGGATGTTCAAAACGGGGAAGATGAATTTTCCTTTTGAATGAGAATCGGAAGGAGTGTTTTTATGGCAGTAAATTTATATGATTCAGCCTATGAATTAGAAAAAGCGGTGCGGGAAAGCGATGAATATAAGGCATTAAAACAAGCATACGATGATGTAAATGCAGATCCGTCTGCCAAGGCAATGTTTGATAACTTCCGTAAAATCCAGATGGAACTTCAGCAAAAACAAATGATGGGCCAGGATATTACACAGGAAGAAGTAGAACAGGCACAAAAGACAGTCGCACTTGTACAGCAGCACGCCCAAATTTCAAAGCTTATGGAAGCAGAACAGCGCATGAGCATGATGATTGCAGAAATGAACAAAATCATCATGAAGCCTCTTGAAGATCTTTATGGTGCAGTTGAATAAATCAGCATTGGAAACCCCCGGAATTAATTTCGGGGGTTTTTTAATAAGAAAAAGCATCATCTTATATTAAACTGAACGAGGTTTGGGTACCTTTATGATAGATATTGATTTAAAGAAAGGGGCAGCAAATTGAAAAAAGCCATTTTTCTGGACCGGGACGGCGTTTTGAACGAGGTTTTATCAGAGAGGGTGAAATTCGTTAATAAGCCTGAGCAGTTATACTTACTTGAAGGGGCAGCAGAAGCTGTGGCAGAGCTGACCCAAGCTGGATATGAGATTTTTGTTGTGACCAATCAGGGCGGCGTAGGACTCGGTTTTTTGAAAGAAAGAGAGCTAAGGAGAATCCATGAAAGACTGCAGGAGCTTGTTGCAGAAAAAGGCGGTCATATTAAAGAGGTGGCCTATTGCCCTCATAAACCAAAAGCAGGGTGCGAATGCCGTAAGCCAAATGCAGGCATGCTGGTGGATTTGGCGGAAAGGCACCATCTTGATCTGGCTAAGAGCATTATGGTAGGCGATCACGAGCGGGACATTGAGGCAGGCAAGAAGGCCGGCTGTAAAACTGTTTTCATCGGCTCTGATCCAACAAGTGCAGATATTCAGGCCTCATCACTTTTTGAGGCAGTGGAAGATATTTTGCAAATGCTTAAATAGGGGAGTGAAAAACCGCTTCCAGGATTGGCTGGAAGCGGTTTTTTATTTTACTATGATTGCACGAAAAAAGACTAGCGTGCTCCGCCAAGCTGCTGCTCAGCCATTTGCACCAGGCGCTTTGTAATTTCTCCGCCTACTGATCCATTTGCTCTTGAAGATGTTTCCGGGCCAAGGTTCACACCGAATTCTGTTGCGATTTCATACTTCATTTGATCAATTGCCTGGCTGACTCCTGATACTAAAAGCTGATTAGAATTGCTGTTTCTTGCCATGTAAATCATCTCCTTGGTGTAGTTTTCTTGATTGTTACACTCATAGCTTTAGGAGAGAAAATAAGATTTATTCATAGTTGCATGTGGTAATTTATGGAACTTTCCTGCGGAATCTAATGTGGATTTGACTTGAAATCAGCCTTGCGCATATAAATTGGGCCTAGGTGCACAGAAAAAATCTTATCCGCACATAAACTTCCTCCATCCGCACATAAATAAATGCCATTCGCACATAACTTTCTAAAGTTCGCCATTATAAAGCTGCAGAAAGCCGAATAGCCATGAAATATAGGCACTTGCCAGCACTGCACCTATAAAAAAGGCGAAATATGCCCAATCCTTCCAGGAAACTGAAATTTTTTGATAGAAATCCCGGTTCCTATCTCCGGTAAACCCTTTTGATTCCATCGCCATTGCCGTCCTTTCAGCTTTACGAATCGCTCCGGCAAGAAGAGGAACTGAATACCTCTTAAGTTCTGCCATTTTTTCAGAAAGTGTCCGGGCTTTGGGTATCCCCCTAATCCGGTGGGCGCTTCTGATAATCTCAAATTCTTCTTTCATTAATGGCAGAAATCGATATCCTGCCATGATTCCATATGCAAGCTTTGGAGAGAGCCGGCATTGCTGCATGAGACTTAGCAGGAACTCTGTCGGCTTGGTGGTTAAAATGAACAGAAGGGACAGCGAGGTAAAGCTTAAAACCCTCATTCCAAGAGATAGGGCACGCTGAAAGCCCTCTTCAGTCAATGTGAAGATCCCCCATGTCCATAGGATGGTTTCACCTTCAATAGTCTTTGAAAAAATCATAGCTGACCAAATATATATTATAGCCATGAAGATAAATGGCGAGAAAAGCAAAATCCATCTTTTGAATGAAACATTACCAAAAATAAAGGTGGTTCCTGCAGTCACCACTAAGGTCAGAAAAGGAGTAACCGGGTCAAAGAAAACGGACAAAATCAATACACAGACAATCACAGTCAGAGCTTTTATGCTTGGGTTAAATTCATGTAAGAGCAAGCTTGTTCATCCCTTCCACGGCAGCCAGTTCGTTCCTGAGTTTTTCTGTGTAAGGAACCTTTAGAGAAGCAATTTTCATAATCTCATGTTCCTTCCATAATGAATCAGGCAATCCCTCGTATATCTTCTCTCCTTCTGAAAGGACAATCACTTTATCGGCATAGGAATGCAGGATTTCCATGTCATGAGTGATCATCACCACGGAGCCTCCGCTATGGATCCTTGTTTCCAAAAGCGCCATTAGGTCAGCAGAGGTCCTGGCATCCTGTCCAAATGTTGGTTCATCAAGGAGCAGCAAATCCTGTTCATTCACCAGCATCGATGCAACACTAAGCCGCCGCTTCTGTCCCTGACTTAAGGAAAAAGGATGCATGTCAGCGTGCTGGAGCAAGTTCACTTGATGCAGAACAGCTTGAACCACTTTTTGTATTTCGGCATCTGTCATTCTCTGTATTTTCAGACTGAAGGCAATTTCATCATAAACAGAATCTGCAATAAATTGGTGTTCGGGATTCTGAAAAACGTATCCTAATTTTAGTCTTAACTCTTGCTCCTGCCACTGGGAAAGGGAGCGGTCATCAAAAAGGATGTTGCCTTTGGATGGAGCATATAATCCTGCAAGCAGTCTGGAAAGCGTTGTTTTTCCAGATCCATTTGAACCGGCTATTGCCACAAATTCACCTTTTCTAACTGAAAAACTAATATTTTTAAGCAAATCCTTCCCATTCTTATGAAAAGAAAGATTCTCCGCCGACATGATGACCTGATCTTCAAAGACTTGATGTATAGTCTTCCTGTTATCTAAAATCTGAAGTGCAGCATAGGGATTTACAAATCCAGCAATTAATTCCCGGTCAGTTAACGGAAGCTTTTCCCCTTTGTAAATCCCTGCCTTTTTTCCTAATAGACCTGCTCTTACTGTGCTTGGAAGCCAGATACCCTCAAGCAGTAGTTCTTCTGCATATTTATTAAAGCAGTCTGCAGTGCTTCCATTAAATAAAATTTCGCCTTCCCGGTTTAGCACCACACAGCGGTCGGTCAAATCAATCCAATCATCCAGCTTGTGCTCAATGATTAGAAGGGAAAAGGATTGCTCCTCTTTTAGCTCTTTGATGATACGGGTAAGTTCATAGCTTGAAGCCGGGTCAAGATTTGCTGTCGGTTCATCCAAAATCAGGATATCCGGTTTTAATGACAATACACATGCAAGTGCAAGTTTTTGCTTTTGTCCCCCCGAAAGGGTGTGGATTAAGGCGTGCTTAAATGGCAGAAGATGAACAAGTTCCAGTGCTTCATCAATCTTGGTCTCAATTTCTGCAGGAGGTGTTTTCATATTCTCAAGGCCGAATGCCAGCTCCTCTTCAACTGTTGTCATGCAAAACTGGCTTTCAGGATCCTGAAACACAATGCCAATGTGCTGATTAATTTCACCTGGCGGGAATTCATCCAGTATCTTTCCTTTGAAGGAAATGGTGCCATCCAAGTCGCCATCAACGGCTTCCGGATACAATTTATTTAAGCAGAAAGCAAGCGTGCTTTTTCCGCAGCCGCTGGGGCCCAATAATAGAACAGCTTCCCCTGAATTAAGGCTGAAATTCACATTCTTAAAAACAGGATTCTTCACATCTTCATGCCGGAAGGACAGCTTTTCTGTTATTAATAAAGGCTGGTTATGCTGAAATGCCATTTTGTGATTTTTCCCTTCTCAGCTCTTTTCCGATAGGGAAGCTGTTTAATGCCCCAGTTTTAGCAAGACTCTTACTCAGCCATTTCCCCAGCAATCCAGCGAGCAAAGCACCGCTAACCAGTCTCACAAAAAACATGGCAGTTACATAACCGGGTGAGAGGGCTGCGTAGCCGGAAATGAAATAGCCCCAAATAAAGCTCGTAACAGAAGAGCCCATGCCGGCAGCAATTAAAACCCATGTCCGGTAATTGTTCCATTTAGTTGCCGCAAAAACAGCTTCTGCTCCAATCCCCTGAATCATGCCTGAAAGAATCAGGCGAGGGCCTACTGCATTGCCAATCATGACTTCAATGGCCGCTGCGATGGTTTCCGATAAAAAGGCTGCTCCGGGTTTTCTGATTATGTACGCTGCGATGATTGAAACAATAAACCAAATGCCAAAAATCAGATCAAAGCCAATTAAGCCAAACATCCCATATAACACGTTGCCAAATTGCATGAACACCAGGTATACAACTGCAAACACAACAGCGAGTACAGATAGGACAATGACCTCACGAAGCTTCCATTTTTCGAGCATTTTACACAGCCCCCTTTTTGGAAGGACTGTTTGCAGACATATTAACCGTCATGACAATATGAGTGGAATCGCTTTTCTTACAGCTTTCGAAAGCATCTTCCAGCGTTTTAAAAACATCGTGTGCATTCCCATCTAATCTTGAAGCATAATGCACTCCTTCAGTAAACGTTCCCTGAGCCTTTGCAAGCTCGACTTGGTTCATAATGACGTTCATGTATCCAGGAATCCCCATCGGATAAAGTGCGAACTGGACAGCGACTTCCTGGCTGATTCCAGCAGATTTTTTTTCATTCGCCTTCTCTTCATTTTCAGCAAGATAAGCATCTCCGGCAGTATCGCCAGGGCATCCATTTGAAAATGTGCCGTTAAATACTACATGATCACCATGCTTAGCAGCTTCAAGATAAATCGCTTTGACTACATCAAAAACATGAATGGACCTGCCGCGCACACAAGTGCTCACATCATCTGTTTCCATCCATATCTTGCTTGTATCCACTTCTTTTAGAGCAGATAAAATAACATCCACAAACCTGTCAGTCATTGGATAAATCGAAAACCTGCACCCTGTAATCTCGCTTGTTCCGCATAAGAAATTTTCCTGCATTTTGCCATCCTCCTGGTTTATATAAAATTAAAAAACTGCATTCCCAAAAGGAAATGCAGTTGAATGATATCAATACACTAGAAATGATAGCCGTTCACCTGCACTTCCCCACGCTGGTATTATCCAGATCGGGTGATAAGAGTCAGAACGGATTGTTCTTCTCAGCCTAAAAGCTCCCCTAGTGCAAAATAAGATATGCAGTTTTTATTGACTCCATCTTAATACGGAGCATCCAAATTGTAAATGACTAATTTACAATTCTTTAAATCAAATGATCTATGAAAACAGATAAACGCCTTCAATAACACAGATAAGCTATGAAAAAATTTCTGCATTGTCCATGTCATGTTCTAATCCAATCCTTCCCTTCATAAAAGTGTAATAGGACAATTTTACACCGAGAATAGGGGGCAAATTGGATGATATATAGAATGCTTGCTTTAAATATTGACGGAACACTACTCCAATCAAATGGAAGACTTCATAAATCAACAAAAGAAGCGATTGAATATGTGCAGCAAAAAGGAATTTATGTAACACTTGTCACATCCAGAAGCTTTCCATCCGCGAAAAAAGCGGCCAAAGCATTGAAAATCAATTCCTTGCTGGTCACACACAGGGGAGCTTATATTGCAGCTTCTCAGGAAAAGCCGATATTTGTAAAAAGGATACAGGAAGATGAAACGTTTGAAATCGTGCGCCTGCTTGAAGGCTTTACCTGTCAAATCAGGCTGGTGCACGAAAAATATTCCCTTGCCAACAAAACCAAGCTCAATACCAATATGCTTGCTAAAACTGTTTTTACAACCGGCGATCCCATTTTTTACTCGCAGCAATTTGTGGATTCATTAAGTGACACCATTTTAGATGAGCCGGTCACACCGCCAAAAATTGAAGTGTATTTTGAAGATAAAGACGACCTTGAGGATGCCCAGGCAGCCATTAGGGGCATGTTTGAAAATGTAGAAGTCATTAAGTTAAGTGATCTGCGGATGGATATTGTACCTGCCGGAGTTTCAAAGCTGAATGGTTTGCTCTATTTATGTGAACATCTCGGAATTTCCCGAAACCAAATGGTCGTTATAGGCGACTCGGAGGATGATCTGGAAATGATTGAAGCCGCCGGCCTCGGTGTGGCTATGGGTAATGCACCTGCCGAAGTCAAAAAAGCAGCAGACTGGCTGACACGATCCAATGACCAGAACGGTGTAAGCTACATGGTCAAAGAACATTTCCGCAAACAGCATCCAATTGATTTCCTGAAGAAAATGAATCTATTAAAATAAAATCAATCAAAGAGAGCTCGATTAGTAAATCGGCTCTTTTTTTGCTTTGCGATACTGGGTATCCATTAGGAATCATTTCCCTTATATTGACCTTGTTTCCCCATTTCTGTACACTAAAAGAAGTTTGTCAACATGAAAAATAGACACTATGCAGCTGCCCCTAAGAAAACAAAGACATCGGCAGATTAATATATTTTCTAAAAAAGGTGATCAATTTGAACATTTCAATTTTAGGTGTACAGGATGAACGTTTCCATCGTCCGCTCCGGCTGATCGGGAACCTCTTTTTTGAAGAATGTGAAGTGATGCTGGGTGAGAATGATGCAGCCGACCTTACAATTAATCTTCAGCTTGAACATGGAAAGCACATTAAAGCCATTGCAGAGCTTTCTGATAAAGATGGCAAGAATCATTCAGCGAATTTTGAGAAGGAATTCGTACCGTCTGAGACAGAAAAAGAGAATTTTAAACAAATAAAAAATGCAGTATCCCACGTATATCTGACTGTTTTGCAGGAATGGACAGGCATTACCCAGAAGTGGGGAATTCTGACTGGGGTACGTCCCACAAAATTGCTTCACCGTGCCATACAGCATCAGACACCTCTCCATGAAGCCCATCAGCAGCTTAAGGAAGAGTATTTGATTACAGATGAAAAGATCCAGCTTATGCAGAATATCGTAGACAGGCAGCTTGCTGTCGTACCGGATCTTTATAACTTAAAAAATGAAGTCAGCATATATATTGGCATTCCATTCTGCCCGACAAAATGCGCGTATTGCACTTTTCCTGCATATGCGATTAATGGCAGGCAGGGTTCAGTAAACTCGTTCCTTGGCGGCCTGCATTTCGAAATGCGTAAAATTGGCGAGTGGCTGAAAGAAAATGATGTGAAAATTACTACTGTCTATTATGGTGGAGGGACTCCGACAAGCATTACGGCGGAAGAGATGGATATGCTTTATGAGGAAATGTACGACTCTTTTCCCGATGTCGAAAACATACGGGAGGTCACTGTGGAAGCCGGACGTCCGGATACAATCACACCCGAAAAGCTTGAAGTGCTGAAAAAATGGAAAATTGACCGCATCAGCATCAATCCTCAGTCCTATATTCAGGAGACCTTGAAAGCCATTGGCCGCCACCATACAGTGGAAGAAACCGTGGATAAGTTCCATCTGGCCCGCAATATGGGAATGAATAACATCAATATGGATCTGATTATTGGGCTTCCTGGAGAAGGTGTGCCGGAATTTTCGCATACTTTGGATGAAACTGAGAAATTAATGCCGGAATCTCTGACAGTTCATACTTTATCCTTTAAACGGGCTTCGGAAATGACGAAGAACAAGCAAAAATATAAAGTTGCCGAGCGGGAAGAAATTGAAAAAATGATGGACATGGCTGAGGATTGGACAAAACAGCATAATTACCATCCTTATTATCTTTACCGTCAGAAAAATATTCTCGGCAATCTTGAAAATGTCGGCTATGCCCTTCCGAATCAGGAAAGCATCTATAACATCATGATTATGGAAGAACAGCAGACAATCATCGGGCTCGGATGCGGGGCCTCCAGTAAGTTCATTGATCCTCAGACAGGGAAAATCACTCATTTTGCAAACCCGAAGGATCCTAAATCGTATAATGACAGTTTTGAGCATTATGCAAACGAGAAATTGAAAATATTAAAAGAACTTTTTAATAAACACGAATCCCTGGCCGAATAGGCGGGGGTTTTTTAAAAGTTTATATTTTAGAAAATTCAGAAAGAAATTAAAGGAATTACTGAAAATAAAGAGAATGAATATAGGTAATAAAGATCATAGAATTCTATGAATCCAAATGTAAGCGTTTTCTAAAAGGGGGAATTGTAATGATGATGCAGACACCTTTGACTATGACGCAAATGATAAAGCGTGCAGAAAAGTATTTTCCAAGGAAAACAGTCGTTTCAAGAACAGCCGGCGGAATTCAGAGATTTACATATAAGGAGATTGCAGAACGGACAAGGAAGCTGGCAGAAAGCCTGCAAAACATAGGGGTGGAAAGAGGGGACAAGGTCGGGACACTTGCTTGGAACCATCATCGCCACTTGGAGGCTTATTTTGCCATTCCATGCAGCGGAGCCGTTCTTCATACGATTAATATACGACTGTCACCTCGACATATTACTTATATAATTAACCATGCTGAAGATAAGGTGCTTTTGATTGATCCTGATATTGTCCCTTTAATTGAGAAGGTTAAGGATGAACTGAAAACGGTCAAGGCTTTCATTATTATGACTGATGAAGATGAATTGCCTGAGACTACTCTTTCGCCGGTTTATCACTATGAAACGCTTATCAATGAAGCAAGCGGTGCATACGAATATCCTGATGATCTGGATGAAAATTCAGCAGCTGGAATGTGCTATACCTCTGCGACCACAGGCAATCCTAAAGGTGTCGTCTATTCCCACAGGGGTATCGTCCTTCACAGTATGGCACTGGGAATGGCAGATAGTGCAGCGGTAAGCGAGAAAGATATCGCCCTTCCGGTAGTGCCGATGTTCCATGTAAATGCATGGGGGCTCCCTTTTGCTGCTGTCTGGTTTGGAACGACTCTTGTGTTGCCGGGCCCATATTTTACACCTAAACTTTTGGCTGAGCTTATCCAATCAGAAAAAGTTACGATAACAGCCGGAGTACCGACAATCTGGCTCGGATTATTAAAAGAGCTGGATGAAAATAAATATGACATGAGTTCACTCCGATCGGTTCTGTGCGGAGGATCGGCTGCACCAAAAGGCATGATTAAAGCTTTCGAGCAAAAACACAATATTCCATTCATGCACGCTTACGGAATGACTGAAACAAGCCCTCTTGTTGTTATTTCGACTTTAAAAAGCTATCAGGAAGAGTTATCACCCGATGAGAAGCTGGACATAAAAGCTAAGCAGGGCATACTTGTCCCCGGATTGGAAATGAAGATTGCCGGCAAGGATGGCGAAGCAGCATGGGACGGAAAGGAAATGGGGGAACTCGCCATAAGAGGACCATGGATTGCTTCTGAATATTACAAGGACGAGCGGACTGATGAGTCGTTCCAAGATGGCTGGCTCTACACGGGTGATGTCGTAACCATTGATGAAGAAGGATTTATGAAAATTGTTGACCGGACAAAAGATTTGATTAAAAGCGGAGGGGAATGGATTTCTTCTGTTGATATCGAAAATGCCTTGATGGCTCATGAATCGGTATTTGAGGCGGCGGTTGTTGCTGTCCCGCATGAGCAATGGCAGGAACGGCCGGTGGCATGCGTTGTTCTGAAAGAGCCATTTAAAGGACAGACAACAAAAGAAGACCTTTATGAATTCCTAAAGCCGCAATTTGCAAAATGGTGGCTTCCGGATGAAATTCTTTTCTTTGAAGAAATACCAAAAACATCTGTAGGAAAATTCCTCAAAATGGCTTTAAGAGATCAGGTCCAAAAAGAATATACAGGTAATGCAAAGTAAATATAGTGCAGCATCCTTCTGAGGATGCTGTTTTTTTGTGCAGGTTTTGGAATACAGCACAATACCTTAATAAGTGACAAAATTAAAAATTTTTAGACAAAACGCTTTTTAAATATAATAATACTCTTTATAATAGAAGAAGCACAAAAAGGAGGGAAAGGATTTTGACAACAGACTTTGTAACTGATACTGTCAGCGTACAGCTTGATGGCCGAGTGGCCACAGTTGAGATGAACAGGCCGGAATCACTGAATGCATTGAATGTGGAAATGATTAAGGGGCTCTTGACTGCGATGAAGGATATAAGCCAAATGGATGAGGTGGATATCGTTGTATTAAAAGGAAAGGGCCGCGCATTTTCCTCAGGCGGAGATATTAAAACAATGCTTTTGGAAACAAATGAAAGCGATTTCCCTGTTGTGATGGATTGCATCAACGAGCTGGTTGTGTCTCTTTATAGCATGCCGAAGCTGACAATCAGTGCTGTAACAGGCGCAGCAGCTGGTTTGGGCTTAAGTCTGGCATTGGCTACTGATTATATTTTGGCAGACAAGAACAGCAAGCTTGCCATGAATTTTATTGGAATTGGATTAATTCCTGATGGAGGGTCTCACTTCTTCCTGCAGCAGCGAATCGGCGAGGATAAAGCCAAGCATTTAATCTGGGAAGGAAAAGTGCTGACTGCAAATGAGGCTTTACAAATGGGGCTGATTCACGAAATAGCAGAAGCTGATTTAAATAATGCTGTTGATGCAAAATTGAGCAAATGGCTTAACAGCCCAACTGAAGCAATGATTAAGACAAAGAAAATTCTTGCTGATAAAAACCGCCCCCTTCTGCTGAAAGTGCTTGAGCTTGAAAAGCTCGGCCAGCATAAAATGAGGCAAACAGAAGATCACCAAGAGGGAATCCAGGCCTTCATCGAAAAAAGAAAGCCTGTGTTTAAGGGGAAATAAGAATGGAAAGAAGAAAGCAAAGAGCTGAGCCCTTTGCTTTTTTTCTAATCTGAATGTACATCGGTGAACTATCTAAGCTGTCCTGCTCCAAAAGGAACGCTTTGACAGCATCAATCTCTCACGGCTCATAGCTTTAGCTTTTAGGAGAAGCGCCTACCCCTCGAGGTGCAGGGGCGGACAAGGCGCTTCCGTTTTTTCTTGTTATCTATGAAACAAAATCAGCTTGCCGGCCGGTGAGGTGCAGCGGTGCGTTTTTTCATCCAAACCTTTTTCCTTAAGGAGGTTTTCTCCCACACTTTTAGCTTCGTCATCTGTAGCTGCCTGAAATGCTTCATCCAATATCTTTTCTCCGTCCTGTTCAAATGCAGTTAGCTTGTATGTTTTCATAATAAGATACTCCTTTATTATAAAATTCAGATAGTTACTATTATTCTTGCATAATTTTTATAAATGTGCAAAATATTTTTTAAAAGAAATGCCGTAAATTAAAATGCTAAATTTTTAAAAATAGTGAACCTTTTTTTATGTTATGGCCGTATTACCTATTAGGCAAAGGAGGAGTTCGATATGGCTTTAGAGCTTGAACATGTAACAAAGCGTTTTGGTAAGTTTACTGCAGTTGATGATTTATCTCTAACTATTCCCGAAAGTGAGATGTTTGGGTTTCTGGGGGCGAATGGCGCCGGTAAAACGACTACCTTCCGAATGATATTGGGGCTATTGGATCCCAGCGGGGGAAAGATTACGTGGAATGGAAATCCAATTGATTATTCAACTAGTCCGCTGATAGGCTACCTTCCCGAAGAAAGAGGCCTATATCCAAAGCTAAAGGTCAAGGATCAGGTAGTCTATTTAGCTAAGCTGAGGGGGATGGCAAAGCAAGACTGTTTAAGGGAATTAACATATTGGCTTGAGCGCTTTAAGGTTCCCGAATATGCCAATAAAAAAATTGAAGAGCTATCAAAAGGCAACCAGCAAAAAATCCAGTTTATTACTGCAGTTATACATAAGCCTAAGCTATTAATATTGGATGAACCATTCAGCGGGCTGGATCCGGTTAATGTAGAACAGCTGAAGGATGCTGTGCTGGATTTGAAGGATAGCGGCACAACGATTGTTTTTTCCTCCCATAGGATGGAACATGTAGAAGAACTTTGTGAGCATTTATGCATCATGCAAAAAGGACGGCCTGTTGTGCACGGGTCTCTAAAAGAAATTAAACGTTCATTTGGAAGGAAGAATCTTGTTATCCACGCAGACTATGATTTAAGCTTTTTGGCGGATAGCAGGGGAGTGGTGAAAGCCAGGCAGACAGCTGAGGGAATTCAGCTGCAGATTTCCGGAGAAGAAGCAGCTGAAGACATTTTCAGGGAGGTTGCAGAGAAGGGTTTTGTCCGTAAATTTGTACTGGAAGAGCCGTCCCTGAATGATATTTTTATAGAAAAGGCTGGTGCTTCCTATGAATAATTTTTTGACGATCCTTCTTCATACTTATTTAAGCAAGCTGAAGACCAAGTCTTTTATTGCAACGACACTCATTACTGTGGTGATTGTTGCAGGGCTTGCCAATTTATCAGGTATTATTGATTATTTTAATAAGGATGATGAAGAAAGAGTTGCAGTGATCGATGAGACTGGTGTGCTGTTAACTCCTCTTCAGGAACAAATGGATGCCCTAAATAACAAGATAACTTTAATTGAATACAAAGGGTCTGAGGCAGAAGGGGAAACTGCTGTTAAAGATGGAGATTATAAAGGGCTTTTGCTGTTATCCTTTAGCACAGATGAGCTCCCTGAAGCGACCTATAAAGCCAGAAGCATAGCCGATTCAGCCATCCCATCCGAATTGCAGGGCGGGCTGCAGCAGCTGAAAACACAAATGGCTGCCACTCAAATTAATCTTAGTCCAGAGCAATTAAGCAAGCTATATGAGCCGGTACCTTTTGATAAGACCGCTCTTGAAGAAAACGCCAAAACAGAAGAAGAATTGAATCAGGCAAGAGGGCTTGTTTATGTTCTATTATTTATCATTTATTTTGCTGTAATCTTGTATGCCAATATGATTGCCATGGAAGTAGCAACAGAAAAGTCTTCCCGTGTCATGGAAATCTTAATATCCAGTGTTTCTCCAATCAAGCAGATGTTCGCGAAAATATTGGGGATTGGGCTGCTTAGCCTGACACAGATGGCACTTATTCTATTAGTAGGCTATTTTTCAGTCAAACAAAATCTTGATACGATGGAAGGCGGCTTTTTTGAATTCTTTGGCTTTGGAAACATTCCGGCTTCGACCATCGCTTATGCAATCATCTTTTTCATTCTTGGATATTTCCTTTATGCCACACTGGCTGCTTTTCTTGGTTCGCTGGTAAGCAGGATTGAAGATATCCAGCAGATGATTACTCCAATGACCATGATGGTTGTAGCAGGCTTTATGATTGCTATGTTTGGCTTAGGCCAGCCGGAAGCATCTTTTGTAACAATCACCTCTTATATTCCATTCTTCACTCCAATGCTCATGTTCATGAGAGTGGGGATGCTGTCACTGCCTGTATGGGAGCCAATTCTCGGGATCGTGATCCTGATGGCTGCCATAATATTACTGGCTGTCTTCGGAGCGAGAGTCTACAGGGGCGGAGTATTGATGTATGGGAAGTCAAATTCCTTTAAAGATATCAAAAAAGCATTACAGCTTACTAAAAACGAATAAACAGGCTGTTTATCAAAGTTTATGTCTTGAAGACGGTTAATTTAGTTTAACCACTGAGTTGGTTGGAGCGGACGGCGCTTGATCCTCGAAAATGCATACGCATTTTCTTTGTGAGCCGCTGATTCTGGGAAGATTATTCAATGTCATGAGGAAGCAGCGGATCAGGTGAGTCTCCGCAGACACAGAGTGTCGAGGAAGCTCACCTCACGCCCCAGGGAAAGCAAGTGCCTGCATTGGAAATCAACGGACAGAATTTATAAGAAAAATTACTATCTATAAGAATAGGCCCTATTGAAAAAAGCTCCGTATTTTAGAAACGGAGCTTTTTTCAATAGGGTTTTCTTATGCAAACAATGCCTTTAATCCTTCGAATGCAAAATAAAGCCCAAATCCAATCAGCGATATTCCTGAAAGAATCGAGATGACGATAATTCCTTTTGAAGTAAGGAATCGGCGAAACCCTGTGGTCAGTCCAGCTACAAACAAATCCCAGAGCATGAGACCCAGAAAAATCATTGTACTGTATAAAAAGAGCTCTGTTTTTCCATAGGATGCTGCTGTTTTTGCAAGAACTGATCCGTAGATACCCAGCCAGAACAAAATGGAAAGAGGACTGGATATGGACATAATAAATCCGGAAAAAAAGCATTTAAACAATGAATCCCGGCTTCGCACATAGCTCAGGGAAATTTTATTGGCATTTGCAATGCTCTCGATCCCTGTATATAAGAGTATAAATCCTCCAAAAAGCCACAGGAAGATCTGAACGATAGGGGTGTCCAAAAAATGGACAAGCCCAAGGTATACAACAAGCATATAAAAGGCATCAGCAAACATGGAGCCAACTCCAACAATCCAGGCATGCCAAAATCCATTTTTTATCCCCTTTTCAAGCCTGACAGCATTTACCGGCCCGATTGGAGCTGCCAAAGATAGTCCGAGAAACACATAACTTAAATATATTCCAATTCCCAATATACCACTCCGCCCTTTATATTTTCCTTGAGGCTGCAAACCTGTCCTCGAGGAAAGAGTCCTTGTACATTTTTATGCACAAGCTTCCCGGTCTAAAACAAACTTCAGGAAAATTTTCAGACGGCACATATAGCAATTTAATTTCGAATAGGAACGTGCATTCGCTTTTTGAATGAGGTAAAATGAGAGAAAAGGAATGAAAGGAAGTTAACATGAAAAGGGTTACGTTTATTCATGCAGCTGATTTGCACCTGGATAGTCCAATGTCTGGACTGAAGCATTTGCCCCCATCCATTTTTAAAAAGCTCCAGGAAAGTACTTTTGAAGCATTTACGAAAATAGTTGATTCAGCCATTTTCCATAATGTAGACTTTATCATTTTAGCCGGAGATTTGTTTGATGGTGAAGACAGAAGTATAAGGGCACAAACACGTTTTCGGAAAGAGATGGAGCGGCTGGCTGAATGCGGGATTGCTGTATATGCGGTCCATGGAAATCATGATCATATGGATGGGAGATGGGCACACTTGCCATTGCCGGAGAATGTCCATATCTTTTCCCATGAAGTCGAAGTGGCAAAGCATATTGCTGAAAATGGTACATCCGTTCACCTCTATGGTTTCAGCTACCCTAAAAGACATGTGGCGGAACGGATGATCGATCAATATAGAAGGGAAAATGGAGCTGATCTGCATATTGGAATCCTTCACGGTTCTTTTGAAGGCAGCAGTGATCACGCTCAATATGCCCCATTCCGAATAAATGATTTGCTTGAAAAGGACTTTGATTATTGGGCTCTCGGACATATACATAAACGAGAAATCTTAATCACCCAGCCACCCGTCATTTACCCTGGTAATATACAGGGAAGGAACCGGAAAGAAACTGGTCCCAAAGGATGCTATTTAGTTGAGCTGGATAGTTCTGGTGCAAAGACGGAGTTTCTGGAGGCAGCTCCTGTTATATGGGAGAATGCAGAAATAGATGCTTCAAAATCGGAAAGCTATCAGGAGATTTATGAGCTTTGCATAAGTTTGATTGAAGAAAAGCGCCAAAACAGAAAGGGAACAATTATAAATCTGACACTCAACGAAGTAGGCTTGTCGGATCACGAATTAAGAAGCATAACGAATGGTGAGCTGCTCGAATATTTGCAGGAAGAAGAGGCAGAAGAGGAGTCTTTTGTATGGATTTCCGGCCTAGCCGTAAATGAAAAAAGGATGTGGAATAAAGAAAAGCTGGCACATGAATCGGATTTTTTCAGTGAGCTTTTTAAAACTGCGGGTCATTATGCAGAGGGCAGTGAAAGTGCCCTGATCTTGTATGCACATCCCCTGGCAAGAAGATTTTTGGGTGAGCTCAATAAGGATGACAAGCAAAGAATCGCAGAGGAAGCCGAAGCACTGCTTGTGGATCTTCTACACAAAGCTTAAGGACATTGAATGGAGGTGGAACTTTGAAAATTACAGATATACATATTTACGGATATGGAAAGCTTACTGACTTTATGCTAACCGGTATTCAATCATTGCAGGTGATCTACGGGGAAAATGAGGCAGGTAAATCTACCATCATGTCTTTTATACATAGTATTCTTTTTGGCTTTCCAGCAAAGGTCCAATCGGAATTAAGGTATGAGCCCAAGGAAGGAGCAAAATATGGCGGCAGGCTTACCGCGATTTTTCCTGATAAAGGGAAGGCAGTCATAGAGCGTGTTAAAGGAAAAGCATCCGGAGATGTGAGTGTCTTGCTTGAAGATGGAACAAAGGGAGGGGAAGAGCTTTTAAACGATCTCCTTCATCACATTGATAAAGGGCTGTATCAATCTATTTTCTCCTTTAATATTCATGGGCTGCAAAATGTAAATCAAATGAAGGGTGAAGAATTGGGGAGGTATTTGTTTTCAGCAGGTTCACTGGGAACGGATCATCTGGTTTCTGCGGAAAATATACTTCAAAAGGAATTGGAAAGCCGCTTTAAACCAAACGGAAAAAAGCCTTCTCTGAATGTAAAGCTAAAAGAGATGAAGCAGCTGCATCAGGATCTGAAAAAAGCGGAGCAAAATAATGAGCAGTATTGGACGTTGCTTCGTGAAAAAGAAAATCTTGAAAACGATTTAAACAGATTGCATCAGAGGCTGGACCATGCTCAGCAGGAGCTTTTCCGTTTAAAAGAATGGCAGGACTTATATCCATTAATAGCAGAGGAGCAAGAGCTGATTAAAGAACGGGAAAAATTTGCACACATTTCCTTCCCGGCAAATGGGCTTTCTCTTTTGGAGAAACTTGAAAGTGTGATTCAGCCCCTGGAAGGGCGCAGAGCTAGTCTGGAATCGAGAATAATCCTCCTGGAACAAGAGCTGGAAAATAATCAGCCAGATCATTTTCTCCTTAAGCATGAGCATTCCATCAATGCAGCGGTAGAGGGGCTGCCGTTTTTGGAAAAGTTAAACCAAGAAGAAAAAGAATTATCAATTAAGCTGGAAAATATTACAGAAGAAATTTTAAACCTTCAGGAAAGACTTCATCTTCAAATTGACGAACAGCAGCTTGAACAAGTTGATACGAGTGTTTTTATGATGGAAAAGGTTAAAAATGCGCAAAATCGCCGTAACCGTCTTCAAGCAATGAAACAGGAATTGGATGATCGATTTAACGATGAAAAGTCAGTGCTGGAGAACACGGAACGAAAAATTGGCGAATTGAAAGAACAGCTTCTTAATGAAGAGGAACTTTCAGCCATTAAGGAAACATTAAGCTTCACTGCAGATAGGCATAATATCGAAAAAGAACTGCAGGATACACAGGAAAGACTTCAGTTCCTTCAAAGAGCAGAAAAAAAGGAACAGGAAACAAGACGGCAAAAAACATATCAGGAGAAAAGGCAGCTGTTTTTTTTGGGAGTCCTTTTTGCTGCTTTGTTCGGCTGGGGAATCTTTAGCGAATCATGGGTGATTGCAGGTGCAGGATTTGCAGGTGCAGCCTTTTGTTTTGCCATTGCAAATAAAAAAGAGCCTAAGGGGCAAGACAGCTTTATTAAAAATGAGATAAAAGCTCTGAATGAAAAAGAACGCTCACTGCTTGATAAATTAAAGCAGCCTGACATTCAGCATGCAGCCAGCCTGGAGGCACAGCTGAAGAAAGACAGCGACCGGCAAAATCAGCTTATCCAATTGCTGTTTCAGCTCGAACAGGCAAATGAAAAATACGAAAAGGTCATTGCCTCATTTGAAAAATGGGAGAATGAATGTGCCGAACTTGAAAATGAACTGCTGCAGCTGGGTAAACAGCTATTTCTGCCTCATGATATCTCCAAAACCTTTTTGAGTGAAGCTTTTAATATGATTGAACAGTTAAAAGTCCTCTATAGGGAAAAGAAATACACTGCTGAAAGAAAGGCATCAGCAGAAAAGGGAATCAATGAGAAGCTCCATACTTTTCATAAACTAAAAGGCTTATTGGATAGCGAGCCTGGGAGTGTACAGGAAATTGGCTATCAATTGAAAAAAAGACTGAAAGAAGAAACGGAAAAACATATTAAGCAGGGTGAAAGGGAAGCGGCGCTTCATGAGTTAAAGCTAGAACACAGCACAGTGCTGGCAGAACTTAGCCACTTTCAAAAAGACTACGAACATCAGCTTTCCCTTGCCGGAACCGATGCAGCCGAAGAGTACAGGGAAAAGGCTGCTGAAGCACAGAAATTAGCAGAACTAGAAGAAAAGATTAAACAGGTCCGCAAGCAAATTAATCTTAACTCTTTTTCACAGGAAGAAATTAATAAATATTCCAATGTAACAAAACCAGAAGCAGAGATCCAAGCTGTCAGTGAAGAAGCTGCTCTGCTCCAGGAAAGCATTCCTGGTTTGCAGAGAAAACTTGCAGAGGTCAAATATGAAATTCAAATCCTTGAAGAGGGCGGAACCTATGCGGAACTCCTTCATAAGTTCGCCTTGCTGAAATCTGAGTTTGAAGAAGAGGCAAGGGATTGGGCAAAATATGCTGCTGCCAAGGATATATTAGATAGAACGATAAACAGTTTTAAAAATGAGCGTTTGCCAAAAATGCTGGCAAAGGCAGAGCAATTTCTTTCTTTTTTAACCAATGGAGGCTATGTACGGATTTTTCCTAAAGAAGAAGGAAGCGGGTTCCTTATAGAAAGCAAGACAGGAGCAGTTTTTGAAGCAAAAGAACTGAGTCAGGCGACTGCTGAACAGATATACGTATCCTTCAGGCTAGCACTTGCCATGACGATTTATGGCAAGTATCCCTTCCCTATTATTATAGATGATAGCTTCGTGAATTTTGATCATGTCCGCACTGAAAGAATGATTAACCTGTTAAAGAACCTTACAGGCAGGCAAATTTTATTTTTCACCTGTCATAAGCATCTTCTGCCGCATTTTCAGGAAGAACAAATACAATCCGTTGCAAAGGAAAAGCTGTCTGTCTAATTAACAGGCAGCTTTTTTATATGTATGTAAGTAAATCTTACAAAAACTCATAAACATTAAAAAAGTGTGTAAAGAAACCTTACAAATATCATGTTTTTTCTTTTGTTATTCAGTAAGATGATAAAAAGCGGTTAGGAAGGAGAATAAAATTTGCCCTGGCTGATTCAAGTATTGTTACTCGCTATTTTTCTGATTGCAGGGAATTTTGCGGCTGCGTTCTTTCATATTCCGCTTCCTGGAAGTGTCATAGGGATGCTTATGTTATTAATCCTATTGGTAACCAATTCAATTAAATTAGAATGGATAGAGAAAGCAGCATCTTTTCAAATTAAACACATGTCCCTGCTGTTTATCCCCTTTGTCATTGGATTATTCTTATCTCCCAATTTTATTCCTCTATTAAATTTTCATTTCCTTTTGGTCCTGATTCTAAGCAGCTTTTGCTGTTTATTGGGCACAGCGTATTCTGTTCAAATGTATGAGAATACAAGAAGGAGGCGCCAAAAATGAGTTCTGTTTTATTCAATAGTATAGGGTGCATCTTGATGACTCTTGCCAGTTATATCGCAAGCCTGCAAGTTTTCAGGAAGTTTAAGAAGAGCTGGTTAAATCCTTTATACACCGGAACTGCGCTCTTGATTACCATTCTTCTATTGTGCAACATCCCACTAACAGTCTATCAAAAAGGAAGCAGTCTGTTTGAGCTGCTCCTTCAGCTTTCGGTTGTCTCTTTTGCTGTTCCTTTATATAAGGAGTGGCCCTTAATGAAAAGACATCTTAAGAAAATATTCTCAGGAGTCTTTGCCGGAACCTCCTTAGGCATATTTTCGGTTTACATCATGTCACAGGTTTTTCAATTTAATCAGGAGATTATTGCATCTCTTATTCCGCGTTCAGTAACACTCCCGGTAGCCTTAACGGTCTCTGATGGCTTGGGAGGGTCTACAGCCTTTACCGTTTTCTTTGTGCTATTTTCTGGTCTTTTTTCCGTTATGCTGGGCCCAAACCTATTGAAGTGGCTTGGAATAAATAGTAAAGCCGCTAAAGGATTGGCAATGGGCACTTCAGCACAGATGCTGGGAGCCAGCCGTTCACTTATGTGGGGAGAGGAAGAAGGTGCCATGGGGTGTATAGCCATGACAACTTCTGCAATTATCCTTTCGTTATTCATTCCAATATTGCTTCTTTTGCTGTAACCTTCAAATACCATTAAAAACCCATTCATGAAAACGTGAATGGGTTTTTATAGCGAGCAAAAGTCATGATTAATTTAGGAGAGTGCAGGGTCTGTGTGGTATACTAGTTTAATAGAATTGCATGTTTAAGGAGGCTGCCAAAGACTGTCTGGTCCGGTTCATAGTGCCCTTTTTAAACAACCTCGTGAAGGGAGCGTCGGTGCGCGTATGTCAAAAGGAATTGTTTATTACGAAGTAGGAGAACAAATCGAGCTTTTTCTGCTAATCAAAAGTGCAGCTAAAGGGATTGCAAGTAATGGAAAACCGTTTTTGACCCTAATTTTCCAGGACCAAAGCGGCGAAATTGAAGCAAAGCTTTGGGATGTGTCTGATGATGATGCGAAAAACTACAGCCCTGAAACCATTGTAAAAGTGGCAGGGGATATTTTAAATTACCGTGGACGCAATCAGCTAAGAATCCGCCAAATTCGGCCGGCGTCCCCAACAGACCCGGTCAAGCTGGCAGACTTTCTCGAAACAGCGCCATTAAGTACAGATGAGATGATGAGTAAAATCACTCAATATATATTTGAAATGAAAAACCCGAATATCCAAAGGGTTACTCGCCATTTATTGAAGAAGCATCAAAAAGACTTTCTTGAATATCCGGCCGCTACGAAAAATCATCATGAGTTCGTATCCGGTCTTGCCTATCATGTAGTTTCCATGCTGGATTTGGCAAAGGCAATTTACGGTTTGTATCCAAGCCTGGATAAGGACTTATTGTACGCTGGAGTCATTTTGCACGATTTAGGAAAGATTACAGAACTGTCTGGACCGATTTCAACATCTTACACAATAGAAGGAAACTTGCTTGGACATATTACCATTATGATCAATGAAATTGGAAAAGCTGCTGAGGAGCTGGGAATCAGTGGTGAAGAGATTATGATCCTTCAGCATATGGTTTTATCCCATCACGGCAAAGCGGAATGGGGCAGTCCAAAACCGCCGCTTATCAAGGAAGCAGAAATTCTTCATTACATTGATAACATTGATGCAAAAATGAACATGCTTGATAGAGCCCTTGAGAGGGTGAAACCAGGAGAGTTCTCCGAGCGGGTATTTGCTCTGGATAACCGTTCATTCTATAAGCCTAGTTTTCATAAATAATAACCGCCATCCTTCCTAATGGAAAGGGTGGCTTTTTTATAGATATCCATATAAAATTCTAAAGTTAGATAACTGTCTAGCTCCAGCACCTACCCCCTCGAGGTGTCATGCAGACGTTGCCAAAGGACGTGGCGATCTTAGTCTGCGTTCCTTCTTGGGCAAGGCGCTTGCGCTTTTCTTTTTTCCTGTTTATCATATTTTTCCTGGTTTAACATACATTTATAGTAAATGGACAACCATTATGAAAAGAAAGAGGGGAAACAGATGATTCCAATTTGGGTATATTTTGTTGCAGCCGGAATCGTTGTAAGTGCATATATGGCGGTGACGACGGGCAGGGAAGAGAAAAAGGTGGAGCAGGACAGCATTGAACGTGAGGGTGAAATTTATATGAAGCGTCTTGAAAGGGAAAAAGAAGAGCGGAAATCCACTCAGCAATCTGCAGGCTGATTTGGAATCCATCTAAAAAACATAAAAAACGGGACTCCAGCATGGAGCCCCGTTATTCATTATTTTTCTTCAGTCCCTGCTTCACCTTCAGCCCCAGCTTCCGGTTCTTCAAGAACTCCTTTTAGTTCCTTATCTTTAATATCAACATCAGCAGCTTTTAATTCACGATCCATTGCCTGCTGAATTTTGTCACCGTCAAGCTTGGACACTTTCACTTGATATTCCATTTCCTTCTTCATTTCATCAAATGATTTTTTCTCTTTTTTCTCTGTTACTTGAATGATGTGGAAACCATGCTCAGATTTAACAGGAGCGCTGATTTCGTTCACATCAAGGGCATAAGCTGCCTCCTCGAATTCAGGAACCATTTTACCTGGGCCGAACCAGCCTAAATCTCCGCCATTTGCAGCAGATCCTGGGTCTTTTGAATATTCTGTGGCCAGGTCTTCAAACTTTCCGCCTTCGTCCAGCTTTTTCTTTACTTCGTCAGCAGTTTTTTCATCCTCTACAAGGATATGGCGTGCTTTAATTTCCGGTTTGTAGTTATCGTAGTATTCTTTAACTTCTTTTTCTGTTGCTTCAATATCTTTAATAGCAGCTTTTTCCTGAAGCAAGCCTGTTTTGAAAGTTTCTCTTAGGTCTTCTTCATCCTTATAGCCATATTGCATAAGCGCCATCTCGAAGTTAGCGCCAAGCTGCTGTTTTAATTCGTCGATTTTCTCGTTAAGTTCCTCGTCTGTTACTTCGTATTTATCAGAAAGAACTTTTTCATAAATGAGCTCCTGGAGCGCCTGTTCGCCGTACTTTTCCTTCATTGCTTCATAAAGCTCGTCCTTCGTAATGTTTCCGCTCTTTGTTTCAACGACAACATCTCCCGATTCCCCGCCGGTGCTGCTGCATGCACTTAATCCAATTACTCCGGCTGCAATGGAGAGGGATAGCATCCATTTTTTCATGTTGAACACTCCTAAATTAATTTTCAATTCGGCTCTGGTGAGCTGGAACTGGAATTTTTATACTTCTCAATAACAGCAATTTCCTTCACAGAGCCTGCATTTATCACAATCCCTACTATACCATAAATGTAAAAAATAACAAAAGAAGAAAGTAATGTTTGGTCGATAAACACAGCGTTTTTTATAAAAAACTGGGTATTCGCCCATCCCCTTCAGGACAATTGTACATATGATACATGGAACCCTCTGATGGCAGGTTCAAACACCTAAAAAAAATTAGGGTAGCCGGGATATAAGCCTATCCGACCACAGAGGCAAATGAATAGGATATGGTAGCGACCTGAAGGGGAGGTGTTATCCATGGGTGCTGGATACGGCGGAGGTTTCGCGCTAATCGTTGTATTGTTTATTTTATTAATCATTGTAGGATGCGCGTGGCTGTAATCTAAGATGGGCATAGGGTCTAGTCAAAGAGGGCCCTGTGCCGGAATTTGAGAGGAGGCAACCATATGTCTGGAGGACATGGATGTGGCGGAGGTTTTGCGTTAGTTGTCGTGCTGTTCATTTTGTTAATCATCATTGGAGCTGCTTGTTTTTGCTAAGCTTTTGATGTTTACAATTAATGTATATAAAAAAGCGGCGGAAAATTTCCGCCGCTTTTGCTCATGTTTAAGAGCTCTCAGGATATCCTAAGCATACAAGATTTCTACAAAAGAAGAGATTAGCAATATGGTAATAAGAATGTTAATGGTTCTGAATACTTTGGGCTGCCGTTCCTCAGGAATCTCTTTTTGGAGACAAAGCGAATTTGTCATCTTGTTGATATAAAATAAAATAAAAACGGCAAAAATAATAAAGATGGAGATCATCCAAGATTCCCTCCTTGGGCAGTCATATTATTGCTTTTACATGTTTTGTCTGTTATTTACAATAACAAAGTTCACAAAAAAAAGATAGTATTAAAGATTGCCTGTCCGGTAAGTAAAAGGTATCCTTTGTCAGGATACCCGGGATTTATGTTTATGCTACTGGTTCGAATGAAGCAATATCTCAAACCCATCTTCATTTTCTTCAACATAAGATTGATTTGGAGCAGTCAGCACATTTTTGGCGCACACAATGTCAGAAAAAGATAAGCCTGCATGGAAAGCAAACAGAATTATTAAATAATGAACATAATGCGGAAAAATAAAGCAAGCAGCCAGGAGCATGCTGTTTATGATAAACATAGGGGCCAAAGTGGCAGTCAGGAATAGCCGTTTTGAAATAGGCTCCGTTATTCGAATATATAGAATTGGCATAAAGCCATATTTAATTTTCAGCTGTTTTTTAACGATACTTCCAAGGTGTGCAATAGGCAGATAGTGAAGCAGCTTATGCACAGGATACAACAGCCATAAGCCGGCTGCAAAGAAAATAAAATAATTATCGTAAAAGGAGCCCGGTACAAATACATACGTTGCAGGAACATATGTAAATATGAAAGTAGCCAGCATGGTTAAGGAAGACAGTATAAAAAGCCTTTGCGATCCATATTGCTTCGTGAAGTTAATCGTCTTCCAGCAATTCATCATAAAAATACCTCCAGAAGGAGTAAAATAGTAATCTTTCAAACTTACTTAAGATACTTTACGATGAATAAATAAAAAAATCAATAGGGAAAGCTAACACATTTTGTCGAAAAACATTTTTTATATAATAAAACTAATGTGAAACTATGAGCAACTGAATTCATAAATACAAAGCGAATAGTATGTATTCGCTTTGTAAGGGCTTACATATGGATAGAAGGAACTTTATCTATTTAAACAAGTTCCTTTTCAGCTGATGTTTTTTTCTTTAATTTACCCTCATCTTCATCAAATTGATTTTCAAGGTTAGCAAAAGACTTTTCAAAAATCTCCATGAAATCGTCACCGTATATATTGCGGACGATCGCCATAATCTCAATGATATCTGGAAATTTCCCATACAAATCCCTTAATGGCATCGCACCTGAGAACACGGCATTTTTCTCAGGTGAATAGGTTTCCATAAGACTTAGTAACACCTTTTCGCCGTCATCAGTCAATTTAATATAGGTATTTCTTTTATCGCTTTCTTTTTTAGAAAACTGAAGAAAGCCTCGTTCTTCAAGCTTTTTGGAGAAATTGAATGCAGTAGAAACATGCATTACGCCAAACTTGGCAACATCGGAAATCGATGCTCCGTTTAAATGATAGGCAATCCATAAAATATGGTGTTCATTAATATTTAAATCGTAGGGTTTTATCCATTGCTGCCAATCTTTTTCTATAGACTTCCACAGGGCTTTACTCAGCTGTGCCACTCGCTGGCTGAAGATCATTGCTTCCTTCATAGAAATTGGTTTATCCGACATTCAAAAATTCACCTACTTTGTAAGATTAATTATTTCTGGTCAAACAGCCAGAAGTTCATTTTCTTTTTATAGTATCATTATGCCAATAAAACAAAAATTAATAAAGATATAAATTTACAAAATTTTTAGAAATATAATTGGATATTTCTATAAAAGGCTTAAGGACAAGGGATGAGAGCTTGTTCAAAGCTTTATAAAAATTTGAAGCATTTTCATAATATATTGGTTTTCGGTCAAAAATAAAAAAATCCTTCTTTTTTACTTAAGAAAAAAGAAGGATTTTTTTATTCACTTATTATTTAAATTTGTTTCAAGTTCATGGATGGCCGCTTCAATTTCCTGCAATTCTCTTTGCAGTCTGTGCTGATGTGGAAGGATTTCGTTTTTCCAATTGCTGATGGAATATTTGATGTCGTTTGAGAATTCCTTAAATGCGGTTTTTCCTTCCTTCGAAGCAAATGATGCTGAATCCTTTATGGCGAGCAATTCGGATTTTAATTCGATCAGCTGCTCCTTCAGGGTGTTTGTAGTATTTTTTAACTGCTGTCTTGTATCCCTTCCTGAAGCAGGTGCAGTCAATAGGGTTGATATGCCGGCTGCAGCGCCGCCAGCTAATAGTCCAAGCAATAACGATTTGGCTTTCATAACCATCACCTCAAAATCCTGTATATATGTCTATTTTACTACATTACTCATTTTTCTAAAGCGGAAAATGAAAAGTTCCCGTTTCTTATCTATATCACAAAAATTAGAAGGGTAAACCACATCCTCATAGCTCCCGGTATACAGGCATACAATTCAGTAGAGGGGTATAAAGCGAAAGGGGGAGAGAGGTTGTCCGGAGCGGCGGCTGGAATTTTTGCATTGAGTGTGGTTCTGTTTTTAGGAGGTATTCATTTTTTTCTTTCTATAAAGAAACCCGGAGTCTATCCTCCGAAGTATGTTCTAAAAAAAAGGGCAGCTGCTTTAGCGGCAGGCGGTGCACTGTTGTTCCTGCTGGGAATGATTGTAGGAAGTTTCCAATAATATAAATATAAAAAGCCCGCTTTATTTTGCGGGCTTTGTCTATTACTGGCTGATCGTCTGCTGAGTCAGCTTTGTTCTGTTAGCAATTGATTGTGCTACTGGATATAGGATAACCATTGCAGCCGTGTTAACTGCAGCTGCGGGCAGTACAACTGCTGCAAATAGTGCCGTGAATGGCCCTGGCAGTCCGACAATCAGGTATGCGGAAGTTAAAAACACAATTCCGGATACAATTGTTCCTGCTGCTGTTAAGACAGCTGCACTGATAATATTCTTGCGGAATTTCTTTAAACTCAGGAACAAAACAAAAAAGGTGAATGCAGTAACAGGCTTATCAATAATATTCGGGATTAATCCTCCAGGAAAAGTTGTGGTAAGTCCGGATATCAGGCCTGTAACCAAACCTAAAAGCAAAACGCTTTTGCTGTCTGGAAAAAGGATTATGCCCAAAAACATCATGGTAAGCATCATGTCCGGTTTCATCCCAAGAAAGAACCCTGGAACCACTGCATGAAGCACTGCGCCCATCCCGACCAATAGGGATAAGGCCACTAAATTTTTTGTATTCATTTCTCATCTCTCCTCTGCTATTCTCTGACTAAGCTCTGTTCGTCTCTCCTGCAGTGCACTCTTTGCCTGCAGCGAAAAACTTTAACTAATTATAACACATAACCCCGGGATGAAAAGGTGTTATATTTTTAACTATTATTCTTAAAGGCTTTCATAAATGCGGCCAGTTTTTCAACATGCTGTTCTGGCACAGCATTATAAATGGAAGCGCGGCAGCCGCCTATAGAACGGTGTCCTCCGAGCCCAACAAACCCTGCTTCTTTTGCCTGGTGCAGAAATTCCCTGGAGAGGTCCTCATTTTGAAGATTAAAAGTGACATTCATAAGGGATCTGGTGTCTTTATGAGCATGCCCTATGTAAAAGCCTTCGCTTTCATCTATTACATCATAAAGCATTTTCGCCTTCTTTTCATTGGCCTTTTCAATCTGCTGAAGGCCGCCTTTCTTATCCGCCCATTCAAGCACCAGGGAAAGCAAATAAATAGCCAGAGTGGGAGGTGTGTTATATAAAGAGTTATTATTGGCAAACGTATTATAATTCAGCATTGCAGGGAGATTTTCTGATGATCTTTGTAATAGTTCTTTGCGGATAATGACAACTGTTACACCGGAAGGGCCGAGATTTTTCTGGGCGCCTGCATAGATCAAATCAAATTGCTCCACTCCCAATGGACGGCTTAAAATATCGCTGGACATATCAGCTACAAGTGGTGTTTTTTTATTTGAAGGAAATGTTTTCCATTGTGTGCCGTAAATTGTATTGTTGCTGGTAATATGAAGATAGGCAGCATTATCAGGAATGTCATTTTGATTGTATGCTGGGATGAAGCGGTATTTTTGATCCTTGCTGGAGGCAGAAATAACGGTTTTGCCAATTTTATCTGCTTCTTTTAAAGCTTTCTCCGACCAGGAGCCGCTGAGGATATAATGGGCTTCTTGATCTTTTCCCAGCAGGTTCATCGGAACCATAGAAAACTGGAGACTTGCACCTCCCTGGATAAATAGCACTTCATAATCATCCGGAATGGCCAGCAGTTTTCTCAAAAGTGTTATTGCCTGATCATGTACTGCCTGATACTCTTTGCTTCTATGGCTTAGTTCCATTATGCCCATTCCGGTATTGCTGAAGTTCAGTAAATTCTTTTCCGCTTCTTTTAATACCTCTTCCGGCAGGGCCGCGGGACCTGCATTAAAATTTAGAGCTCGGTACATTTTTCTCCCTCCAAAAATATAAAATCAATTCACTATAACGCTGTAAAGAAATAAAGATATTTAATATGTTAACAAAATTTACTGATTTGTACAGAGAAAAAAATGAACATTTTGAAAATTAGGGGATGAAGGAGGTAAAAAAATTCCCCCTGCAAAAACAGGAGGATGCGAGAGTTACAGGTGTTTTGCTATGGCTTCAGAGATCTCCTTAAGATCTGAGGCTGAATATTCCGATTGGTGTGATTTCCACACAACTCCTAAGCCATCTCCTTCTCCATAACGGGGAATAAGGTGGGAGTGAAAGTGGAAAACGGTCTGCCCGGCATGTTCACCATTGTTATTAATTAAATTCAAACCAATTGGATCAAATTCAGCCTTGATGGCTCTTGCAATTTCCGGAACAGATTCGAAATAGCTGCGGGCTGTTTCCGCATCCATTTCATATAAATTTTCTTTATGTACTTTCGGGATAACAAGTGTATGCCCTTTAGTAACCTGGCTTATGTCCAGAAATGCCATCACATGCTCGTTTTCGAAAACTTTGGCCGAAGGAATCTCGCCATTGATTATTTTACAGAAAATACAATCGTTCATTATGTCAGCTCCTAACCAAATATACTTTTACACAATTCTACCATATCCGCCAAAAAACAAAAAAGTGAAACATATTATTGCGGAGAAGGGATGATTGCATTGTCCTATTAATAAAATAAAAGGCAGGATCCGCTTGGAATCCTGCCTTCGGTGAAGGGGAAGCTTCTATTGGAACGTTTCTACTTCAGGTAAATTCTCTTTAACAAACACCTCATTTATGAATGAATTGTGTTCATATCTAGAGAAAATCGATCTTTGTTCAATCGGACCATCCCCTTATTATCTTTATATGCATTCACGGGCGTATAAAGCATGGATGATAGTCTTTAACAAACACCTCATTTATAAAATGACTTAGTGACCACTTTTGATTAAGCGACCAAGTGTTTAAGATCATCAGGTTTCATGTGCAATGCAACCATCCCCTAATTAGGAACGTTTGAAGCTTATACTGAAAGGAAACTGTCTGCGACAGACACCTCATTTCAAGTTTTGATCATCTGAATGTTGTTCAAATGATTTGTTTCCCCTTCATAGATTAGAATGTCCGGATTCGGGATTTATATGCAGGGATTATCCCCAAACTGGACAATATCCTTTGGCTTTTTTTACAATGGTCTTACATATATAGTAGGAAGGACGTTGAAAATGGCGCTGCTCGAAATTAAAAACGTTACCGGCGGCTATACAAGAAACCCGGTTTTGAAGGATGTCTCCTTTGATGTGGCAGAAAAAGAAATTGTCGGCCTGATTGGTCTTAACGGAGCCGGAAAAAGTACGACCATCAAACATGTAATTGGTTTAATGGAACCAAAGGAAGGCGAAATAACGATCAATGGCACGCAGTTCCTTAAGGATAAGGAAGGGTATCGCAAGCAATTCACCTTTGTTCCGGAAACGCCGATTTTGTATGATGAATTAACACTGGAAGAACATTTGCGTTTAACAGCCATGGCATACGGCCTGCCTGAAGCAGACTATAAATCAAGAGTGGCGACACTCCTAAAGGAATTCAGAATGGAAAAAAGACTTAAGTGGTTTCCTGCCCATTTTTCTAAAGGGATGAAACAAAAGGTAATGATTATGTGCGCCTTTCTGGTGCAGCCTTCATTATACATTGTTGATGAACCGTTTGTAGGTCTTGACCCGCTGGGCATTCAATCACTTCTTGATTTGATGAAAAAAATGAAAGAAAGCGGTTCAGGCATCCTTATGTCCACCCATATACTGGCAACTGCTGAAAGATATTGTGATCGTTTTGTGATTTTGCATGAAGGAAAAGTGAGGGCGAAGGGAACTTTAGCAGAGCTGCAGCAGCAATTTGCTATGCCGGGAGCAACCCTTGATGATTTATATATCCAGCTCACAAAGGAAGAAGATTATGTTTGATGAAAAACAGTTATGGAAGGAGAGATTCGGGAGGACAGTCAAAGAGCTTTCCCGCTATCTCCGTTATATTTTTAATGGCCATATTGTCATTGTCATGGTGTTCCTTCTGGGTACTGCCGCTTTTTATTATCAGGAGTGGATAAAGACACTTCCCAGTCATTTTCCTGCTGCAGCGGTAATGGCAATTATTTTAGCCCTTCTGGTTACATACAGCCCGATTTATACATTTTTTTCTGAGGCAGACAAAATTTTTCTTCTGCCGCTTGAAGATAGGCTCTCAAGTTATTTTAGACGCTCGCTGGCAGTCAGTTTTTTGGTGCATGCATACATCCTGGTAATGGGGCTGGGGATTTTTATGCCCTTGTATGCCAGAGTGAATGATGGCAGTTTTAATACGTTTTTACCTTTTCTGCTTATCCTGCTGTCGTTAAAAATTATCAATTTGCTGATCCGCTGGAAGATACAATATTACATTGAAACTAGCGTGCATATCCTGGATGCATGTGTCCGCTATGCAGTAAACGCTGTGTTTCTATATTTCCTTTTTAGCGGTGCTTCCCCCATTTTTATGCTGGCTGCAGGCGTGCTGCTGATTCTGCTGTACTTGTTCTTCAGCATGAAATCCAGGGATAAAGGATTAAAATGGGAGATTTTGATTGACCAGGAAGAGAGGAGAATGACGTCTTTCTATAGGCTTGCCAATATGTTTACAGATGTTCCAAAACTGAAAGATCGCGTAAAAAGGCGGAAATGGCTTGATTGGCTGATATCAGGCATTCCTTTCAAACAGGATGCGACTTTTAAAAACCTTTTTGTTAGAACGTTTCTCCGTTCTGGTGATTACTTCGGTATATTCATTCGTTTAACATTTATTGGTGCTGGAGCGATTTATTTAATCTCGTATGGAATGGGACAAATACTGCTTGTACCGCTCTTCATGTACTTAACAGGCTTTCAGCTCCTGCCTTTATGGAATCATCACCAGGATAAGCTGTGGGTGAATTTATACCCGGTTAAAGGGGACATAAAGGAGAAGTCCTTTAAACAGCTGCTTACTGGCATCCTATATGTTCAGGCACTCCTCTTATCGCTGGCTGTCCTGGCCAATGGCGGATGGATGGGATCACTGCTGTCTTTGGCATTAGGGATTTTATTTGCATATGTATATACCCATTTCTATATTCAGAAACGGCTGGCGGGCAGCCGGGCATAAAATGAAACCATTGCTGACTGGCATACGTATATATAGTCATCCTGAATGAAGGCAGGTATGAAAATGAGGGAGTATGAATTAAAAGCGTATCACGAAATTGAAGAGTGGAAGAGACGAATAAATAAGCGTTCAAGTATGCTGAACCGCCTTTCGAAAAAAGCTCAAACAAAGGTAAATAGTATAATACCCGAAAAAGCTCATCAAATTATTACAGACAGCATAAAGAATATGGTAAAGGCAACCCTGATTGGATCAAATGCAACCACCAGAAAAAAACATTCCGCCAGCCGTGGCCTTGAAGTAATGGATCACATGCTTGAAGAGAAGGTTTCGACCTACCGCAAAACAGCTGCGGTCGAAGGGGCCGGGACTGGAGCAGGAGGAATTCTCCTTGGCCTGGCAGATTTTCCTTTACTGCTGAGCATAAAGATGAAATTTCTTTTTGAAGCTGCCGCCGTATATGGGTTTGATACAAATGATTATGAGGAGCGCCTGTTTCTCCTGCACGTCTTTCAGCTCGCATTTTCCAGCGATGACAAAAGGAAAGAAACACTGAAGCTGATTGAAGAATGGGATGACCGTAAGGAAGCTCTGGCAGACATGGACTGGAAGGTATTTCAGCAGGAATACCGTGATTATATCGACTTCGTTAAGATGCTCCAGCTGGTGCCCGGTATAGGTGCTGCTGTTGGAGCATATGCGAACTATAATTTGCTTGACCATTTAGGAGAAACCGCTAAAAATGCTTATCGTCTGAGGATATTAAAGACTGCCCCGAGACCTGATTAGGCTTGGGGTTTTTTTTGGCAATTTTAGATGGGGGCGAGTGAGTTTATTGCGCAATTTGGCCAGGGATTGTACCGAAGAGATTCGGGTATGCGTCAAAAGAGGAGAGGAAAGCGCCAAAAAAACAGTTAATTGCGCTGAAACGAAGGAATTGCGCCTAGCCCGGCCGGGGATTGCGCCGAAGAGATTCAGGTATGCGTCAAAAGAGGAGAAGAGAGACCAAAAACAGTTAATTGCGCTGAAACGAAGGAATTGCGCCAAGCCGGTTGAGGAAAGCGCTGAAAATATTCCGGTATGCGCTAAATGTGAAATTGATTGAGACAATAGCTCCAAACATAAAATCCGCTGATAAAAAGGTCCACACCACAAAAGAAATGGGCCAGTCGCCTGGCCCAATCTATATTACCTCTTACGATCCTACCTCGACAGAATCCTTGCTTTCATGAAAGCTATGATAGTTTAAAGCTGCTGATCCCAATGTTTTGGCTGCGATCAGCATGGCTTTTTCATCGATATCAAACTTTGGATGATGGTGCGAGTAATTTTCATCTGTGTTTTCCGGTCTTGCACCTGTAAAGAAGAAGGTGCCTTTAACCTGCTGGAGATAGTAGGCGAAATCTTCCCCGCCCATATCCGGCTCTGTTTCTTCTACCCACTTGACTTCATCAATCTTCCCTGCAAGTTCAGCCAGGAATTCGGTTTCTGTTTTATGATTAATAACAGCAGGATAGCCTCTATGGAACTGATAATCATAGGAGCTGTCTGCTGTGTAGCATGTTCCTTTAACAATGCGCTCGATTTCCTCTTCGATATTGGTGCGGACGTCCTCGTTAAATGTACGGACGGTCCCGATCAATTTTGCTCTATCGGCAATTACATTAAATGCATTATCAGCTACGAATGATCCAACTGTTACTACTGCAGAATCAATGGGATTTACTTTTCTGCTGACGATTTGCTGAAGATTCACGACCAGCTGAGCCGCAGTTACAATAGCATCCTTTGTTTTGTGAGGCTGTGCTCCATGTCCGCCTTTTCCTTGGATGGAAACTTCAAACCTGTCTGCTGCCGCCATAAATGGACCGACTCGATATTGAATTTTCCCTGTTGGTTCGGATGCCCATAGGTGAGTTCCAAAAATGGCGTCGACTCCCTCAAGGCAGCCATCTTCGATCATCGATTTCGCGCCGCCTGGGGCATATTCCTCGGCGTGCTGGTGAATCATGACATATGTACCTTCTAGTTCATCGCGAAGTTCATTGAGTGCCTTTGCCAGCACAAGCAAGGTTGCTGTGTGTCCATCATGTCCGCAAGCATGCATAACACCTGGTACCAATGATTTATATGGGACATCCTTTTCATCTTGGATAGGCAGTGCATCAAAGTCGGCTCTTAAAGCGATGGTTTTTCCTGGTTTGCTGCCATAGATCTTAGCAACAACCCCATTACCTCCTATATGCCCCTGGACTTCAATCCCCAGATTTTCATAATAGGTTTTGATATAGTGAGCCGTCTTTTCTTCCTTAAAGGATACTTCAGGGTTCTGGTGAAGATAGCGGCGGATGGAGACCATTTCATCGTAATAGCTTTCCAGTTTTTTAAATAACGTTTCGGACATGATTTCCTCTCCTATCTTTATAATTTTTTCATTATTATAACATTCTTTAATAGGTTAAAGGGGGAAATCTTTTTTAAAACTTAACATAATACAAATGAATCAGAGATGATACTATAAATTAAAATGCTAAATGGGAGGTATTAGTAAGATTGGAAACGCATAAATCTAAATGGGCATACTTTTTCCTGGCTGTATCTGCGGCAGTTTTTCTCTATTTTTTGGCTTCTGTTAATATCGGAGCATCACTGGAATTTGATCGTTATTTTTCGAAATTTTTTACAGGTTTGTTTTCAGAAAATACCCATCCATTTTTTGAAGCTATGGACACTTTGGGAGATAAAGCCGGTGTTGGAATTATCACATTGGCATTCTTATTGTTACTTTTGTTTAAATATAGGAATTATGAAGCGATGGCATCAGTTGTTTTTGCTGTTGCAGCGGGAAATGAAGTAAATAAGTGGCTTAAAGAGGCTATTGGCAGGCCGCGCCCTGATCAGGAACATCTGGTTGATGTGGCGAGTCTCAGCTTTCCGAGCGGACATGCAATGATTGGGATGATCCTCTATGCGGTTATGGCCTATTTTATCATTGACGAATTAAAGTCCAAGTCTGCAAAATGGATCACGGCGATATTAGCTGGCATATGGATTTTTCTAATGGGAATCAGCCGGATTGTGATGGGTGTACATTATCCGTCAGATATTGCAGCGGGATTTGCAGCAGGATATATTTGGGTATTTATTACGATTTCACTTTACGCAGCACTAAAGTCAATGTTCAGAAGAAATTCACACCAGAGAGACTCGGCATAAAGTAAAGAGACTATCGCAGATAGTCTCTTTACTGCTTTTTAAATGAGAAACATGGCTGCAATAGTTGTCACAATTAAACCAATTGTCACCGGAAGCAAATTCCTGCGTGCCAGTTCAAAAGCGTCTACATTACAGATGGCTGCTGCAGGGATGAGGGCCCAAGGAACAAGCGTACCTCCGCCTACCCAGATTCCGGCTACCTGGCCTAAAGCTGTTAGGGTTGCCGCGCCTGTGCCTATGGCTGCCGCGAACAGGCTTGCAATCGAGCCGGCAAGTGATATGCCGGAAAAACCAGATCCGTCCAGGCCTGTAATGGCGCCAACCACTGTTAATGTAATGGCCCCTACTTCTTTGCTTAAAGGTACAGCGGATGCCAGGCCAACTCCAAGATCATTAACGATTCCATGAGAGTCTTTTGGCAGAAAGTCTCCTATCATTTGAGTAAATCCAGCGTCCCCCAGATAAAAGAAAGCTGCAATTGGAATTACAGGGCCAAAAACCCTAAAACCAAACTGGAAGCCTTCAACTAAATAGCCAGTTGTTTTTTCAAGGCCTTTATTCCGATGTGCAGATAGCGAAATCATCAGAAGGATGAAAATCGATGTCCCGCCTACTAAAGCTGTTGCGTCACCGCCCTGGAGGTCGAGTGCAAACATGGCAGCAACATCAGCAGCAAATAAGACAGGAATGAATAGGGCAAAAAAACGCCTTTGATTAAGTGATAGCAAATGTTGTTGACTGGCGTCAGACTGAAGTTCGGCAGGGGTATCCACGGTGAGTCCTGTTGCTGCATTCAGCTTTCCGCTTTTCATCTCTCTCTTTATAAGATAAAAAGCTGTAATAGTTGTCACTGCTCCCATAATAATAACAAGCGGAATACTGGCTGATATGACTTCCCCGACAGGAAGCCCGGCTGCATCGGCAGTTAACTTCGGTGCAGCCTGGATTATAAAATCCCCGGATAATGCAATACCGTGTCCGAATAGGTTCATGGCCATTGCCACGCCCAAAGCAGGCAATCCAACCCGGATGGCTACTGGGAGAAGTACTGCTCCCATTAATGCAACTGCAGGAGATGGCCAAAAAAACCATGAGATGACCATCATCAAAATCCCAATAGTCCAATAGGCGAGCGCTGGTGTCCTGATTAATTTGGTAAAAGGAGAGATCATGACATCATTGATTCCAGTTATGGTCAGTGTCCGGCTCATGGCGACAATTATCGAAATGACCAGTATGGTGGAAAGGAGTTCTGTAATGGCAAAAATAAAACTGGTAAAAATACTGCTGACTGAACTGCTTAAGGAGCCGGTAGCCGTTATGGCAATTAAAAAGATGCCTGCAATACAGACAAGGGTTGTATCTCTCCTCATAATCATGAAACCAATAATTAACAGAATAAAAAGAACATAAATCCAATGGATGGCTGTAAGTTCAACTCCCATCTATTTTCCCCCTTTCATAATTCCATAGAGAAGCGCCGATTTAGGCGAATCACCCGATTTGGAATGTAGTACAGAATATGATGGGAAGAAATAAATGGTGATATGAATTGCATCCGTCCGGAGGCGGAGGCTGAACCACTCTGCGGAATGTTTCGGTAAAACAGCTGAGTGATAAAATGAATATATTGAAGGAAAAGGTTTCTATTTTAGCGAATACAAGAATAGGAGAAAAGAAGGAAGGGAACGCCTATGAGATACAGGTCAGTTAATCAGATCATCTTCGCGGTAACTTTATCAGCAGTTGGAGTTTTGCTTCTCCTTATGAACATAGGTGTCATTTCCTTGGAAATAAAAGAGGTATTTGTCGTAATTTACCCCTTTATTTTATTGGCTGCAGGACTCCATTACCTGCTGTCATACATGTTGAAGAAAAGCCGGAGCGGAATGTTTCCCGGGTTATTTCTAATAGTATTTTCTTTTCTATTAATCCTTGATCGTTTTGAAGTAACTGAATTTAGGTTTATGGAAATATGGAAACTTTGGCCCCTGTTCCTTATTTTTTTCGGCATTAATATTTTATTGAAACGAGATCGTTTGAAGATTCATTTTGAACAGGATTTCCCAGCGGATATATATGAAAAAAACAAGGGTGCAGCGGAGAAGAAGGTTATTAATATATCAAAATACGAAAGCCCGCAGCCGCTTAAAAATATAGGAGGTTTTTCGATTGGCGATGTGGATTTTAAACAGCCAAATTGGTCTCTGGAGCCAATGGATTTATATACAATGATCGGTGATTATTTTATTGATTTCAGCAAGGCCTTCATCCCGGAGAAAGAGACACCTGTCATTGTAAGAGGGTGGATTGGGGATGTAAAAATGATCATTCCTGAAAACATTCCCGTGATGATCCAGTCAAATATTAATATAGGGGACATTCGCATTTTTGATCAAAAGACAGGTGACATTAACCGCAGTCTTCAATATAAGTCGCCCGGTTACGATGAAGCATCAAGAAAGCTGAGAATCGCTGTACAAGTAAAAATTGGATCCATCCGGATCGATAAAGTATAGGGGTATATGATGAGAAAAACCGGGATCAGGTATTGGTTTGTACAGAGTTTTATTATGATGGCCATTATAAGTTCATTAATCTTTTTTGTCGGATTACAGGTGTATCTATTTTATAATCCTGAATCGCCAATGACGATAAAGAGCACCTTCTCGCTTTTTTTGTATGCTTTAACCATTTTACTTCTTACAGGAGCCTACTTTGGACTTAAGGGCAGCTACTTAATTAAAGGCAGGCTCGGTGATATTTTATTATTTGTTTCAACATTAAGGAGCGGCAAGTATGCTGATCGGATGGAATCCTATGAAAAAGATGAGATAGGGTTAATTTCAGATGAACTGAATCAGCTGGCGGAAAATATCCAGGAGCAGGTTTTTTCCATGCAGCGGCTAGCTGATGAAAAGTCTATCCTGGCACAAACAGCCCATTCAGCTGCTGTGATGGAAGAGAGACAGCGCCTGGCAAGGGATCTGCATGATGTAGTGAGCCAGCAGCTTTTCGCTTTGAGTATGATGTCTTCAGCTGCCCTAAGAGTTTTCGATTTAGATAGCGACAAAGCAAGAGAGCAGTTAAATGAAATCTCTCAAATCGCTGCGAAAGCGCAGGGGGAAATGAGGGCGCTTCTTCTCCATTTGAGACCCGTGCAGCTGAGTGATGACAGGCTATGCGATGGAATTATTAAGCTGATACAGGAGTTAAAGGCAAAGACAAACATCGATTTTAATGCAAGCATTGATGAGATTGAAAATCTTTCAAAAGCAGCGGAAGAGCATTTGTTTCGGATTGTGCAGGAAGCCCTATCCAATGTACTCCGCCATGCTGATGCAGGGAATATAAAAATAACCTTAACGGAAGAAGAAGATTACATTTATCTTTTTATTGCTGATAATGGAAAAGGCTTTAATCCTCATAAAGAGAGGATCACCTCCTATGGGCTGAAGACAATGAGGGAACGCTGTGAAGAAGTTGGAGGAATATTCAAAATACGTTCTAAGAAAAATGAAGGAACCTATATAGATATTAAAATTCCGGCAAAAGGGGAGAGGCTGAAATGATCAGTGTTGCTGTAGTGGATGATCATGAAATGGTAAGAAAAGGCATTATATCTTATTTGGCAACGGAAGCTGGAATAAAGGTAATTGGGGAAGCAGAAAGCGGAAATGAAGCTGTAAAGCTTGTACTCAATGAACGGCCGGAAATCGTTCTGATGGATCTGCTGATGGAAAATGGGAACGGAATTGAAGCCACAAGGGAGATTTTAAAAAGCTATCCTGGGTGCAAAATTATAATCATAACCAGCTATTACGATGATGAACAAGTTTTCCCGGCAATTGAAGCGGGTGCGTTCAGCTATATGCTTAAAACAGCAAATGCTGCCGAGGTTGTGAATGCAATTAAGAAAGCTGCACAAGGAGAGTCCGTTATTGAATCAAAGGTTGCGGGGAAAATGGTAAGCCGTTTTAGAGAAAAAGAAAAAAAGCCTCACGATGATTTAACTGAAAGGGAGTTTGATGTTCTGCTCTGCATTGGGGAAGGGATGACAAACCAGGAAATCAGTGAGGAATTGTTCATTGGCATCAAAACAGTCAAAACACACGTAAGCAATATCCTCAGTAAACTGGGTGTGACTGATCGTACTCAGGCAGCAGTTTATGCCAATCGAAATGGCATAATTAAAAGACAGGCATAGAGAAGGATGAGCTGCTGCAGCTCATCCTTTATTAAATTAAAAGAATGTATGAATTCTTAAGTTAGATAATTGTCTAGCTCCAGCGCCTACCCCCTCGAGGTCACAAGCCAATCCTCCCAAAAAGGCAAAGGACGCCTTTCCGGAAGGCTCGTCTTGTGCTTGTCGGGGGTGGGCAAGGCGCTTCCGCTTTTCTTATTTCTCTTCTTCAGGGATATAATATTGGGTCACATATGAAGGGCTGGAGAATATATTCGGTGTCTTATCGATGCCGCTTTCCGTCCCGCGTTTTTCATGTGCTTTTTCATATGCTTTGGAATTCTGCCAGTTCTTAAAGGATTTTTCATCCTTCCATAGTGTTAGAATGATATATGTGTTTGATTCAAGTGGCCGCAGAACCCGGATGGCCGTAAATCCCGGTTCATTTTCAATAAGTCCTGCCCTGTTTTTAAACCGGTGCTCAAAAAGCGGCCTGCCTTCATCTGTAACAGGTATATTATTCAGAACTGCAAATCCTGCATTATTGAATGTACCGGAAGAATCAATTACTTCATAGGAACGAGGTTCTTTAAAGGTGGAGGCTCCTGCTGTTTCATGGATTAATAAGGCACTCTCAGTATTCTGCATTGCAACCATGTTTTCATTGGAGTGCTTTTTTTTAATTTTTTTCAAAAAATCGTAAGTTCCTCTTGCCATATATATCTTCATTTTTTCTCACTCCACTTGGAAAAGTTTATAGTGTTTTTTGAAAGTCATTTCAGTGAAAATATCATGCTGTTAAACATTTCATTCATTAATTGAAAAATTTTATGAGCTAATATCCTTACAATCTTTAATTTTCCCTTATTTAGATAGTTAAAAACGTCAATTTTTTGACATTTGCCCTTCAAATCTATACAAAAACAGAGAAAAAAGGATATAGTCATAAAGGATAGATACTGGCGATTTCTAATTTTGGTATATATATATTACAATAATACGCAGACAAGTCTTGAAAGGTGGATAAAATTTAATGACGAACTCATTTAACGATACATTTCTGAAGGCAGCGAGGGGGGAACAGACAGATTATGTTCCTGTTTGGTATATGCGCCAGGCTGGCCGTTCGCAGCCGGAATATAGAGCGATAAAAGAAAAATACTCCCTATTTGAAATTACACACCAGCCTGAGCTTTGTGCCTATGTTACTAGGCTGCCGGTAGAGCAATATAACAATGATGCTGCCATTCTTTATAAAGATATTATGTCACCTCTTCCTGCCCTTGGGGTTGATGTGGAAATTAAATCAGGAATCGGCCCTGTTATTTCAAATCCTATCAGTTCCATAGCGGATGTAGAAAAGCTTGGGGAAATCAATCCGGAAGAGGACGTTCCATATGTCCTGGAGACTATTAAGCTTCTTACTCAAGAGCAGTTGACTGTGCCTCTAATCGGTTTTGCAGGGGCTCCATTTACTATTGCCAGCTATATGATTGAAGGCGGACCATCTAAGAATTACAACAAAACGAAAGCATTCATGTATGCAGAACCTAAAGCCTGGTTTGCTTTAATGGATAAACTTGGGGAAATGACTATTACATATGTGAAATCCCAGGTCAAAGCAGGTGCGAAAGCTATCCAGATTTTCGATTCATGGGTTGGCGCCTTAAATGTGGAGGATTACCGCTATTTTATTAAGCCTGTAATGAATCGTATTTTCTCTGCCTTAAAAGAAGAGAATGTTCCGCTGATCATGTTCGGTGTAGGCGCAAGCCACCTGGCATTGGAGTGGCATGATCTGCCGCTTGATGTAGTTGGGCTGGATTGGAGACTTCCGATTCAGGAAGCAAGGGCAAAAGGCATCACCAAAACAGTCCAGGGCAATCTTGATCCGGCTATTCTCCTTGCACCATGGGAGGTTATAGAGGAAAGAGCAAAAGCTATTCTCGATCAGGGAATGGCCCAGCCTGGTTATATATTTAATCTTGGGCATGGTGTTTTCCCGGAGGTTAATCCGGACACATTAAAGAAATTAACTGCTTTTATTCATGAGTACTCTGCTTCCAAACTAAACAAGTAACCTTTAGGACAGCTTTGTCCAATGTCTGGTAAACCGATTGGCACATTGCTTGAGCATTAGTTTTGGTAATCAATTTAATTTTTGGCACAATAAGGACTGGAGACAAAACTATTTGAGGTGGAAGACATGGGTAAAAAGACAGTTGGTTTACTTGTAATGGCTTATGGAACTCCCTATAAGGAAGAAGACATTGAGCGTTACTATACACATATCCGCAGGGGAAGAAAGCCTTCTGAGGAAATGCTTGAAGATTTAAGAAGCAGATATGAAGCGATTGGCGGAATATCACCGCTTGCAGAAATTACTAAAGATCAGGCTGAAAAACTTGAACAGCATTTAAATGAAATTCAGGACGATTATGAATTCAAAATGTATTTAGGATTAAAACATATTGAACCTTTCGTAGAAGATGCAGTTAGACAAATGCATGAGGATGGGATTGAAGAGGCTGTCAGCATTGTTCTTGCACCTCATTTCTCAACCTTTAGTGTAAAATCATATAACGGCAGAGCCAAAGAAGAGGCTGAAAAGCTTGGCGGTCCTGTTATAAAATCAGTTGAAAGCTGGTATAAAGAGCCTAAGTTTATCAAATATTGGGCTGATCGTGTAAAGGAAACATTCGATAAAATGCCTGCTGAAGAAAAAGATTCAGCTGTGTTAATTGTTTCTGCACACAGTTTGCCGGAAAAGATTCTGCAATCAGGGGATCCATATCCGCATCAGCTGCAGGAAACAGCTGACCTGATTGCCGTACAGGCTGGCGTCAAAAACTATGCCGTTGGCTGGCAAAGTGCAGGAAACACACCTGAACCATGGCTTGGTCCTGATGTGCAGGATTTGACAAGGGACCTATATGAAAACAAGAGCTACAAGGCATTTGTGTATGCTCCTGTCGGCTTTGTTTCAGATCATCTTGAAGTGCTGTACGACAATGACTATGAATGCAAAGTTGTCACTGATGAGCTTGGTGCAAGCTATTACCGTCCAGAAATGCCAAATTCACAGCCAGAGTTTATTGATGCGATGTCTGATGCCATTTTTAAGTTGCTGAATAGATAAGCAAAAAATTAGAAAAGAAGGCGATTTACCGTGCAGGGAGAGAGACAGAAAGTTGTTGTTGCCGGAGGGGGAATTACTGGTCTTGCTGCAGCTTACTATCTGCAGAAGGAAGCCAAAGAAAAAGGAATGGCCCTGGATGTTAAGCTCATAGAAGCTTCACATCGTCTTGGCGGCAAGATTCAAACAATAACACGAGACGGTTTTGTGATCGAAAGAGGACCAGATTCCTTTCTGGCCCGTAAACAAAGTGCGTCCCGGCTTGCCAATGAAGCAGGGCTGGAAAAAGATCTTGTGAGAAATACATCCGGTAAGTCCTACGTTCTTGTAAGACAGCGCCTATTTCCAATGCCGGGCGGATCAATCATGGGCATTCCTACACAAATTGCTCCCTTTATTACAACCGGCTTATTCTCTCCCGCAGGGAAGGCAAGAGCTGCGGCAGATTTTGTGCTGCCGCGCTCCGCTTCTTCCAATGATCAGTCACTGGGTGCCTTTTTCAGGAGAAGGCTTGGTGACGAAGTTGTCGATAATTTGATTGAACCGCTTCTTTCTGGCATTTATGCTGGCGATATTGATCAATTAAGCCTTATGGCCACCTTCCCGCAGTTTTATCAGGTTGAGCAGAAGTATAGAAGTTTAATTCTGGGAATGAAAAAGTCCACAGGCTCTCACCCGAAACAAGCCGCAAACCGCAAAAGCAAAGAAGGGATGTTCCTTACTTTCAAATCGGGGCTTCAATCGCTTGTCGATGCCCTAGAGAGCAAGCTTGAACCTGGAACTGTACTAAAAGGCCATCGAATTGAATCGATCAAGAAGACTGGCAGAAGCTATACAGTTGAAATGAATGGCAGAGAAAACCTTCAGGCAGATTGCATGGTTATGGCTGTTCCCCACCATGCTCTGTGCAGCATTTTCTCTGGCTGGGGACTTTTTGGGCAGTTCAAAGAAATGCCTTCCACTTCTGTGGCAACTGTAGCGCTGGCTTTTCCTGAGCAAGCGATTGAAAGGGAAATTGACGGAACCGGTTTTGTTGTTTCACGCCATAGTGATTACACCATTACTGCATGTACCTGGACACATAAGAAATGGCCTCATTCGACCCCCAAAGGAAAAGTGCTTCTGCGCTGTTACGTTGGCAAAGCCGGTGATGAAGCAGTGGTGGATCTGTCAGATGACCAAATTGTTAAAGTTGTACTTGATGATTTAAATAAAACAATGAATATTAAAATGAATCCGGACTTTGTTTATGTAACAAGATGGAAGGATTCAATGCCACAGTATACTGTAGGACATAAAGAACGCGTCGGGCTGGCAAAGAAACAGGCACAGGAAAAGCTGCCGGGCATTTTTCTGGCAGGAAGTTCATTTGAAGGTCTTGGCGTTCCTGACTGCATAGATCAGGCAGAAGAGGCAGTTCGAAATGCAGTTGAATACTTGCAAAGCAACAAGCAAAAAGCTGTCCGTGTGTGACAGCTTTTTATATTGGATCATTTCAGCTTGCTTTTTCATTTAGAGTATGGTAAATTACTTTTTGTACTAATGACCAAATTGTTCATTTAGTCATTTTCTAAAGAGGTGAGTTCATGTCAGCAGATCGGAAACAGCAAATTATTGAGGCTGCCACTAAATCATTTTCTCTATTTGGATATAAAGCAACCACTATGGATCAAGTTGCAAAGCTTGCAAATGTTGGAAAAGGCACTATTTATAATTTCTTTAAAAATAAAGAAGAGCTGTTTGATGAAATTATCCATACGCTCATTATGGAAATGAAAAGCGCAGCTGATGAAGCGCTTGATCCTTCTTTGCCCTTTCATAAAAATGTTCATCGGGGTTTGTATAAAATACTTGAATTCCGCATGAAGCATCAGCTGACAATCAAGCTTTTCCAGGAAGCAAAGGAAATGGGAACTCCTGCTGTTACAGATGTAATTGGGAAAGTAGAGGATGCGATATTAAGTTATTTAAAAGACAAAGTCACACAAGCGATTGAAAAAGGAGAAATCCGGAAATGCGATCCGGAACTGACATCTTTTGTGATGCTGAAGCTTTATATTGCTCTCATATTTGATTGGGAGCAGCGTCATGAACCTTTGGAAAAAGAAAAAATAGCTATGCTGTTTGAACAATACATTATGAAAGGATTATCGAACTAGATAGTCCTCTATTTTTTCAGAGAAATGACCGAATGGGGAAATTAGTCATTAAGTTATTACGGAGGGATTTACGGTGAGAAACAAACTTTTCTTGAAGGAATTTTCAGCAATCTTAAAAAACAAAAAACTGCTGATTCCTATTATCGCAGTAGTGTTTATTCCTATTTTATACAGCGGAATGTTTCTTTGGGCATTTTGGGATCCATACGATCATTTAGATGATCTGCCTGTTGCTATCGTTAATGAGGATGCAGGTGCTGCATTTGAAGATAATGAATTGCATCTGGGCGATGATCTTGTTGATAAATTAAAGGAAAGCAAGGACTTTAATTTTCAATTTGTTGATAAAGAGGAAGCATATAAAGATCTAAATGATCAGCAATATTATATGCTTGTTGAAATCCCTAAGGATTTTTCCAAGAATGCAACCACTCTCCTGGAAGACAATCCGCAGAAAATGAACCTGATTTACGTTCCCAATGAGAGCTACAATTTTTTATCAGCTCAAATTGGCGGAACAGCTGTAGAAAAAATTAAAGCGTCTCTGTCAGAAAAAGTGACTGAAACATATGCTGAAACGATGTTCGATAAGGTAGGGGAACTGGCAGATGGCATTGGACAGGCAAGTGATGGGGCCCTTCAAATCAGTGAAGGAGCTGCAGATTTAAAGGATGGTTCTGACACGCTGCATGAGAAGCTGGCGCTTTTAGCCGATAAATCCATTGAGTTCAATAATGGTGTAAGCTCAGCAAGAAAAGGTTCAGAAGAAATGACAGAGGGAGCTAAATCCCTTTCAGAAGGTTTAGGGAAATTAGCTGAAGGCCAATCAGAATTAAGTAAAGCTTCTGATCAGCTGGAATCTGGAAGTCAAAAGCTGTCAGCAGGTGTTACACAAACAAAAGCAGGGATTGTTACAATAAAGGAAAAACTTCCTGTTATGATTGATGGAACCGAGCAGGTGGAAAATGGAGTCAAAACCTTATCTTCATCTCTGGAACAATGGCAAACGGAGGCACAAAAACTCAGTGGAGGCACTGCTCTTTTAGAGCAAAAGCTGCAGGGCTTTATATCGCAGCTTCCTGATGGATCTCCTGAAAAAGCTGAGCTTCAGACTGTGCTTGCCCAGCTGAAGGCTGGATCAGCCCAGCTTGCTGAGTCAGCTGGTAAACTATCTGCGGGAGGAGCCGAATTATCCCAAAAAATGGGGCAGCTAAATGAAGGACAGCTGCAGCTCCAGCAGGGAATAAATCAGCTTGCCCAAGGGGCATCCGATCTGGAAACTGGTTCTCAGCAGCTTGTACAGGGACATAAAGATTTCGGTGCTGGAATGGAAACATTTGCTCAGAAATTTGGTGAAGCCCAAGCCGGAGCAGACAGGCTAGCAGGCGGTGCAGCAGATTTGTCAGGAGGTCTTGGCAAACTGACCCAAGGTTCAGCTGCATTTGCAGATGGCACAAAGCAGCTTGAAGATGGCGCAGGCAAAGTAGCCGAAGGTAATGCACAAATCTATGAAGGATCTGCTGAGTTAGCAAATAAATTAGCGGATGGCGCTGAAAATGCCTCATCTGTAAATGCCAGCGATAAAACTTATAATATGATGGCAAATCCGGTAGAAATAGATAACGAGAAGATAACAGAAGTTCCTAACTATGGTACTGGGTTCGCGCCTTATTTTCTGTCTCTTGGCCTTTTCGTAGGTGCTCTGCTTCTTTCTATTGTATTCCCGCTTCGTGAACCGGCTGGTGTTCCACGGTCAGGATTTAGCTGGTTTGCAAGCAAGTTTGGGATTCTTGCTGGAATAGGCATTATTCAGGGTCTCATTGCAGCCTTGATTCTATTGCTGGGACTTGGCCTGGAAGTGAAGAGTGTACCTTTGTTTCTTCTGTTTACCATCATAACCAGCATTACGTTCATCGCGCTTATTCAATTTTTTGTCACCGTAATGGGTGATCCTGGCAGGTTTGCTGCAATTATCATATTAATTCTCCAGCTGACAACAAGTGCTGGTACTTTCCCGCTTGAGCTGATTCCTAATGCACTTCAGCCAATCAGTTCATACTTGCCTATGACCTATTCCGTTTCCGGACTAAAGGCTGTCATTTCTAGCGGGAATTTTGATTTCATGTGGGAGAATGCAGTCATTCTATTGAGTTTCGCTGCCCTGTTCATTGCAGGAACTTTTGTTTACTTTACTGCAATGCACAAGAAAAGATTTGCAGCTGCTGCAGGGAAGGCTGATTGATTATAAGCAAAAAACAAAGCCAGCCCACAGGGCTGGCTTTTAATATATTATTCTATAAATCTGTTATTCCCATGCATTTATCACACTTGTTTCCGTAGCATTCATGCTGCTCGTCGATCGACTTCCCGCATTCTGAACATTGTTTTGCCGGCAGGTTTCTGAAAAACTCCATAATGTTTTGAATCATGTTGAAGCCTCCTAATTTGAGATAATTTGTGATATTGTTCTAAATAATTTGATTATTTAAGTCAATTGTATTATAACAGTATCTTTGTGTCAACATCTGTTTCAATACAATATTAAAAAAGTGAAAAAATAGGCATAATCGAGTATATTGGACATAGTAAAGATGGGCCTTTCCCTGAGAGTTTGGTTATCAGTCATAGCGTAGGAACTTACGCTTTATTAATAAGGAGGAAACGTGATGAAGTTAACTGTAATTGGGAGCTGGGGCGGTTATCCTAAAGCTGATGGGGCGAGTTCAGGGTATTTGCTGGAGCATGATGGGTTTCATTTGCTGATCGACTGCGGAAGCGGCGTACTTTCAAAAATGCAGAATTTTTTTCAGCCAGAAGAATTGGATGCAGTGATTATCTCGCATTACCATCCAGATCACATTGCGGATATAGGGGTTCTGCAGCATGCCAGGCTCATTCAGGGTTTTTTAGGCAGGAAAACAGATACCCTCCCGATCTATGGTCATTCTCTTGATCAGTATGAATTTGCCAAATTTACATACAAGGATATCACAAAAGGAGTCTGCTATGATCCTGATGGCACTCTCTTTGCAGGCCCGTTTCAAATTCGCTTTTTAAAGACTAATCACCCTGTGCCTTGCTATGCAATGAGAATTGAAGCAGACGGCAAAACGCTTATTTATACGGCTGATACGTCATATAAAGAAGAGCTGGCAGCATTTAGCGAAAATGCTGATTTATTAGTTTGCGAATGCAATTTTTACGGTCATCAAAATGGAAAAAATGCTGGGCATATGACAAGCTTGGATGCTGGAACATTGGCCAGCAAAGCAAAGGTGAAAAATTTGCTGCTGACTCATTTGCCTCATTATGGTGAACTGCGAAAGCTGAAGGAAGAGGCTTCAACAAAATATACCGGTCCTATTTCTATTGCGGATTATCAATGGTCCCATACTTTTTGAGGAGGAAAACAGATGCTTTTTATTGACAACCAGGGAATCACAGATCCCAGAATTAACCTTGCTATTGAGGAATATGCACTAAAGAATCTTGATATTGAAGAAACCTATTTGCTTTTTTATATTAATGAACCTTCCATTATTATTGGAAAAAACCAGAATACAGTTGAAGAGATTAATACTGAATATGTCGAGAACAATGGTATCCATGTGGTCAGAAGGCTTTCTGGCGGCGGGGCTGTTTATCATGATTTAGGCAATCTCAACTTCAGCTTTATCACAAAAGATGATGGAGAAAGCTTCCACAACTTCCAAAAGTTTACCGAGCCGGTTGTAGAAGCTTTGCAGAAGCTTGGTGTTAATGCTGAATTGAGCGGGCGAAATGACCTGATGGCAGAAGGCAGAAAGATATCCGGGAATGCCCAGTTTTCTACCAAAGGCAGAATGTTTAGCCATGGTACCCTCTTGTTTGATTCCGAAATAGAAAATGTCGTTTCGGCATTAAAGGTAAAGAAAGATAAAATTGAATCGAAAGGCATTAAGTCTATTCGAAGCCGTGTTGCTAATATCTCAGAGTTCCTGGATAAAAAAATCACAATTCAAGAATTTCGCACTTTGCTGCTTAAGAATATTTTTGGTGATTTAGATGAAATTGCAGAGTACAGGCTTACGAATGATGATTGGGAAAAAATTCATCAGCTGTCCAAGGAGCGCTATCAAAACTGGGATTGGAATTATGGAAAATCACCCAAATTTGATCTTCAGCACTCGCATCGTTTCCCAGTGGGGCAAATTGATATTAGACTTAACGTCACAAAAGGGAAAATTGAGGAATGTAAAATTTACGGAGACTTCTTTGGGGTTGGAGATGTAAGCGAAATTGAAAGCAAGCTTACAGGAATTCGCTATGAAAAGTCAGAGATTGAAAATGCCCTTGAAGGAGTGGACATTAAGCATTACTTCGGAAATGTGACAAAGACCGAATTTATCAACCTGGTTTATTAATGGGATCATTTATTGGAAAGCTGGCATTATGCCGGCTTTTCTTATATTTATATAAAGTTTTGCGAAAGGCAGTCCTCTATAAAAAAGAAATTGTGAACAATTCGCTTTCCTACTTGAATACAAAACTTTCTTTCAATATAATATATTTAGAAAATTTATTTAATAAAAATGAATGACTATTCATTCATTACAGGGGGAGTGTAAATGAATTTAACAGAGCATCTGCATGAAACGGCGATCAAAATGGGCAATAAGACTGCCTATTATTTTATGGACCAGTCCAGTACATATGGGGAGCTTGATGGTGCTGTGACTAAATTTGCGGATGGGCTCTCAAAGCTGGGAGTGAAAAAAGGAGATCATATTGCTCTTTTACTTGGGAATTCGCCGCATTTTGTCATCGGCCTGCATGGAGCACTGCGGCTTGGAGCAACTGTTATACCGATCAACCCAATTTATACACCGGATGAAATTGGCTACATTGTTAATAATGGTGATGTAAAAGCGCTTGTTACGCTTGACCTGTTAGTGCCTTTGATTGAGAAGATGCATCAGGCTCTTCCAAGAGTGGAGAACTTTATTATTTGTGAAACCCCGCAGGGACAGGCTTCAAAAGCGGATCCGTCTGCATTATCAGCTTTCTCAAAAATGAAATCGTTTACACAAGTGATAGCTTCAGGAGATTTGGATTTTAAAGGCCCTGAGCTCAAAGATGATGAAACAGCCGTTATCCTATATACATCCGGTACGACAGGCAAGCCGAAGGGTGCCATGCTGACACATAAAAACCTCTACTGCAATGCAAAGGATGTCAGCGACTATTTGCACATGAACGAAAATGACCGGGTTATCACTACTTTGCCTATGTTTCATGTCTTCTGTTTAACGGTTGCTCTCAATGCACCGCTGATGAATGGGGCTACTATTTTAATAGATCCAAAATTCAGCCCGAAAGAAATATTTAGACTCGCTAAAAAATATGAACCTACTGTTTTTGCCGGCGTTCCGACCATGTACAATTTCCTTCTTCAGTTTGATGATGGAAATACGGAAGATCTGAAATCGTTAAGGCTTTGCATTTCGGGCGGTGCTGCCATGCCTGTTGCACTTCTTCATGGCTTTGAAAAAAAATTCAATGTCATTGTCTCAGAAGGATATGGTCTTTCAGAAGCTTCTCCGGTTACCTGCTTCAATCCGCTTGATAAGCCGCGGAAAGCAGGCTCAATCGGGCAATCCATTATGAACGTTGAGAATAAGGTCGTAAATGAACTGGGAGAGGAAGTTTCCGTTGGCGAAGTAGGTGAACTGATTGTGCGCGGGCCCAACGTGATGAAAGGCTACTACAAGCTGCCGGAAGAAACCGCGGCAACTATTCGCGATGGCTGGCTTTATACAGGAGACCTCGCAAAAAGGGATGAGGAAGGTTATTTTTATATCGTTGACCGTAAAAAGGACCTTATTTTAGTCGGCGGATATAATGTGTACCCGCGGGAAGTTGAAGAGGTGCTCTATAATCACGAGGATGTAGTTGAAGTTGCTGTATTGGGTGTGCCTGACCCAAATCTGGGTGAAGCGGTGAGATGCTATGTTGTAACTAAAAATCCTCAGCTGACAGAAGAACTGCTGCTTGCATACTGTGCTGAGCATCTGGCTAAATATAAAGTGCCGTCATCGATCGAGTTTTTAGAAGAGCTGCCAAAGAACACAACTGGTAAAATTTTGAGGAGAGCATTGAAGAATCAGGTTCTACAGACTAAATAGGTTTTTATGGACAGGCATGGGATGTGTCTGTCCTTTTCTATTCCAATTTCAAATTGACTAAATTTGAAAGGGTTTTCACGAAATTTATCGAATTATTAGATAGTACTTGAAAGAGGAGAGATACATATGAGTTCTATTGCAGTCGAAACAAAAGGTCATATTGCGGTCGTAACGATTAACCGCCCTGATGCATTGAATGCTTTTAATTTTGATACTTTATCGGAGCTTCAGGAATCAGTTGAAAAGCTGCGCACCAGCCCTGATGTGCGTGCAGTGATTTTTACAGGGGCTGGAGAAAAAGCATTCAGTGTTGGTGCAGACTTAAAAGAGCGCAGGACACTATCAGAAGAGCAAGTCCGCAGAAATATATATAAAATAGGTGAGGTATTCTCACTGGTTGATCAGCTTCCGCAGCCTACTATTGCTGCTATTAACGGTTTTGCCTTCGGGGGCGGGATGGAGTTAGCTCTATCCTGCGATTTCCGCATCGCCGTTTCAGGCACTTTAATGGGACTTACAGAAACAAGTTTGGCCATAATACCAGGGGCAGGCGGCACTCAAAGACTTCCAAGATTGATAGGCCAGGCCAAAGCCCTGGAATTAATTTTGACGGCTAAAAGGCTTACTTCTGAAAAAGCGCTTGAATACGGCATCCTTACAAAAGTGACTGAAAAAGATAATCTCTTAAATGATTGCTTTGAATTTGCCGGACAAATGCTTAATAACGGCCCGCTTGCCCTGCAGCAGGCTAAATTTGCTGTAAAACATGGCATGGGTGTCGATTTGCAGACTGGGCTGCAGATTGAAAGGAAGGCATATGAAGTAATTATCCCAACAGAAGATAGAGTTGAAGCTCTTGCAGCATTTGCTGAAAAAAGAAAACCGGAGTTTAAAGGGAAATAAAATGAATAAGCGGGTAATGGGACACGGCAATATTTGGCTGTGTCCTTTCTATTAAAATAATAAATTTTTAGAAAATTATTAAAAAATATCTTGAATAGTGTCGCTATTAACTATATAATTTAGTGAATAAAAGCATAAAAGCATAAAAGTGCTGAAGTGAAAAGATAGAGATAAAAGGGGGATCATCTAGTATGTTAGAGAGAATAAAATCATTTAAAGCAATAGCTGCTGCAGGTCTTATGGGAACTTTGCTTCTAAGCGGCTGCGGGAGTGAAAGTACAAATGGAGATGCAGGCTCTTCTGATAAAGAAAAGGAAGAATCATTTAATATAGGAGTTACGCAGATTGTCGAGCATCCCTCGTTAGATGCGGCACTCGAGGGCTTTAAGAAGGCATTGGAGGATTCTGGTATTGAAGCAAGCTACGATGTTCAGATTGCACAAGGGGACCAGAATAATAATCAATCCATTGCCAATAATTTTGCCGGAGATGGAGTAGACCTGATCTTTGCCAACTCTACCCCCAGTGCATTAAGTGCACTGAATGCAACAAAGGATATACCAATTGTATTTACTTCAGTAACCGATCCAGTGGGTGCGCAATTAGTAAAATCAATGGATTCTCCTGAAGGAAATATAACAGGTACAACAGATACGCATCCTGATGCGATACCCAACATGGTTAAATTTATAAATGAACAGTTTGAGGCAGGCACAGTGGGTGTTATTTACAATTCTGGAGAACAAAATTCAGAGGTGCAGATTGAAAAGGTGAGGGAAGCTCTTTCAAGTACAGATATGAAATTGGCTGAAGCAACCGTATCCAATTCTTCCGAAGTGAAACAGGCTGCAGAATCTCTTGTCGGAAAAGCTGATGCCATCTATATTATTACGGATAATACTGTTGTTTCCGCTTTGGAATCTGTCATTCAGGTTTCAAACGACAATGACATCCCGCTTTTCGTGGGAGAACTGGACTCTGTTAAACGCGGGGGCTTTGCTGCTTACGGATTTGACTATGAAGATATCGGATATGAAGCTGGGGAAATGGCTGCAAAAATTTTAAAAGACGGCAAGAAGCCATCCGAACTTCCTGTCCAATATCCGCAGAATCTAAAGCTGGTAATCAATAAAAAGGCTGCAGAAGAAATGGGCATTGACTTAAAAGAGGAATGGAGCGATCTTGCTGAGTTTGTGGAGTAATACCTGTAAATAACCCACCAGCGTTTGCGCTTTTCTAATAGAAAGGGAGATTACTATGCCAACAGCGATCTTTGGTTCCATTGAGGCAGGAGCAATTTATGCCTTAATGGCATTGGGGGTTTACCTATCATTCAGAATACTGGATTTTCCCGATCTGACGGTGGATGGAAGCTTTGTAACGGGCGCATCTGTAGCAGCTGTCATGATAGTAGGAGGATACAATCCATTTTTGGCAACAATGACAGCATTGCTTGCGGGGTTTGCAGCAGGCTGCCTTACAGGCCTTCTTCATACAAAAGGAAAAATTAATGCCCTCTTGTCCGGAATATTAATGATGATCGCATTGTACTCTATCAATCTCCGGATTATGGGCAAGTCAAATGTTCCACTGCTGTCTGAGGAAACGGCTATCACAAAGCTTACAGCATTCTGGCAGGGACTTGGGATTGATCAGGCTATTCAAAGCCTGTTTGGGGCATTGGGAATGGGTTTCATCCCAAAGACCTGGGGGATTCTGATTTTAATGCTAATATTAGCCTTTGCTGCGAAAGTATTGATTGATCTTTTCTTAAAGACAGATATTGGTCTGGCTATACGTGCAACAGGCGACAATGAGACGATGATCCGAAGCTTTTCAGCTGATACAGATATCCTGAAGATAGCTGGCTTGGGCATTTCAAATGCACTTGTAGCTTTTTCTGGAGCATTAGTGGCACAGTATAACGGATTCAGTGACGTCGGAATGGGAATCGGGATGATTATCATAGGACTTGCATCCGTAATCATTGGAGAAGCAATCTTTGGCGCAAAAACTATTGTCCGAGCAACACTGGCTGTCATTGGAGGAGCCATTTTATATCGTATTATAGTCACTCTTGCATTGAGAGTTGAATTTCTTGAAACAGGAGATATGAAGCTAATCACAGCAGTAATCGTGATTGGTGCGCTGATTCTGCCAAAGCTTATTCAGCAGCAAAAAGAAAAGCAGAGAAAGCGGCGGAGATTAGCGGAAGCGAAAAAAACTAATGCCTACGGGAAAAGTGGTGAACATCTTGCTGCAATTAAATCAGATTCATAAAGTGTTTAATGAGGGAACTCCAGACGAAAAAACAGCACTTCACAGAATCGATCTTCATTTAAAGCCAGGCGACTTCATGACGGTTATTGGCAGTAATGGAGCGGGAAAATCTACTCTTATGAATATGATTTCCGGCAAATTGATTCCTGATATAGGAGAAGTGCTGGTTGATGGCACTGATGTCACTCTTGTGAAAGAACATAAAAGATCCAGGCTGATCGGACGTGTCTTCCAGGATCCGATGGCAGGAACAGCCCCTTCCATGACCATAGAAGAAAATCTTGCCATTGCTTATTCGAGAACTATGGCACGTGGCCTTCGCAAAGGAGTTTCCAAGAAACGACGCGACTTTTTCCAGGAAAAGCTGGAAATGCTGCATCTTGGATTGGAAAACAGGCTTTCAGCAAAAGTTGGACTGCTGTCAGGCGGGGAGAGGCAGGCATTATCCCTGTTGATGGCGACTTTTACAGAGCCTAAAATATTGCTTTTAGACGAACATACCGCTGCCTTGGACCCGGCTCGTGCAGAATTGATTACCAGCCTTACGAAAGAGATTGTGGAAACATATAAACTTACTACATTAATGGTGACCCACAATATGCAGCAGGCACTTGACCTGGGAAATAGGCTGATCATGATGGACAAGGGCCAGATCATTTTTGAAACAAATGAAGACCAAAAGAAAGATTTGACCGTCGAAAAACTGCTTGAAGAATTCCAAAAAATCCGTGGAGAGAAAATGAGCAGTGACAAGGCTGTATTAATCTAAAGGGAGACCGGACAAAAGGCTTTTGGCTTTGTCCGGCTTGTTTGTTTTGGAAATATTCCAGTAAAAAAACATACCGCCCGAAGCGATATGCCAACTTTTTCATGGATAATACATGACTGCCTGGTAGCGAATCAGTTCGGCTCCGATATTTTTATACGTATGCGCTTTATTTGCTGAGAATTTTATTGAATTGCCGGAGCGGACAGTGATTCGCTGGTCTCCGATCTCTATTTCAAGAGTTCCGGACATGACAGTGATATATTCTTCAACACCCTCATTATGTTTATCAGATGTATGCTGGCAGCCCGATTCAATTTCGACTGTGAAGATCTCGAATTTCTTGCGGGGGTCAAAAGGGAACACGGGATAAACCCTGTAATCGCCCATGCTCTCCATTATTGGAGTTAGAGTCTTCAATTCTATGAGTTGGACATCTGATGGTTCCTCATGAATAAGTGAGGAAAATGAAACTTGAAGGCCGCTCGCGATTTTCCAAAGCGTGGTGACAGTCGGGTTGGATTCCCCCCGCTCAATCTGTCCCAGCATCGCCTTGCTGACCCCGGTTATTTCTGCCGCTGCATCCAGGCTGTATCCTCTTGTTTTTCGAATATTCCTTAGGTTTTCCCCAATACTTTTTTGAATATTCTCCATTATATCCTCCAGGTTTATTGTGTAATATAACGCACGAATGTATAATATAATATACCAGCGCATCATGCTTTAATATTAAGTCTATTATAGTATAATTTTCAGGCTGGTATTATATTTTTTAAGGCGGTGAGCATTATGGCAGAACTTGCAGTCGGCAAGCCTTCCGGGGAGTATAGGAAAGGGGTGCAGTCGGGAATCAGCATCGCGATAGGATATGCACCCATCGCTTTAACATTTGGGCTGCTCGCCAAAACAACTGGTCTTTCAATTGGTGAAACAGCTTTAATGAGTTTGCTCGTATTTGCAGGGGCAGCACAGTACATATCCCTGAGCCTTCTTTCATTGGGAACGGGCATATTTGAAATTGTTTTGACAACTTTTATCGTGAATATCAGGCACTTCTTAATGTCAACCTCTCTTAATGAAAAGTGGGATGATGAACAGGCTGCTAACAAGGTAATTTTATCTTTTGGGATTACGGACGAAACTTTCTCAGTTGCAGCAGTACGTGAAGAAAAGGTAACAAGCGGTTATATGCTTGGGCTTATCTCGGTTTCCTATTTAAGCTGGGTCTTTTGCTCAGGGCTTGGGCACCTAATTGGTGGGAGCCTTCCGCAAACCTTGCAGGAAAGCATGTCTGTTGCTCTTTATGCCATGTTTGTCGGCCTTCTCGTTCCGTCTATGAAAAAGAGTGCAAAAGTTGTTTTTCTTGCGGCACTGGCAGCGTGTTTTAACACAATTTTCACTTTGACTAATACGCTATCGACTGGCTGGGCAATTGTGCTGGCCACGCTTTTGTCAGCTGTAATAGTAGAATGGATTGAAAATGCAAAAAACAGGCACAGGGGGCAGGGGCATGAGTAGCCATATCGTGTGGATGATTGTTGGGATGGCAGCAGTTACGTATATCCCAAGACTGCTGCCTTTTGTGCTTTTTAAGGGGAAGGAGCTTCCCGGGTTCGTTCAGGGGATATTAAAGAATGTGCCGTATGCGACCTTAGGGGCACTTATTTTTCCAGGCATCCTGTTTATAAATGAAGATATTTGGTTTGGGCTGCTCGGGGCAGCTGCTGCTTTTCTAGCAGCCTTTTTAGGTGCAAATGTGATTGTTGTTGTATTAGGATCGATTGCTGTGTTATCTGTATATTCTTTCTTATTTTAGAAAAGATTATTATTGATGTTCTTTAGCCGGTTCCTTCTAGAACCGGCTTTTTCAATAGAACTCCTGTGAAAGGCTAATAACTTGGATTGTCCCATCAAAATAGTTCTAATTCCAGATTTTTATACTAAACTAAATATAGAAAGGTTGTACCATAAGGGGGGATCAGATGGCGCGGAAATTAGGCTTTTACGGGGCGCTGGCCTTTTTTGTATACGGTTTATTTTTTTATTGGTATTTATTCTATTTTGCTGACAGCAGTCTGCCCTTTGAGTATGAAGGCTCGCGGGCAGATCCGGCAACTTTCCTGAACGGCAGGGAACTGATGCTCAGTGAGGAATATTCTAAAATAAGAAACCTGCTGTTTTTTATTTCTACACCTTTTGAATGGATTTTCTATTTATTCATTCTCTTATTTGGCTTATCGAAGGCTTTTAAGAAGTGGGCTGAACAGACTGCACCTTATAAATTCCTGCAAACGGCGATTTATTTGATTTGGCTTTCTTTTTTCGCGTTTATTGCTACTATGCCATTAAGCTATATCAGCTTTTCACTTTCAAAAACGTATAATATCTCGACACAGAGCTTCAGCGGATGGATGAAGGATGAACTCATTGATTTTTGGGTTAATTATGGAATGATGGTTCTCATAGTGTCTGTATTGTACTGGCTGATTAATAAGAGCAGGAAGAGATGGTGGCTTTATGCCTGGTTATTGTCTGTTCCATTTACCTTATTTATGATGTTCCTGCAGCCTGTTGTCATTGACCCTCTTTATAATGATTTCTATCCTTTGAAAAACAAGGAACTTGAAACGAAAATTCTGGATTTGGCAAATCAGGCTAAAATACCGGCGGAACATGTCTTTGAAGTCGATATGGCAGAGAAAACAAATGCGCTGAATGCATATGTGACTGGTATCGGATCAAATTCAAGAATTGTTCTATGGGACACAACCCTGAATAAATTAACTGAAGATCAGATCCTGTTTATAATGGCACATGAAATGGCCCATTACGTGGAAAAGCATATATATATCGGAATTGGCGGTTACTTGCTGCTTTCCCTGCTGGGCCTTTATTTGACAGCCAAAATAATGGAGAAAGCAGTCGATAAATGGGGACGGGCGCTTAAAATTCCTGCGGTAAATGATATTCGGTCCCTGCCGCTGTTTTTGATGATTCTTTCGATGCTGCTTTTTATTTCAAGTCCTCTATCCAATTTTGTTTCACGGTATCAGGAAACAAGGGCAGACCGCTATGCCATCGAAATGACGACGGACTCAAAAGCAGCAATAGAAACATTTCAGGAGCTGACACGTGCCGGTTTAAGCCAGGTTAATCCGCCGCTTCTCGTAAAAATATTCCGGTATGGACATCCAACCATGCTGGAGCGTATTTCCATGCTCGAAGAATTTGAAATGGAACAGAGGCAAAAAGAACGGAAGCAGGCGGCAGACTGATTTGACAATAATATGAGAAAAAAGCAGGCCATGTGGCTTGCTTTTTTATATTTCATTCTTATAAATATGTATGCCGCCTTCACTATCAGTCTGAATTTCATTATAAAAATAAATGCCTGCATCATCATCAATTCCATAACCAGCCGTGACATTGGTTTTCCCCGCTGCCCTCTTTAAATTTTCCCCTTCATTCCATTTAGTGAAATGGACACTAATGACACAATCCCTGATTAACCCGATACCTTTCAGAAAGAGATGCTGTTTTTCAGATGTATCAATAGGGGGAATTATGCAATGCTCCGGGATAATTAGGGCACCTGCCGAAAAACCTGCTACAGGAATACCGTTCTTGTACATCTTGCCAATGTATTCTCCCACTTCAGTATCAACAATATAACTTCTGTATTTTTCCGTTTCACCGCCTCCAATGATGACCCCGGTACAGGACACCAATTCTTGAAGAAAAGATTCTGGTGGTGCAGGGGAAAGAGGCAGATAACAGAAATTCCTTGCGCCATTTTGAGTTAAGCCGGAAGTATACTTATTCATATAGCCTTCCCAGCCTTCCCTTTCCAAAAAGAGTATAGCTATTTTGCCAGCCGCTCCACAAGCCAGCTCCGTAAACTTTTTTCCAAGCCTTTGCCCGAATGGAGGGCTTCCGCCCATTAAAAATAAATGCCTGCTGTCCAATAATTTTCTCCTGCCTTATTAAAAATAAAATACCCCGCCGATTGGCGGGGGCAAACTGGTTTACTAAGTGCCAAAACGTTTGGAAAGTTCTTTGTACTGCTTTGATAAATGCATAAATGACGGTTTATTTCTTTCATCAATTGCTGCGTCTATTTTATTCATCAGCTTTTCTTTTTCAGTATTCAGCAGAATCTCGGTAACAAGCATATCAATATAAAGGTCAAGAACAAAAGAATCCTTATGGTTTTTCCGTTTTATCCCACTGGTTTTCATCAATTCGGTGTATGATTTTTCCTTCATGGAAATCACCCCTGAGCTTTTTAATATTATATGGAATTGCCTCTAAATATTCAACTAAGTTTTTTAAATTTTAAGAAAATATTTTCAGAATGTCGAAATTGTGAACAAATTAGAAACTATTAAATAAATTAGTAATTTTTAGATAAATTGGTGTTAATATGGAAAAGCGAGAGCGAAAATAGATAGGAGATGAAAACATATGAGCCATAATACCCAAATGATCGAGGAGTATGAAGTCAATCCAAATACAATGATTATCAAACCCCTCGCTTATGGGCTGAAAATTTATTCGCAAATCTGGGAGCTTGATGATGAGGTGACTTCCCCTTTTAAGCCGATCGATATAATTAAAAGCAGCTGCAAATATTTTGGATCAAGCTATGAAGGCAGAAAAGAGGGTACACGCCAATTAACCGGCATTACCCATAAAGCTCCAATAACGATAGACCCCACAAATTTCATTTATTTTTTCCCGACGGCTTCTCCAAACAATCCTGAATGCATCTGGATTGCATTGGATCATATCAATTATTTCAAGCGAGCGGAAAACGCACATACTCAAGTGGTTTTTAAGAATAAGCAAAGCTTCATTATTCCAGTATCTTATACTACGCTTAATAATCAGGTGCTCAGAACAGCTTTACTAAAAACGACATTGATAAGGAGGATAGAGGATTCAGAGAGAAAGGCATTGTACTTTGTGAATGGTTCCAAAATAATGAATGCTTCGGAGAGAACTGGAGCCTACCAATAGAGAAGGGAAAGGATAAATAAGAAGCATGCGGAATTTCATGCTTCTGTTTTTCGTGTGTATATTACATTATTAGCTGCAGGCTTTTCTTATTCCAAATATTAATTTGCCTTCAGATTTTTTCCTGGCCTGGGCATAGGTTTTTTAATAAGATAATATGTCATCAGCTCCTGGACTTTATTGCGGATGCGGGGGTTAAAGTAATTATGATGCTCCTCATATCCTTTGTAAAGGAACATGAACATAGTAAATGCCTCATCTCTCTTTATTTCCTGTACCTTAAGCTGGTGTTTATTCATATAGCGTTTTACCTCAGAGAGTTCACTTTGAATGACCTTCATTGTTTCTTCAACCAAATCAAGATAAGGCTGTTTTAGTTTAAACGGGCTTTTATTAATGACGATGGAGTCGCGATTTAAAATGGTTAGCACCATTGGCAAATAAATAGCCTGTTCCATGATATTACGGTCTTCCTCAGGAATTCTGGTCATGTTTTTTCTGCTCCCTTAATCAATAGTATCCTGTTAGTGTTACAGAACAAGTGTTCTCATTTAATTTTACAAAGGAATGTTTTTTCTTGCAAGAGCCTATATTTGTCGAAACGCTGTTATTCTTCATCATTTCCAATAATTAAAAAAAGTTTCAGCCGGCAGCGTATTGAGAAGGGATTTTATTTCTGATGTCGAAATAAAGAGGACAGCACAGTTAGAAAGGATGGAATAAATGACGCAAAAAAATACAATTAAACCGGAAGACCTTTATCAGTTAAAATCAGTAGCTGATCCGCAGCTATCCTTGAATGGAAATGACTTAGCTTTTGTTGAGACCAGAATGCTTGATGAGGAAAATACATATAGTTCAAATATTTTTTACTTAAATACCATTAAAGGCAATATGCCGGTTCAATGGACTTACGGCAAACATCGTAATCATTCGCCCCGCTGGTCTCCTGATGGGGAGTCAATCGCATTTGTATCCGACAGAGACGGAAAATCACAGATTTATGTGATGAGCAAAGCAGGAGGAGAAGCCAAACAGCTGACACACTGTGCAAATGGCGCTTCAAAGCCTGTTTGGTCACCTGATGGGAAGAAGATTGTTTTCAATCTTTCAGTAAAGCCTGGAGAAGATGCAGAAACAAAGGAAAATCAGGAAAAACAGACAGACAGGCCCCTTCCTCTTGAAATTGAAAAAATGAAGCACAAATCAGACGCCCAGGGTTTTTGGAGCGGAAGGTACAGCCAGGTTGCATTAATAGATATTGAAACTGGCGGAATGGAGCAGCTGACATCCGGAGAACATGACTACCAATTGCAAGACTGGTCACCAGATGGAAAATGGATTGCTGTTACGGCAGATTTAAGTGAAGACAAAGATTTCTCTTTTCTAAGCGATGTCTATATTATCCATCTTGAAACAAAAGACATGAAAAGGATTACAAATGGAAAAGGTTATTTTGGAAGCGCCACATGGTCGCCGGATGGAAAATACATAGGATTGTTCGGGCATGAAAGGGAATGCGAAAATGCTACGCATACAAAGGTCTGGGTGTATAATCTCGAATTTGGAAATCTGCAGTGCCTTACTGCAGAATCAGATATATTGGCTGGTGATTATGCCATCGGGGATTTCCAGCAGGGTACAGTAACACCGGGAATTCTTTGGGCAGAGGACAGCAGAAGCTTTTATTTCCTGGCAACTGACCATGGTAATACAGTTGTTTATTATGGCTCTTTAGATGGGGAATTATATCCTGCGCTGCTGGATCAGCAGCATGTATATGGATTGACAACAGGAGGAAGCGTCAATAAAGCTGTTGTAGCCATTAGCAAGCCGTCATATCCAGGGGATTTATTTTTGCTTGATGTCCCAACAGGGGAATTAAAACAGCTGACAAATGTGAATGAAGAGTTCCTGAAAGGTGTAGAGTTGGCAGATGCGGAGCCAATTCAGTTTAAATCTTCAGATGATTGGGATCTGCATGGCTGGATCATGAAACCAGCCCATCTGAAAGAGGGCGAAAAAGTACCGCTTGTGCTCGAAATCCATGGCGGCCCTCATGCCATGTATGCCAATTCATATTTTCACGAATTTCAATGTCTCGCAGCAAAAGGCTATGCGGTCTTATTTATCAATCCACGGGGAAGCCATGGATATGGCCAGCATTTTGTAGATGCTGTAAGAGGAGATTACGGGGGCAAGGATTATGAAGATATTATGGATGCAGTCGATTATGCGCTGGAAAACTTCGATTTTATCGATAAAGACCGGCTTGGCGTAACGGGAGGAAGCTATGGCGGGTTTATGACCAACTGGATTATTGGACACACCAGCCGATTTAAGGCGGCAGTCACTCAGCGATCCATCTCCAACTGGATCAGCTTTTATGGAGTAAGTGATATCGGCTACTATTTTACTGATTGGCAAATCAAGAGTGATTTGAATGATATAGAAAAGCTTTGGAAACATTCCCCGCTTGCTTATGTGAATGATATGAATACACCTCTGCTGATTTTGCACAGCGAAAAGGATTATCGCTGTCCAATTGAGCAGGCAGAGCAATTATTCATAGCCTTAAAGCATCGGAAGAAAACAGCAAAATTTGTGCGGTTCCCTGAAGCCAACCATGAGCTTTCCAGAAGCGGAAAACCGAATTTAAGAATCAGCCGCCTGAATTACATTGCCGGCTGGTTTAATGAATATCTATAAAAAAGTTACCGCAGGCCTTTGGGTTTGCGGTTTTTTGATAATATCAAAATTTATACCTTTGTACTTCGAGAGCTGTCTAGCGCAAGCAGCCTACCCCCTCGAGGTCACAAGCTTGTCTTGTTTCGGCTCCTAGGGACTCGGGGTCATAAGCCGTTTCCTTCCAGAAGGAAGGACGCCTTCTTACAGGAACCGTCTTATGCCTGTCGTCCCTGGGCAGTCGCCTCTACATTTCGGGCAATCCTCCCAAAAGGCAAAGGACGCCTTTCTGTGAGGCTCGACTTGTGCTTTTCGGGGGTGGGCAAGGAGCTTTTTCTAATAGAGCTGTAAAGTAACATCAAAATCGCCGATATATCAATGAAATCAGTTTTCATATAGGGTAAAGAAACTATTTAAAATAAGTTGCAACGAAACCCATTCATCTGCAAAGTATAAGGGTATACAGGATATACCAGCAGTGATATCGAAACTTTTTTATGGAAACCGAAGTCGAATATAGGTGAAGGTATTTTCATACCCGCGGCAGAATTATAATTTAACTGCAAAGAAAGGACTTATTCTTATGAGATCAGATAGACATGAAAAGAAGAAAAAGAAAAAAAAATGGAAGTCCGTCCTCCTGATTCTGTTTCTCTTGATTGCAGGAACCCTTGGCTATTCGTATTTTCAGTTCAAGCAAGGTGTTTCCCAGACAGAGGGAGAGGCAAATATACAGACAGAAGAGTTTGAATTTAACGGTGAAAAAGATAAATATGGAGGAACGAATATTCTGATCCTTGGAAGTGACGCAAGGGGAAAAGAGAAATCAAGGGCAGATACCATCATGGTTGCCCAATATCATCCTGAAAAGGGAACATATAAACTTATTTCTTTTATGAGAGATATGTACGTGGACATACCGGGCCATGGGCAAAACAGAATAAATTCAGCTCTTGCTTATGGTGGTCCTGAGTTATTAAGGCAAACGATTAAGGAAAACTTTGATATAGATATTAAATATTACTCAATTGTTGATTTCGAAGGCTTTGTTCATTTAATTGATGAAGCTTTTCCAAGAGGGGTAGAAATTGATGTAGAAAAAAGAATGTCTGCCAATATCGGTGTTACTCTGGAACCGGGTCTGCAGCGCCTTGATGGAGAGCATCTCCTTGGGTATGTCAGGTTTAGGCAGGATGCCGTAGGGGATTTTGGAAGAGTAGAACGCCAGCAGAAGGTAATGAAAGAAGTAGCAAGCCAGTTTACAAGCCTTCAGACCATTACAAAGCTTCCGAAACTAATCGGGGTAGTAACTCCATTTGTAAATACTAATATGGATACGGGAGATATTCTTTATATCGGAAAAGATTTCTTATCTAAGGATAACAGGAATGTAGAGACTCTTCGTGTTCCTGTTGATGGAACATTTGAAAACCAGAGAATTAATGGTGCTGCTGTTTTAGGCATTGATAAAGAGGCAAACAAAGCGGCTATCCATGAGTTTCTTTCGAAATAAAAAGGTAGAAACACAGTTTTTGGCGGATTAGGTGTACAATAAAAGGGTAAGTGGTAAAACTAGGGGAAACTTCCCTTTAATGATAATCGAACGAATAGGACTTTGCTGCATATTGGACAAGGAGATATTAAATGGATTTTGAACTGTTCAAAGATTGGTTTACATTGGATAATATAATGGATTTAATTCGGGAATATCGTTCATTTGGACCGCTCCCCGGTATTCTGCTTCCAATGCTAGAAGCATTTTTGCCTTTTCTGCCCCTGGTTTTGTTTGTTATGGCAAATGCGAGTGCATTTGGTCTCTGGCTGGGTTTCTTATACTCCTGGCTCGGCGCGGTCGCAGGAGCGCTGCTCGTTTTCCTGCTGGTCAGGAAATATGGCCAGAAACGAATACTCCGTTTTTTGAAGAAGCATAAGCAGGTACAGAGGCTTATGAAATGGGTGGAAAAGCATGGGTTTGGACCATTGTTCATCCTGCTCTGTTTTCCGTTTACTCCTTCGGCAGTCGTAAATATTGTCGCAGGGCTTTCGAATATCAGCATGGCTCAATATATGCTGGCAGTCCTGAGTGGCAAAATAGTGATGATTTTTACAATAAGCTTTGTCGGATATGATATCAAATCATTAGTAACACAGCCAATTCGGACAGCCATTGTTGCATTGGTCATTTTCATTCTTTGGTATGTCGGCAAAATCATTGAAATAAAGATGAATATGAGCGTAGAAAAAGATCGCGGGAATAAAAAGCAATGAATGCATAAGCATTGGGGGAGATGAAATGTGAAGGAAGGATTGAGAAAAGAAGGAGCGGAATGGCTGAAGGCTTTTGCAATTGGCATCATTATCTTTGCTTTTATACGGACTTTTTTCTTCTCCAATTATGTTGTGGAAGGTGAATCCATGATGCCCACTCTTCAGGATGGAAATAAACTGATTGTGAATAAAATCGGTTACCAGGTCAGCGACTTAGAGCGCTTTGACGTAATTGTTTTTCATCATAATGATGAAGAGGATTTTGTAAAAAGAATTATAGGGATGCCAGGGGATGAAATCGAATACCGCAATGATGAACTATTTATAAATAGTAAAAAAGTGGATGAGCCATACTTGGAGAAATACCGGAAAGAAACATTGGGCGGCAAACTGACAGGTGATTTTACACTCCTGGAGATGACGGGCACTGAAACGGTTCCAGAGGGAAAACTATTTGTTATGGGAGATAATCGCCTCGGAAGCTGGGACAGCAGACATTTTGGATTTATTTCAGCCGGCCAGGTTGTAGGAAAAGTAAACCTGCGCTATTGGCCGCTTGATGAAATGGATGCGTCATTCTAAACTAACTTATCTTGTGAAAAAAGGGACTCGATAATACTAATTATTCGAGTCCCTTTTATTTTACTGTCTAGCTTTCGCAGCGCCTCCCCTCGAGGTGTCGGGGGTGGGCAAGGCTCTTGCGCTTTTCTAATTTGCAGGCAAGATATCTCAGATAACATGCAAATTAGGATTATTCCTATATTCAGGTTCACAGTTTACACATACGTCTTCATCATAATCAGTCATATTGACATCTTCACGATTGTATTCAATTCCGCAAAGGGAGCAGGCAACCATTTTTTCTTCTTCCATTTCTTCTGGGGGAATTGGGATAGCGTCATTAATTGTAATGGGTTCTACGGTAACTCCGCGTGTATTGGCCATTTCGGCATTTAAATATTCCTTTGCCGTTTCTTCACTTTCCCAAAATCCCAAATCCCATAACAGCTCCTGGGCATCTCCGTTTTGAGCCATCAAGCCATAAACAACTTTCATGATAAATGCTCCTTTCAATTTTGCTGTCTTTTGTTTTATATTTCTTAGCCTTTTTTTACAGCGGCTAAACCGATTCAAAAAATTACCATCAGTTCCCTGGAAGACCGGGAAAGCTTTTTAACCATGAGATTATATTGCAGGGGACAAAGGAGAAACTGCAGGCTTTGTCGAATAATAGCCTGAGTAAACGCAAAGGATCTGTTCCAGAATCCAATGTCGGAATATTTAAATATATCACGGAGGTGCAATTGATGAGGCTGAAGGATAAAGTCGCCATTATTACAGGTGCGGCGAATGGAATTGGTCTGGCTGCTGCCGAAAAGTTTGCAGGTGAAGGAGCGGTGGTAGCTATGGCTGATTATGATGCAGACATGGGAATTACCAGGGCACAAGAGCTGAAGGAAAAAGGTCTTCAGGTTGAGTTTTTTCAGGTTAATGTCTCGGACAGGCAAAGCATAGACAGTATGGCGGAAGCTGTAAAAGCGGCATTTGGAAAAATTGACATCCTGATCAATAATGCAGGAATTACGAGGGACGGGATGCTGGCAAAGCTTGCTGCAGATGATTTTCAGGCGGTTATGGACGTGAATCTGACAGGTGTCTTTCATTGTACACAAGCAGTCCTTCCATTCATGCTGGAACAGGGAAGCGGAAAAATAATCAATACGTCCTCTGTATCGGGAGTCTATGGGAATGTCGGACAGACAAACTATGCGGCAGCCAAAGCGGGTGTATTGGGGATGACCAAAACATGGGCAAAAGAACTCGGCAGAAAAGGAATCAACGTAAATGCCGTTGCCCCAGGATTCATCTCAACCGGTATGACAGCAAAAGTACCGGAAAAGGTTATTGGCCAAATGCAGGGCATGGTTCCGCTGGGCAGACTTGGAAAACCGGAAGATATTGCGAATGCATACCTGTTTCTGGCTTCCGATGAGTCGGATTATGTGAATGGCACGGTCCTTCATGTAGATGGCGGCATCATGATGTAATGAACTGACTTCGAGCCTGTGCTCGATAATCAGAAGATTAATGAGGTGGAAAAGATGAGAAATGTTGTCATAACATCAGCAGTCAGAACACCGGTTGGCACGTTTGGAGGAGCGTTTAAGGATCTGCTGCCGACGGATTTGATTGTGCCTGTATTAAAAGAAGCTGCCGGGAGAAGCGGCCTGCAGAGCAATGAGGTGAATGAAGTGATATTGGGACACTGCATTCAGCGTACAGATGAACCGAATACAGCAAGAACAGCAGCTTTGCTTGCAGGCTTTGACGATACAACAACAGGGTTCACAGTCCAGAGGCAGTGTGCATCCGGTATGCAGGCAATTATGTCTGCAGCACTGCAGATTCAGTCAGGGATGTCAGATATCGTGATTGCTGGAGGAGTTGAAGCCATGAGCTCCAGCCCTTATGTATTAAAACAGCATCGCTGGGGCGCCCGCATGCAGCATGGGCAGGTAACCGATACCGTATGGGAAATTCTCGAAGATCCAATCCATCATATTATGATGGGGGAAACGGCAGAAAACCTGGCAGAAATGCATGCCATTACAAGAGAAGAACAAGATGAAGCAGCCTTGCTCAGCCACAGGAGAGCCTTGCATGCAATTGAAAACGGTTACTTTGATTCGCAGATCGTTCCAATTACTGTGAAAAGCAGGAAAGGAGAAGTAACCGTTACAAAAGATGAAAACCCGCGGGCAGATTTAACAGCCGAAAAGCTGCGAAGCTTGAGCCCTGTCTTCAGAAAGGGTGGCTCTGTTACAGCAGGAAATGCATCAAGCCTGAATGACGGCGGAGCAGCACTTGTCCTGATGCCGGAAGATCTGGCTCTGGACAAGGGACTGAAGCCTCTGGCAAAGATTGCTGGCTTCTCCGTGGCAGGAGTAGATCCAAAAGTAATGGGAATAGGGCCTGTGCCGGCAGTACAAAAAGGTCTTGCTAATGTAAGCTGGTCGCTTGATGATGCAGACTTGATTGAGATAAATGAGGCTTTTGCAGCCCAATATTTGGCGGTTGAGAAAGAGTTAGGCTTAAACCGGGACAAAGTAAATGTAAATGGAAGCGGAATCAGTCTGGGACACCCTATTGGATGTACCGGTGCGCGCCTTGTTGTGGGTCTCGTTCATGAATTAAAGAGAAGAGGCGGCCATAAAGGAATAGCTTCTCTATGTGTCGGAGGCGGGATGGGAGCCACAATATTTGTGGAAACGTACGAATAAAGAGTTCCTTCGGGGGCTCTTTATTTATCCAATAAGCGGATCCCATCCTGCAGAATTGATTTTTCCGGAGGTGAAGAAAGTGATAAGCAGTACGATATTGTCTGGAAAGAGGATCATTCTGGGATCGTTTATTGAGGATGATATTAAAAAGATAATCCAGTGGCATGCAGACGAAAAAATCATGCGAAACCTGGATGCTCTGCCGGTAAAACCCAAACAGGAAATGGAAATTAAGAAATGGCTTGATGAATGTCCGCAAAACACCTTCAGATTTTCGCTTAGGTTAAAAGAAGCAAATGAACTGATAGGATATGCGGAGCTAAACGGCATTCTATGGCCACACAGAACAAGCTGGATCACCATTGCCATTGCAGATGAAGCCGAATGGGGTAAAGGGTATGGAAAGGAAGCCATGCAATGCCTGATTCGCTATGCTTTTATGGAGCTGAATCTGTATAGGCTTCAGCTTTCTGTATTTTCCTATAATACTAGAGCAAAAACTCTTTATGAAAGTCTTGGATTCCAGAGAGAAGGCTGCTATAGAGAGTTTCTTGAGCGCGATGGAAAACGGCATGATATGTATCTATACGGGCTCCTGAGAAAGGAGTGGAAAGAGTGAAGAAGCGCGGAATAATTCCGCGCTTTATAAGATTTATTCTGGCTGACTGACAAAAGTAAATTCTTTTGACAAGTAATAGCTAAGAATGATATTCGTCAGGAAAAAGGCAAGAAGCAGATACAGTACATAATAATATTCAAGAATCATAACTGCCGGCGGGGCAAGGCTTGCTCCGGTTAATAGAAAAAAAGAATAGAGAGAAAGCGCTTTTGCACGGTCAGCCCCTGCAATCATGCCAATCAGTGTGATAACAGTGGGAACAAGAAGGGATATGGAAGCCACAAACATAATGGAAATTGCCATTAAGGCAATAGTGCTGCTGAAGAAAAACATATTAATAATGCTGAAAATCCCTAAAAGTAAACCAAGCTTTAATGTCGAATGGGCACCAATCCGCTCAATTAATTTTCCCGTAAAGAGAGACAGCAGCGCCCCGATTAGTCCCACAGCTCTTAATGTGAACAGCTCCTCCATGGTTCCCTCGAAATTCCTTCCTATTGCATCGTAAAAAGCTACAAAGGCAAACAGCAAAGTAAAGGTAATAGCATAGCTTTGGAGCAGGCTTCCCTTCATTAATAGTTTTTTCATAATAGAAATAACGGAAACCCCTGATTTGGAAGGAGGAGAAGTGCCTGGAAGTATTTTATACGATACAAGGAAAAGAATAAAATAGCAAAACGCAAAGAAATAAAAAGCATAGTTCCATTTAAAATAAAAAGTAATTGTCGAACTGATCAGCTGTCCAAGAATGCCGGCGACAAGGAATCCTGTATTGATAAAAACAAGCAGCAGGGTGCGGCCCCTCGGCCTGAAAAGATCAAAGGTATAAGCGAAGGCAACAGGAGCAAAGCTCCCAAGAGTCAGCCCCTGAATCGACCTGGTTATATAGAGAGCCTCTACATTAGGAGAAAGCCCTACAGCACAAGTGGACAAAGCAGAAGCAAACAAACCTGTAATAATAATTCTGCGCCTGCCAAAGGTATCGGAAGCAGGGCCAAAGAATAGCAGGCCGGCTGCATAAAAAAATGCAAACAGGCTTCCACCGCCAACAATATAATTTTCATTTACCTGAAAAGAGTCAGCAATATCCCCGTAAATAGGGATTAGTGTATAAATATTGCTGGCCACAAAAACTCCTGTAACTGTCAAAATGACTGAAGTTGCAATCAGGATCTGTTTTGAAATCATCCTTATCACCTGCCGATATACTTTATGCACAAAACCTCGTATAGGTAAGTTGTCATTTCCACAATTTTGAAGAACCCCATTCGAAAAATTGAACAGCTTATATGATAAAATAATGATAGAGTGAGAGTTTTTTTAAGGAGGAAAAATATGACCGTACGTTTATTGATAGGCCGGTCCGGAAGCGGCAAAACGGAATACTGCCTAAATGAAATCCGCGATGAACTGCGGCTTAACCCGGATGGAGATCCAATCATTTATTTAGTTCCGGAACAAATGACGTTCCTTTCAGAATATAAATTAATTACCACGCCCGGCCTTGGCGGAATGATACGCAGCCAGGTATATTCTTTCACGCGCCTTGCCTGGAGAATTCTTCAGGAAACAGGAGGCATGAGCAGATATCATCTTAACAGTGGTGGCATCAGCATGCTTATCCGCAAGATCATCGAAGATAAAAAGGATGAGCTGAAGCTTTTTCAGAGGGCTGCCGATAAAAATGGTTTTATTCAGCAAATTGAACAAATGATGACTGAATTCAAACGTTATTGTGTAGCACCCGATGAACTGGCTGAAAGGCAGCAGCAGCTCTCAGGAACAGGAAAATCGAACAAGGCACTTCAGGACAAGCTTCATGACCTTGAGTTAATCTATAAAAATTTTGAAGAATCCCTTGCAGGCAAATATACTGATTCAGAAGACTACTTCCGCCTTCTTGCTGAAAAGGCCTCCCATTCAGAGTATCTAAAAAATGCCGAGGTTTATATAGATGGCTTTTACAGCTTTACACCACAGGAATATTCGATTGTTGAACAGCTGATGAAGCAGTGTAAAAACGTCACTATTACACTGACACTTGACAAGCAGTTTAAACATAGTGCAACTGAAGAACTTCATTTATTCAGAATGGCCGGAGAAAACTATCAGACAATCAAAGAAATGGCTTCCCGCAACAGATTGGGTATTGAAGAAATGGTCATTACTGAGCAAAAAAGGTGGTGCAGCCCTTCTCTTAGGCACCTTGAGGCACATTTTGACAGCAGGCCTGCTGAGGCATTTCTGGGGGAAGCAGACATTCACATCGGACAGGCTGTCAACAGGAGGGCTGAAATCGAGGGCGTTGCCAGAAAAATAAATAAGCTTGTTCGCACAGATGGCTATCGCTATCGTGATATTGCAGTACTTGCAAGAAACGGACAGGATTATCATGACATGATTGAAACAGTGTTCCATGACTATGAAATCCCATTTTTTATTGACCAAAAAAGAACTATGCTGAATCATCCGCTTGTGGAGTTAATTAGGTCAACTCTTGAAATCATCAATGGGAATTGGCGGTATGAACCGATCTTCAGAGCAGTAAAAACGGAACTGATTTTTCCGTCCAAATTAAACGCCGGCAAGCTTCGTGAGCAAATGGACAGACTTGAGAACTATGTTCTTGCCTATGGAATTCAAGGGGACAAATGGACGAAGAAGAAAAGATGGATATACAGGAGAATCAGGGGGCTGGAGTTTGAAGCGGTTGCCCAGACAGATTCCGAGAAGAGAATAGAAGATGAGTTAAGTGATTTGCGCGAAATGATTACAGGCCCAATATTAAGGCTGCACAGGCGCTTAAAAAAAGCTGCTGATGGCCGCGGATATTGTGAAGCTTTATTTTTATACCTGGAAGAATTGGATGTGCCTGTGAAGATTGAAAAGTGGAAATCAGCTGAAGAGGAAAAAGGGAACCTTGTTAAATCAAGGGAGCATGGACAAGCATGGAATGCCATTATGGAGCTTCTCGATCAGTATGTAGAAATGCTTGGTGAAGAAGAAGTGACGCTAAAGCGCTTTGCTTCCGTTCTGGATGCCGGTCTGGAGTCGCTTCGATTTACACTTGTTCCGCCTGCCATCGATCAGGTCATGGCGGCCGATTTGGAAAGGTCAAGGCTAACTGATATTAAAGCTGCCTTTGTCATTGGTCTGAATGAAGGAGTAATACCTGCCAAATTCTCAGAGGACGGTGTGCTGGCGGATGATGACAGAGAAATTCTGAACACAAACGGAATGAAACTGGCGCCAGGAAGCCGTACACGACTTCTTGATGAAGAATTTATAGCCTATAAAGCGTTTGTTACTCCATCAGAAAAACTTTTTATCAGTTACCCGCTGGCAAATGAAGAAGGTAAAGCACTTATGCCTTCTCCTTATATTAAGAGATTGGGAGATTTATTCCCTGATTGCAGGCAGCATTCCTTCATGTCGGATCCGGCAGAATTGCCGGAAACGGAGCAGCTGGAATATGCGGATAATCTAAATACTGCACTTTCGTATTTGACTTCACAGCTTCAGCTGAAAAAACGCAGCTATCCAATTTATGACCTGTGGTGGGATGTTTATAACTGCTATCTTAACAATGAGCATTGGAGAAGGCCGGCATTAAAGGTTCTTTCCAGCCTGAATTATGAAAACCGGACACTTCAGCTTGGCGCAGACATCAGTAAAGAATTGTATGGTGATCATATTCAGGCGAGTGTTTCCAGGATGGAATTATTCCATAGCTGTCCATTTTCCCATTTTGCACAGCATGGACTAAGGCTGCGGGAAAGACAGGTATACCGCTTAGAAGCTCCGGATATCGGGGAATTATTCCATGCAGCTTTAAAATTTATCGCAGAAACAGTTATGACCCAGAAGCTTTCATGGACAGATATGACAAGGGAACAGTGTGAAATCCTTGCAAAAGAAGCAGTTGAAATGCTTGCTCCTAAACTGCAAAATGAAATTCTTTTAAGCTCGAACAGACATCACTATATTAAGAGAAAGCTTGAGCAAATCATCAGCAGGGCTTCCTATGTTATCAGTGAGCATGCCAAATCAAGCGGATTCTCGCCAGTGGGGCTGGAATTGGGGTTTGGACCAAAAGGAGAACTCCCTTCGCTTGTTTTTCCTCTTAAAAATGGGACTAAAATGGAGCTTGTCGGAAGAATTGACAGAGTAGACAAGGCTCAGGATACAAACGGGACATTTTTACGGGTAATTGACTATAAATCCAGCTCCAAGGATTTGAATGTCAGTGAGGTATATTATGGGATTGCTCTGCAGATGCTCACGTATCTGGACATCATTATTGCCCATTCCAATTCTTTGATCGGGACTGAAGCCGATCCGGCAGGAGTCCTTTATTTCCATGTCCATAATCCAATCGTCAGCACTTCAAAAATGCTGACATTAGAGGATATCGAGCAGGAACTCTATAAGAAATTTAAAATGAATGGCCTGCTGCTGGGAGATGAAAATGTCATCAGGTTAATGGACCAGACAATTGAGACAGGCGATTCATCCATTATCTCAGCCGGATTTAAAAAAGACGGGACACTTTCAAAGCGATCAAAAGTGGCAAGCAAGCAGGAGTTTGATTATTTGCGCCGCTACGTAAGAAAGATGTATAGGAATACTGGCAATATGATTACAGAGGGCGATGTTAAAATTGCCCCATATAAAATGAAGGAAAAAACACCATGTACATTTTGTGCCTATAAATCTGTATGCCAATTTGACGAATCGCTCGAAACCAATGATTACAGGTTATTTGTGCCTAAGCCAAAAGAAGACATGATTGAAATCATCAAGAAGGAGGTGGAGGGCGATGAAAATGGCCATACCGCCTAAGCCGGAAGATGCAACCTGGACTGATGACCAGTGGAAAGCAATTATGGCCAAGGGACAGGATATTCTGGTGGCTGCTGCAGCCGGTTCAGGGAAAACGGCTGTTTTGGTTGAAAGGATTATCAATAAGATTATCGCTGATGAAGATCCTATTAATGTCGATGAACTCCTTGTTGTGACCTTCACAAATGCCTCAGCTGCCGAAATGAGGCACAGAATCGGCGAGGCGCTTGAAAAAGCGATTAATGCCGATCCGAAGTCTGCTCACCTCAGAAAGCAGGTAAGCTTATTAAACAGGGCATCCATCTCGACTTTGCATTCATTTTGCTTAGAGATGATCCGTAAATATTACTACATGACCGATATTGATCCCGGATTTCGAATCGCTGATGAAACAGAAGCACAGCTCTTAAGGGATGAAGTACTCGAGGAGCTTTTTGAAGAGGAATACGGTAAAGAGGGAAACGAATCATTCTTTGCACTTGTGGATACTTTTACAAATGACAGAAGTGACACTGCCCTTCAGGATATAATAAGGGACTTATACGATTTTGCCCGCTCCAACCCTTCACCTGATCAATATCTTGATTCAATTGTTGAGATGTATAACGTGGACGGTGTTGAAAGTCTTGAAAAGCTTCCATTTGTCCGTTCCCTTTTGGAGGATATAGATCTTCAGCTGAAAGGGGCCAGGCAGCTGCTGGAATATGGGCTGGAGCTGACCAAGCTTCCTGGAGGACCGGCTCCGAGAGCAGAAAACTTTATCGCAGATCTGCACGTTGTCAATACTCTAATCGAAGCGAAAAACGATTCGTGGCCGATGCTATATGAAGCGATGCAATCATGGTCTTTTGGCAGAGCCAAAACGTGTAAAGGCAATGATTATGATGAAGGGCTGGTTGAAAAGGCAAAGAAACTCAGGGACCAGGCCAAGAAAATCATAACCGGCCTGCAGGAAGAACTGTTTTTCCGCAAACAGGAAAGCTTCATGCGTGACATGGCGGAAATGAAGCCCCATATAGAATCGCTTGTTTCGTTAGTTAAAGAATTCTCAATTCGCTTTGACCAGGTTAAAACTGAAAAAGGGCTGGTTGACTTTGCCGATCTTGAGCATTATTGCCTTGAAATTCTTTCATCATCAGATGAAGAGGGAAGGCTATTGCCATCAGAAGCAGCTCTTGCCTGCAGAAATCAGTTCAAAGAAGTCCTGGTTGATGAGTATCAGGATACCAACATGGTGCAGGAAGCTATTTTGCAGCTGGTAACAGCAGATTCAGAAGAAAACGGGAATCTTTTCATGGTAGGCGATGTAAAGCAGTCGATCTACCGTTTCCGCCTTGCAGAGCCTAATCTGTTTTTGAGTAAGTACACCCGGTTCGGACGGGACGGAGAAGAGACAGGCCTTAGAATTGATCTGGCGCGAAATTTCAGAAGCCGTAAAGAAGTCCTCCACGGGACCAACTATATTTTTAAGCAAATTATGGGGACATCTGTTGGTGAAATTGAGTATGATCAGGCAGCTGAGCTTATTAAAGGAGCACCTTATTCAGAGAGTCAGGAACACCCTGTGGAAATAGCCATTATTGATCTTGAAGGAAATGAAAAAAACGAACCTGAGCCTGAATCAATGGATGAGGGTTTTGACAGCGAAGAGTTAGCCCAGTCACAGCTCGAAGCCAGATTTATGGCGTCGAAAATAAAAGAAATCATTGGGAATCGGAAAGAAGTTTACAACACAAAGACCGAATCCGGGCGGCCTGCCAAGTACAGGGATATTGTCATCCTGCTTCGTTCCATGACATGGGCTCCGCAAATAATGGAGGAGTTCAAACAGCAGGGAATCCCTGTTTATGCCAATCTCTCCAGCGGCTATTTTGAAGCAACGGAAGTAGCGATTATGATGTCACTTCTAAAAGTGATTGATAATCCGTATCAGGATATTCCGCTGGCATCAGTTCTAAGATCTCCTATTTTGGGGCTGACAGAAGAAGAGCTTGCACAAATCAGAATCCATAATAAAAGAGGGTCTTTCTATGAAGCATTGACTTCTTTTTGCCGGAATGACCCAACCCTGGAAACAGAAGAATTATATGAGAAAGTGCGGCCGTTTTTTGACCAGCTTAAAGATTGGCGTGTGATGGCCCGCCAGGGTTCGCTTTCCGAACTGATTTGGCATCTGTATAGAGAAACCAGATTTTATGATTTCGTCGGCGGCATGCCGGGCGGAAAGCAGAGGCAGGCAAACCTTCGCGCATTGTACGATAGAGCAAGACAGTATGAAGCAACATCATTCAGAGGATTATTCCGCTTCTTAAGGTTTATTGAACGAATGCGGGACAGAGGCGATGATCTTGGCGCTGCCCGTGCTTTGGGTGAGCAGGAAGATGTTGTCCGTCTTATGACGATCCACAGCAGCAAAGGGCTGGAATTTCCTTTCGTTTTCATTGCAGGGCTTGCCCGCAATTTTAATACGATGGATCTGAAAAAGCCATACTTGCTTGATAAGGAATTTGGATTCGCTGCAAAATATGTAAATGCCGAGAAGAGAATTTCTTACCCCTCTTTGCCGCAGATTGCTTTTAAACGAAAAAAGAAAATGGAAATGCTTGCTGAAGAAATGCGGGTCCTATATGTTGCTTTAACAAGGGCGAAGGAAAAGCTTTTCCTGGTATCGTCCGTCAAAAGTGCAGATAAAAAATTAAATCAGTGGCTGCAGGCATCGGAGCATAAAGAGTGGCTCCTGAATGAGTATGACAGGGCTTCTGCAAACAGTTACCTGGACTGGATTGGTCCATCGCTTGTCAGACATAGAGATTGTGAGGCATTGAGAGGAGAAGGGCCGGTTCATCCTCTCGTTCCTGCAGAAATACTTGAACACCCTTCCTGCTGGAATATAACCATAATCAAAAGCGAAGAAGCTGCAGTTCTTTCAGAAGAAGCCAATGAGGGCGAAACGGATTTGCTGCAATTGGTTTATGAAGGAAAACCTGTTCCGGCTGAATCGGCTTATAAGGATAAAGTTGAGGAACAGCTTTCCTGGAAATATTCCTTTAAGCAGGCTGCTCAAGCTAGATCTAAACAATCCGTTTCGGAAGTGAAGCGGCAGCGGGAGATTTTTTCTGAAGAAGACAGCGGAACTGAATTAATCCGTAAAATCAATAAACCCCTGCTTGGCAGGCCTCGATTCATGCAAGAAAAATCTCTTTCTCCAGCTGAACGGGGTACTGCTATGCATGCTGTCATGCAGCATATTGATTTCAGCAGGCCTGCAACTGTGGAAACAATATCTTCCAAAATGGCAGAGATGCTTCAAAACGAATTGCTGACAGAAGAGCAGCATGCCAGCATTGAACCACAGCTGATTGTACAGTTTTTCGAAACCAAACTGGGACAAAGAATCGTTCAGGCTAAATCGGTACGAAGAGAAATCCCATTCAGTCTATCTTTTCCAGCCCGGGAAATCTATTCAGATTGGAAGGGAGAAGATGAAACGGTTCTCATCCAGGGGATTGTGGACTGTGTAATTGAAGATGAGCAGGGCCTGGTGCTTCTGGATTATAAAACGGATGGAATCAGCGGCCGGTTTAAGGGAGGCTTTGCTGAAGCCAAACCCGTTCTCGAAAACAGGTACAAAGTTCAAATTGATATGTACACCAGAGCATTGGAACAAATATTAAAGAGAGAAGTCAATGAAAGATACCTATTCTTCTTTGACGGGGCTCATACACTTAAGTTATAGGGAAAGCCGGCAAGAGAACTTGCCGGTTTTTTGTGCGTTACTAGGAATGGTATTGCGCGTAATAGCCGAAAAGCCGCGCACAACCAGTGAATTCCCGCGCGCAAAGGAAACATCACCGCGCGCACCAGCTGAAAAAGCTTGCACAACCAGAGAAATCCCGCACGCAAACGAAACATCACCGCGCGCAAAAAGGAGAAATCCGCTCAGACCCAGACGAAGCGCGCGCACCAGCTGAAAAAGTTTGCACAACCAGAGAAATCCCGCACGCAAACGAAACATCACCGCGCGCAAAAAGGAGAGGTCCGCGCAGACCCAGGCGAAGCGCGCGCACCAGCTGAAAAAGCGCGCACAACCAGAGAGAGCCCGCGCGCAAAGGAAACATCACCGCGCGCAAAAACGAGAATATACGATTTACTGCCGCCCCAATATAAAGGGTAATTTAAATATAAAGGAGGCTTGCAATGGGAAAAAGGCAAATAGAGGCGGGAACCTGCGAATTATGCCTGCGGGAGGATATTGATATAACAGTCCATCATTTAACGCCGAAAGAAATGGGAGGCACCTTCCTGTCCACCGCGAAATTATGCATACCCTGCCATAAGCAGATTCACGCTTTATATACGAATGCAGAGCTAGCTGTAAGGCTGAATTCAATAGAGTTATTGCAGCAGGATGATAAAATCCGAAAATATTTGAAATGGATCAGGAAGCAGCCTTTAACCAAGTTAACGAAAGCCAAAAAGTCCAATGACAGGAAATCAAAAGGACGATAACAAATGTGCTATCGTCCTGAATTTCTGATAATGGATTAGTTATTGCCGACATTTGGCTGATCAACCAGACTGGTATCCAGTACATTGCTGGCACTCAGGCCATTGTTTGTAATGACTAAGCCGCCCGTATTTGCGGCACCCTGTCCGGTCGTTGATTTTGAATTGCTTTTTGGAGAGATATAAAGGGAGTCCCCAAATTGCACAATCCCCCCGCCGACATTGATGATTTGTACCGGTCCGATTATAGCTGGCATGTAAAACATCCTTTATGAAAAATTTTCATCCTTAAGAAGCGCCGTTTTAGGATAAACCTGACGGATATGCTTGACCCGGGCTTCCATTGAAATATTTCCGCTGTTGCCGATATGAACGACAGATGATGAGGAAACCCCGATAATATCAATGTTTTGAACCCTAATGATCGGATTGAGCTGTGTTGTCTGCATGGTTATGTCTTCTTCAATTGGGATTAAAGGAATGGGTTCACTGAATACGGGATAGACTGAAAAATTCCCTTCCTTTGCGTTGAAATATTCAGCTTCACGCTGATCGGCAATTGCTCTGGAGAATCCTTTAATAAAACAGGAGTCCCCAATTTCGAATACAGAAGAAAAGGCGATGGTGTCAATATTGATTCTGTCAACGGATGAAGTTCTTTGCAGCATAGCAGCTTACTCCGGTGTCAGAGGCACAAACGGCCCAATCAGAAGTGATTCTGGTGGTGTATCAAAGGTGGCTGCCAGCTGGATCGTTTGCGTATCTCCCACCATTAAAACAGATGAACTGGATACACCGAGCACTCTTATGCTGCCAACACACAAATCTCTGTTATATACCTGATAATTCATTCGTTATTCATCCCTTTCATATTCTCCGGCAAATGCGAGATAAAGGCATGGACTCCATTGTAAATTTCCTTTTTAATAAGCTCAATAATTTCTGCGTTATCATTTTCCTGCCCTGATCGATTTGAAGCCTGCTGCTGTTTAATATAGAAGTCAATCCTGTTAGGCAGCTGCTTTTTGATATCCTCTTTGATAAATGCAATATAGGAATCATCCACACTGACATTTAACTTCTTCTGTACAGAAGCTGTAATGTCAGGAAGTTCCCGTTCTAAATATTGATAGATGGCATCTTCAATTTCCATTGTTCTCTTCATTTGATTCTTAGGCGAAATAGGTGCTTTGATGTTTTTGTTATCTACGGCAAAATCTTCAATGTTTTGCAGCTCAGAAGGATTTAAGCCAATATTTAAAGTTCCTTCAAGAGACTCTACCTTAAGCTGGTCGAATTTATATTCAATCCGATCGACCTGCATCGGCGGACGGTTTTTCAGAACTTCAGTCTCTTCCTGAAGTTTTTTGACCGCTGCTTCCAGGCTGCGTATTCGTTTTTCCTGTGCCTCCACAAAAGCATGCAATTGCTGAAGATAGGTATTTAATTGCTGATTCAAGCGCACCACCTCGCTTTATTAAAAATGAACTTAACGTTTCTGCGCTCCAGTCAAAGGGACAGAAGGTGCCAGCAAAACACTCCCCCCTGCTGGCCCCGCCGGCGTTGGCAATTCCGCTTCAGGTGCAGGCTCAGTAAAGCCGCCAGTGTTATACAAATAAGACGCTGGCTTTATTATGCCTGCACTTCCAATCTGCATGACGGAAGAGTTTGAAATCCCGCCTATCTTAATAAAATTAATATGAATGGATTGCTGTATATAAAAATTCATAAGATCACCCGTTTAAGCATTGAAATAATTGCCCTGATCCACGCCATCACAATCATAAGTGTTTGTTGTGCTCCGGTGATTGTAGACATTCAGGCCATCCCCTGTGTTAAACGATCCAGCGCCTGAAAAGGTCTTAGCGTTAGAAACAGGCATGATTTTATAGACATCCCCAATGTTGAAGACAGAACTGCTTCCGATTGATATGACCTGTGCGACTCCGACAATAGCTGGCATACATAACACCCTTTAAAATGATTTCTTGTATATCGTATGTGCCTGCTAGCTGATTGTGATTAATTAGCCCAAATATCTGAAATGCGTTTAATAAGAAGGCTTGCAAATGTTATATAACAGACAAAATTCAGGTGAAACTGTCATATTTTTTATGATAATATAGAAAGTATAGAATTCACTAAATTTTCAGTGAGGTGGCCATAAGATGAATGTCCCATTAATAGTAACGCAGTTTTTAGATCGTGCTGTGTCTCTTTACGGTTCAAAGAAAGCCATTTTTGCAGATGATCGAGTTTTTACATATGAGGAATTGAATACGAGAGTTAATCAGCTCTCCCATGGCTTAAAGGCTTCAGGGATTGAAAAAGGGGACAGGGTGGCTTTTCTTGCACCAAATTCCGTCGAAATGCTGGAGGGCTTTTATGGCATTTTTCAGCTGGGAGGAATTATCGTCCCTCTAAATATACGGCTGAAGCCGGAAGATTATCTGTATATATTAAATCACAGTGAATCCAAAATTCTATTTGTAGACCAGGATCTTTATCACCTTATACTTCCCGTGAAAGATCAGCTGAAAACTGTGAAAAAAATCTTCGTGCATTATAAAGAGGAAGAGACTGAAGAGAGTGATTATGATTCATGGCTCAGCAGCCAGGACAGCAGTCCATATCAGAGGGAAGTCCTCGATGAAAATGATGTGTGCAGCCTTCTATATACCAGCGGTACAACAGGCAATCCAAAAGGTGTCATGCTGACCCATCGCAACAATTACCTGCATGCATTGTCAACTATGCATCATTTAAGGGTCAGTGATCAGGATGTATTGCTTCATGTCCTCCCGATGTTCCATGTGAATGGATGGGGCTCTCCTTTTTATTACACGGCAAATGGAGCTTCTCAGGTGTGTATAAGAAAAGCGACTCCGGAAAGGATTTTTGATGAAGTGCAAAAACATAAAGTATCCGTCATGCATATGGCTCCTACAGTCCTGAATTCGCTGATGCAGCATTATGAACAATTTGTTCCGGCTGTTGAACAAGATGTCAGAGTTGTTATAGCTGGTTCCGCCCCACCGCCAGCTTTTGTAACAAGAGTAGAAAAGGAGCTTGGATGGGAGTTCATACAGGTATATGGAATGACTGAATCATCTCCATTAAGCACTGTATCGACGATTCGATCTCATCTTAAAGAACTTCCACTTGCTCAGCAGTACCGGATGAAAGCAAAGGCAGGACACCAGATGATAGGCTGTGAAGTCAGGGTAATTAATGAACAGGGTGAAGAAGTGGCCCATAATGGCCTGGAAATCGGTGAAGTCGTTGTCCGCAGCAACGGAGTGATGAAAGGCTATTGGAAAAATGAAGAGGCAACAATGGAAGCTATTCGAGGCGGCTGGCTTCATACCGGTGATATGGCAAATGTAGATGAATACGGAAATATCGATATCGTAGACCGTAAAAAGGATATCATTATCAGCGGCGGTGAAAACATCTCATCCATCGAAATTGAAGGGGCTTTATACGAGCATCCTGCAATACTGGAAGCAGCCGTTATAGCTGTACCTCATGAAAAGTGGGGGGAAACGCCGCACGCGTTCATCGTGCTGCGAAACGGGAAAACACTGACTGAGCAGGAAATTATCAGTTTTACCAGGGAGAAACTTGCCCACTTTAAAGCTGTAACGGGAGTGACTTTTGTCGAAGAGCTGCCGAAAACAGCTTCGGGGAAAATCCAAAAAATCCATCTTCGGAATGATTACTGGGAGTTGAAAGGGAAAACAGGCCGTTTTGTTAATTAACTGAAAGCCGGGACTACAGCATTTGCTGGGGTCCTTTTTTTCAAAAAGAATGATGATAGCTGTCTAGCACAAGCAGCCTGCCCCCTTAGTCTCTCGTTCCTTCGTGGGCAAGGAGCTTCCGCATTTCTTTTCTGGACAATTAGAATTCTGCTCTCTATCATTAAGGTTAGATTTTCTTTCCAAAGAAGGAGGCGTTTTATGGACAGGCAAGTCAGTCCGGTGCTGGAGAAGGATCGGATCATTTCGCTGGATATTATGAGGGGATTTGCCATCCTCGGGATCTTTTTGGTTAATATGCTTTCTTTCCATTCGCCATATCTATACATTGATCCTTTTGAATGGTGGGACAGCCCGGCAGATAAAGCAGCCTATGCTTTTATTGATATCTTTGTGCAGGCCAGCTTTTATCCATTATTTTCCATGCTGTTCGGTTACGGATTAGTCATTCTGAGGGAGAGTGCACTGGCTAAAGGCCTTGGATTTGGAGTAATGGCTGCAAGGAGATTTTCCCTTCTGCTGCTGTTAGGCATCATTCACGCTTTTCTCATATGGCATGGGGATATTCTAATTAATTATGCAATCTTTGGCTTTATGTTTTTACTGTTTGTAAAGATGTCCGGAAGAAATATGCTTTTGACCGGAATATTGCTTTACATCATTCCCAATCTGTTATTTTCCCTTTTGTTTTTTGCAACTGTTCTGTTTGTTCCTGCTGATGAGCTATCAATCTATGACCCTCAAGCGGCATTAGCTTCTTTACAGGTCTATCAAAATGGAAGCTTTACTGAGGTTACCGTACAGCGGGCAGAGGACTGGTCAGGAGTTAATAATCTTGCTTCACTGCCTATCATGATTGCCTCTATTTTTCCTTTATTTTTAATAGGAGGAGGAGCTGCCAAGCTGAAATGGCTGGAGGAACCGGAAAAAAATCGTGCATTCCTCACGAAAATAATGCTGGTCTCTTTGGCTGCAGGGGTATTGTTTAAATTGCTGCCATACATGATGGAAAGCAATCTGGGACTGGATTACGTGCAGGATATATTTGGAGGCCCGCTGCTGGCTATTGCTTATGGTTTAGGGATAGCAGTGATGATAAAAAATGGTCAAGGTCCCGGATTTCTGCTGCCGCTCTCATATGTTGGGAAACTTTCGCTCTCAAATTATCTTTTCCAGTCTATTATCTCGACTTTTATTTTTTATAGTTATGGATTAGGTTTCTATGGAAAGGTATCTGTTTTTTGGGGGACACTTCTGGTTATTTTCATTTTCGCTTTTCAGGTAATAATCAGCCGCTTCTGGGCTGCCCGCTATTATTATGGACCGATTGAATGGCTTTGGAGGAGCTTCACCTATTTGAAAATCCCTAGTTGGAAGAGAAAGGGTTAATATTTGGGTTCACTTATAAATAGTCCAAAAATCTGAAAATTTATATTATACTAAAAAAGTGAAAAATAAAATGAGGTGATGGGAATGAAGTTTGTTACTTTTAAGGATGGCAGCGGAAGTGTGGCAGGTTTATTGGACGGAACCGGCACAAAGGTTGTTCCGCTAAATGCAGCTTTAGTAAAAATGGAAGGCAAAAGTGATTTGCCAGCGGCTTTGAAGGAATGTATTGCCTTAGGAGATAAGTTCATTGAGAAGGTACATAGATTAAAAGATTGGCTAAGCAGCAATCCCGGCAGGGAAGAACTCTTCCGGCCGCTCGCTTCTGTTGCATTGGAGGCCCCGATTCCCCGTCCCGATAAGAATATCTTTTGTGTAGGCAAGAATTATGCCGAGCATGCAATTGAGATGGGAAGCAAAGAAGACATTCCTGAGCATATAATGGTATTTACGAAATCGCCAACAACGGTAATAGGCCATAATGAAACGGTATTAAATCATCATAATGTTACAGCAGAGCTGGATTATGAAGGAGAGCTTGCCGTTGTAATCGGAAAAAAAGGACGGGCTATCCCCAAAGAAGAAGCATTGGATCACATCTTTGGCTATACCATTATTAATGATGTGACAGCAAGGGATCTGCAGTCACGCCATAAGCAATTTTTTATCGGAAAAAGCCTGGATGCCACATGCCCGATGGGTCCATGGATCGTCCATTCATCTGCAATTGAAAACCCGAATCAGCTTGATATTCAAACAAAGGTAAACGGAGAATTGAGACAAAGTTCAAATACTGAGAACTTTATCTTCCCAATCGAAGAAATCATCTCGGTCCTGTCAAAAGGCATGACCCTTGAGCCGGGAGATATTATTGCTACTGGAACTCCCGCAGGTGTAGGCAAAGGCTTCAAGCCTCCACGCTTTCTTCAGCCGGGAGATAAAGTGGAAATTACAGTTGAAAAAATAGGAACTCTAACAAATTGTATAGAAAAATAAACAGGTGGCCTGTGTACAAAATCACAGGCCATTACGTATTAATTTATATTTTCAGAGTGTCCATGAAAAATATCACATATTGCCTTAAATAGTTCACAAAGTTGTTCTTAAATGATCTTAGCAGCACCATAATTTTAGGATTTTCTATGCCAATATGGTATGATGGTATCGAATTTTACTATAGGAGGCACTGGAATGATACATGCCCATATAACAACTTGGTTTTTGGCACTAGTTTTATTTATTATTGCCCTTATGATGCATAAAAGCGGCAAGCAAAAAGGTTTAAAAGTCGTTCACATGATCTTGAGACTGTTCTATTTGCTGATTATTGGAACAGGGGTTTGGATTTTAAGCAGCCTTAACAGCATTGACCTTCTTTATGTGCTGAAGTCCCTGGTAGGCATTTGGGTAATAGCTATGTTTGAAATGATTATTATCCGAACTGTTAAAGGGAAAAAGACATCTATTTTATGGGGGCAGTTTGTTGTTGCTTTAATTTTGGTTTTATATTTAGGCTTTGTTAAATTGCCATTAACATTTATGACGTAAATAAAGATATTTTTTGAGAAAGCTGCCAAAAAGGCAGCTTTTTCTAATTTTGTCATGTCATGACTTCACTAAATATGGTAATTTAAAAATATAACTAACTCTATGATAAAAAATTAGAAATGGGAGTCTCTGCTGTATAAGGAGCGTTCCTTTAGCGGGTAACTGGCATTTTTCTAATGATCTTACTGTGATGGTGGGTTTTTATGGCAAAGACGATTTCATGTTTATATAAGAATACCAGCCAGCTGAATAGATTTATAGACTTGAACGAATTAGATGAATATCCTAATTTGCTGGTGCAGGTTTTTACAGGAAACCCTGAAAGTCTAAATATCGCGAAACTTCAAAAAGAACTGGCAGACAAGCTTCCATTTGCACAAATAGCAGGCTGTTCGACTTCTGGTGAAATTCATGAAGGCCGGATTACGGAAAAACAAACAGTGATCTGCTTTACTGTCTTTGAAAAAACAGAATTAAAATCTTTCCTGTTTAACAGGACTGATTTTAAGAATAGTTATGAAATGGGCAAGACCTTAGCACGGGAACTTGCTATCTTCAATACAGAAGCTGTAATTATTTTCCCTGCTGGATTTGATGTAGATTCCACAGCCTTGCTGGAGGGGATTAATGAAACCCATCCAGATATAGTGATTTCAGGGGGCCTTGCGGGAGATAATGGCTTATTTCAGGAGGGCTTAGCTTTTACTCAAGATGGACTCACCAGCGATGGGCTTGCAGCAGTTGCGCTTCAAAGCGGCCATCTTTCAGTCCGTCCGTTTGCAAATTATCAGTGGCAGGAGATTGGAAAAAGCTTTACTGTTACAAAGGCCGAAGGATCTATCATCTATTCCTTAGATCATAAGAAGCCCTTAAATATTCTAAAGCACTATTTGGGTGAGGCTTTTATTAAGGATTTACCGGAATCAGGTACTGAATTCCCTTTCCTGTTAAAGTACCGCGGGGAAAAAGTTTCTGTTTTTATTATAAAACCACTCGAAAATGGTGCTATTAAAGTAAACAGGAAGGTTGAAGAAGGAGACACACTCACGTTTGCTTATGCTAATCTGGAAGACATCATTGAACGGTCTTTACAGGAATTAAAAGAGCTTGACCAGTTAGCTCCTGAAAGCATATTTATATACAATTGTATGGCACGAAAACAGTTTGCAAGAGATTTTACGGAAAAAGAACTGGAGATGTTCCAGGGGATAGCCCCGGCGAATGGGTTCTTTTCATACGGGGAAATTTCTTTCCGAAAAGGCAGAGTGCCGCAGATGGTCGGACATTCTCTTACATATCTTGCTCTATCAGAAAATGTTGCTGAATCAAAAAAGAATCAGCCAAAACTATATTCTTATGAAAAGACGGCCCAATTTAAAACGATTACTTCTTTGACTCATTTAATGCATGCTTCTCAGGATGATATTAATGCATTAAACAGCAGTCTGAAAATGTCTGAACAATATTATAAATCTCTATTTGATAATAATGCAGATTTTGTTTATTCAACCGATTTGAAGGGGAATTTCACAAGTATTAACCCTGCATTCGAGAAAACTTTTGGGTTCATGCAGGATGAAATAATCGGAAAAACAGCTCTTTCATATGTGCGTGATGCGGATGTGCCAAGGGTCAGAATGCACTTTTACCGGGCGTTAAGAGGGAAAGAGCAATATTATAACGTTTATATCAATACAAAATCTGGCGAAACCAATCTTTTTCAGCTCAAAAATATTCCGATTACTGTTAATGGGGAATGTGTAGGTATTTATGGAATTGGCAGAAATATTACAGAACAGAAAAAGATTGAAGAGAAGATAACAGAACTGGCTTTTTTTGACCGGGATACGGGGCTGCCAAACAGAATGAAGTTTACAGAACAATTGGAAATGCAATTAAAGAGAGCCAGAAAAAAACAGAAGAAAATTGCCGTTCTTTCTATTGATATCGACCGATTTAAAATCATAAATGATAGTCTGGGTCACTTTGCTGGGGATATGGTGTTAAAGGAAATTTCCGAAAGAATAGAAAGGGTTTTGCCATCGGGTTCTTATTTGGGAAGGTTCAGCGGTGATAAGTTTACTTTAGTATTATCAAGGGAAGCAACTATCGAGAAGGTTATGAATGTCTCCAAAAAGATATTAGATGAAATATCGCATCCTATATCTCAGTCGAATCAGGAGTTTATTGTCACTGCCAGCATTGGTGCGAGCCTGCATCCAGATGATGGGGCCGATGAGCATTTGCTGCTGAAAAATGCGGATATTGCCACAAATCGCTCCAAGCAGCAGGGAGGAAACAGGGTCACCTTTTTCTCAATGGAAATGAATCAGCAGGCAATGGTCAGACTTGAGCTTGAAAGCTACTTAAGAAAAGCTTTGCAGAAAAATGAATTCTTTCTATGCTATCAGCCCTTAATTGATCTTGAAACTGGCAATTTATACGGGAGCGAAGCCCTAATCCGCTGGAATCATCCAAAACTTGGACTTGTTTCACCCGGTGAATTTATTCCTCTTGCAGAAGAGACAGGTCTCATTAAGGATATCGGCGGCTGGGTATTGCGGTCGGCTTGTAAACAGAATAAACGTTGGCAAATGCTTGGCTATAAATCGCTTTCCATCTCTGTGAATGTATCGGCCTATCAATTCCAGCAGCCAGGATTTCTTCAAGAAGTTAAGATGGCATTGGAACTTTCCGGTATGGAGCCGCAATATTTAACATTGGAGCTGACGGAGAGCACGATGCTTAGAAATGTTGAGCACAGTATACAAGTCATGCAGTCGCTGCAGAATATAGGAGTCAAAGTATCAATTGATGATTTTGGCACAGGCTATTCTTCCCTAAGTTATTTAAAGGACCTTCCAATCAATACATTAAAGATCGATCGGTCTTTTATTAATAATCTGCGATTAAACACATCCGATGTTGCCATTGTAAAAGCCATCATCACCATGGGACACGGACTTGCTGTTAAAGTCGTGGCAGAAGGGGTGGAAACACAGGAGCAGATTGAGCTGTTAAAAGAATTGAAATGCCATTATGCACAAGGCTTCTATATTCATAAGCCGCTTATGACCAGTGAGTTTGAGGAAGGCTTATCTAAATATGCCCAAACGCACAGCTAGAATAAAGAAACAGCAGCACCGCCATTAAAGGCAGGCTGCTGTTTTTTTATGAAAAAAGTATAAGATTTTGAACGTCGAACTAGTGCAATCTGACTACCCCCTCGAGATCACAAGCTTGTGTTGTTTCGGCTCATAGGGACTCAGGGTCATAAGCCGTTTCCTTTCAGAAGGAAGAACACCTTCTGAAAGGAAACGGCTTATGCCTGAGGCCCGCAGGATGCAGGTCATGCAGACGTTGCCACAGGACAAGGAAAGCTACGGAAGCGATACTTCGCACGACCGAAAGCGTTAGCTTTTGGGAGGACGTGGCGTTCTTAGTCTGCTTTCCTTCGTGGTCAAGGCGCTTCCGCATTTCTTATGAAGAAATCTTTTCAATAACCATTCTTTTTCCGCTGTTTAAGGTAAATTCAAACCGATCACTCATTTTTTCATAATAGCAAAAATGGTGCTGCACATTGCAAATATGATCCTGATTATCAAAAACGATAAAATTCACACCGCTTTTTCTGTCTTTATCATTGAAAAATGCCAGCTGATTATAGCAATAAATACAGTCATAAACCGAAAATTGCATGGAATTTAAAGTGGTTACGAACTGGTAAAAGGCATCATCATTCATTTCCTCCAGTAATCTCTCGAGGGAGAAAACAAGATGTTTTCGGATGCGGATCGAGTCCTGATTCTTTAAGTGGAATATTTCATCATCAAAGGCCACTTTGCCATCCTCAAATAAAATGCCTTTCTTCCACCGTTTAAAGCGAAATATTTCCATTTCCTGATGGAGGAATTCATCCAATAATGATGCTTCATCTGTTTCATGGTCGAAAAAAACCCATTGTTCATTAATATACTCTACAGTGCCTTCTGTAAAAGCACGGGATTGATATTCAATAAGCTTTGTTCGCTGCTGTCTATTCATATAAAACCTCCATTAACTTCCTCAACTTCTTTTTAGACAGTTTTGGCGATTTTTATAACCGCTTGTATGTGGACAATTAACTTTTTTCTAGGCTGTGCATACAATAGCATCATGAAAAATGTGCCCATGCGATTCCGCTTTGAAAGGATGATGTAAAATGTGTGGAATTACCGGCTGGATTGATTTCCAAAAAGATATGAGAAAAGAAACGGCAGCAATTGGAAAAATGGCGGATACGCTGGCAAAGCGGGGTCCAGATGAAACAAACATATGGACAGATGTGCATGCTGGATTCGGCCATAAAAGGTTAATTGTTGTAGACCCGGCAGGCGGAAAACAGCCAATGACTAGGGAAAAACATCAAAACCGCTATACAATTTGCTATAATGGAGAGCTTTATAATACGGAGGATCTCCGTAAAGAACTCCTTATAAAAGGATATTCGTTTGATGGCCATTCTGACACTGAGGTTTTGCTGACTTCTTATATAGAATGGGGAGAAAATTGCCTTCAATTTTTGAATGGCATCTATGCTTTCGCTGTATGGGATGAGAAGAAAGAACAATTATTTATAGGCAGGGACCGTTTAGGGGTAAAACCTTTATTTTATAGAGAAACGAAGCAGGGCATTATATTCGGATCTGAATTGAAGGCTATTTTGGCCCATCCTGATGTTAAGGCTGAAATCGGCAGGGAAGGTCTGGCAGAAGTTTTTGGACTGGGGCCATCAAGATCCCCAGGGTCAGGAGTTTTCAGAGGCATTGATGAATTAAGGCCTGCACATGCGCTGACCTTTTCGAGAAATGGACTGAAGGTATGGCGTTATTGGAATGTAAAAAGTGCGCATCATGGGGATAATGTTGAGGAAACTGCTGAACGAGTGAGAGAATTATTTACGGATGCTGTAACAAGGCAGCTGGTCTCGGATGTCCCTTTATGCACGTTCCTTTCCGGCGGTGTGGATTCGAGTGCGATTACCGCTATTGCGGCAAAAGCTTACGAAAGAGATGGAAAGGGCCAATTGAACACTTATTCGATAGATTATGAGGGAAATGAAGAGTTTTTCAAGGCAAATGAGTTTCAGCCCAATTCGGATGGAGCATTTATCCGAAAAATGTCCCAGTCCTTTAATACGAGACATAACAGCTGTATAATCACCCAGCAGAAGCTGGCAGAGGATTTAATCGAATCCGTGCATGTAAGGGATCTTCCGGGCATGGCTGATGTCGATTCCTCCCTGCTATGGTTTTGCAGGGAAATAAAAAAGGATTTTGTTGTAAGCTTATCAGGTGAATGCGCGGATGAAATATTTGGCGGCTATCCATGGTTCCATAGAGAGGAAGACTTAAAGCGTAAGGGCTTCCCGTGGATGAGGTCGCTCGAAGCCAGACAGGGGCTATTGAAAGAAGATTGGAGGAAGAAATTAAATATCCATGACTATGCCATGGAAAAATATCTTCAGGCAATCTCTGAAACCCCTGCCTTAGACGGGGAAAGCAAGGAAGACGCAAGCAGGAGAGAACTTTTCTATATTAATATGATTTACTTTATGACGACCCTTTTGGACCGTAAGGACAGAATGAGCATGGGGGCGAGCCTTGAAGTCCGGGTGCCTTTTGCCGATCATCGATTGGTGGAATATGTATGGAATATTCCGTGGGAGATCAAAATGCATGGAAACCGCGAAAAAGGAATCCTGCGCAAAGCACTCGAAGGCATACTGCCGAATGAAGTCTTATACAGAAAGAAAAGCCCGTACCCCAAAACGCATAATCCGGAATATACGGGAGCAGTCCAAAAGATGCTCACTGGATACCTGGAAGACCGGTCATCCGCTCTGTATGAATTCTTTGATTACAGCCAGCTGAAGAATATAATAGAATCGGGCGGTGACTCATTCCAGGAACCATGGTTTGGGCAGCTTATGACTGGTCCTCAGCTGTTAGCACACCTTGCACAGATTCATATTTGGTTTAAAGACTATAATATAAATATTTTAGAATGAAAAAACAGCGGCAGTCTTAACTGCCGCTTTCATTATGGGGGTCATGCAGACGCTGCCGCAGGATAAGGAAAGCTGCCGCAGCGATACATCGCACACCCGAAAGCGGTAGCTTTTGGGAGGACGTGGCGTATTTAGTCTGCGTTCCTCAGTGAGCAAGGCGCTTCCGCTTTTCTTATTTAGACTGCTTTTGATGACACAAACGATTTGTTAACCCAGACTCTGGATCTCCAGCGCCATAACATGAGTAATCCTCTAAGCCATTCATCGGCAATAAAAGCGATCCAAATGCCGGCAAGTCCCAGTCCAAAATGAATTCCAAGAACATAGGAAAGGGTGACGCTTACACCCCACATGGACAGGATCCCCATATAAACGGGGAATTTTACATCGCCGGCTGCGCGGAGGGAGTTAATGACGACCAAATTAAACGATCTGCCGGGCTCCAGGAGTATGGTTAGAAGAATGAGAACACTGCCAATCTTTATGATGTCTGGATTAGAAGTGAATATGCCCATCAATTCTTCTGAGAATAAGGAGAAAATAACGGCTGTTCCGAACGAAATCATGATGGCAAGGCGCAGACTTTTCATGCACCTTTTATAGGCTGCCTCATAATCCTTTCCACCTACCATATGGCCTATCAAGATTTGAGTGCCCTGGCTGATGGCAACACTGAAAAGGAAAATGAACATCATAATATTTTGTGCATAAACTTTTGCAGTCAGAGCTTCTGTACCCAGAGCAGCGATGAAAATGGTAATGACCATCTGCGACCCATTATAGGATAAATGTTCACCTGCTGAAGGGATCCCAATTCTTAAAAGATTTTTGATATGTTTTTTTGGAAAGCGGAAAAGTAAGCGGAACGGAAGCGCTTTTTCTGTTCTTCTAAGCAGGACAGCGACAGCAGCAGCAAATCCGATCAATCTGCTGATGACAGTGGATATCGCCACTCCTTCTACACCCAATACAGGAAAGCCGAATGGGCCAAAAATGAATAAGTAATTGCCTATAACATTTAATATGTTCATGCCGATGGTAATGTACATAACATCTCTGGTAAACCCATAACTTCTGATGATGGCTCCAATTGTCATAATTAATGCCTGGACAAAGGATAAGCCGCCAACGATGACCAAATAGGCGTTTGCCTGGCTTAAAAGTTCCACCGGCAAATCCATCATCCGGAGCAGCGGTTTGCCAGATACATATAGAAGGATACTTAAGATGATTCCAAATACAAGGTTTGCCCCTAAGGAGACAATTGAAATTTCAGCAGCTGTTTTATTATTTTTTGCACCTAAATTTTGAGCAATAAGGATGGACGTCCCAGTTGCAACAAATCCAAACATGACGATCACGAGAGAAAGGATCTGATTTGCCACACCAACTGCAGCTACGGATTCATCCGAATATTGCGAGAGCATAAGCGTATCAGCATTCCCCATAAGCATGTGAAGCAATATTTCTATAAAGATCGGCCAGGTTAATGCAAATAATGTCAATTTTTTCTGGTTCTTAGTCATGGTTATTCTCCCTGTTTGTAAATAAATTTTCATGTAAATAGGAGGGGCCGACGACAATTAAAAACGAAAAAAGAAAAGCCTTAAGGTCTTGCCCTTAAGAACTTTCCTTACTTCAATCAGGTTTCCTATTTATTGAAGCTGGCGGGGAAGGACAGGATTTCAAACCCAAACCCATCAAGCTGAACTTTAAGGTTCTCCGCTTCTGCTGCAAATTCTTCGTCTGTAAGCATATTAGTAACTTTTACACCTTTCAGCGGATAAGGCAAAGTAACTTCCGCATTTTCATCCGCAGGATTGGCGAGCACGATGATTGTTTTAAAGTCATCGTATTTGCGGTAGGCAACTACATTAGAATCAGTTTGAATAAATTCAAAATGGCCATCATTTGCCAGCAGCTTTTCCTCTTTCCGCAGCTTAATCAGCCTTTGAATATGAGAATGTAAATCACGATCCTGTTTTTCCTCATCCCATTCCATGCATTTTCTGCAGCCGGGATCCATTTCACCGCTTAGCCCAATTTCATCACCATAATATATGCATGGTGAACCCATAAAGGTAAATAAAAGTGTATAAATAAGTTTTACCCTGTCTTTATCCTCTTTGCATTCCGTTAAAATTCTGGGTGTATCATGGCTTCCAACCAGATTGAATGCAGCTTCATAGACATTGGCCGGGTAGCTGTGGATTTCAGCGGTCATATTGTTGGCGAATTCAGTTCCGGTAATGGATTTTTTTGCAATTAAATTAAGCAAGTTCGTGGTAAAAGGATAATTCATGACAGCATCGAACTGGTCTCCGCGCAGCCAGGGCATAGAATTGTGCCAGATTTCCCCTAAAATATAGAGATCTGGTTTAATTCGTTTAACAGTCTGTCTGAATTCACGCCAGAACTGATGGTCAACTTCATTGGCCACATCCAGCCGCCAGCCGTCGATATCAAATTCTTCAATCCAGTAACTGGCCACTTTGAGCAAATAATTTTTTACCTCTGGATTATGTGTATTCAGCTTTGGCATCTGCTCAACAAAAGCGAAGGTCTCATAATTAGGATACTCCCCGCCTTTTAGCGGGAAACTATGAGGATGGAACCAATCTTTATATCTTGATTTTTCTCCTTTCTCAAGCACATCCTGGAAAGGGGGAAAATAGTATCCGCTATGGTTGAAAACAGCATCGAGCATCACTCTAATATCCCGCTTATGGCATTCTGCAACCAGTCTTTTTAATGTATCCTTTGAACCGAACTGGGGATCAATTTCCAGATAATCTATTGTATCATATTTATGGTTGGAAAATGCCTTAAAAACAGGCGTGAAATAGATGCCGGTGATGCCAAGCTCGTGAAGATAATCAAGATGTTCAATGACACCTTCAAAATCACCGCCAAAAAAGTTATCCTTAGAAGGCTGTTCACTGCCCCAGGGAAGAACTCCTTCGGGGTCATTGCCGCGATTCCCGTTAGCAAATCTTTCTGGGAAAATCTGATACCAGACTGTATCCTTCACCCAGGAAGGAGCTTTAAATACTTCTTCAGGATGCAGATAAGGAAAGTTGAAATAATAACCTGAATCAGAAGGAGCCTCCTCGTAAAAACCTTTTTCGGTCAAAATTAATTTTTCTTCACCAGACTTTAATTGAAAGCCATATCTGGATCTTCTATGTGGCGGGTCAATATATACATGCCAATAATCATGAATGCCATCAGATCCGGATTTCTTCATTTCCGTTTTTTCATACTGCCATTTTCCATCTGCCCAAAGATATTGGTCACCGTGTATTAAAGTGACTTCAGAAACATCTTCTTTCTTTGTTTGCAGTCTAATATGTAAGGTTTTCTTGCTGATGGGATAAACATAATGATCAGCAGGATAATGTATGATAGCTGCTTTTTCCATTGAAATTCCCCTTTCAAAGTGCAATCGCTTGCATTATACCATATGAAAGAAATGAAAATATAGTATAGAAATGAGTATCAATCTTTTGAAATTAATTTTCGCTTAAAAATATTTAGAAAAAAGTAGTTGTAAAAGCCCAAAAACCTTGTATAATAAAAATTAGAAATTGTGCAATCGTTTTCATTAAGCGGTTTCATTGGGTAATAGTTTAAGTGAACGCTCATATTTTTTAGAAATAGATAAAAGCGTTTACACTTTTGTGCAAACGGTTGTACTTTTTGCATTACTCAACAGATTTATTTAAAGGGGGCAATATCATGAAAAAGTCACTATCTTTCTTTATGATGCTGGTATTAGTGATCGGAATGCTGGCAGCTTGCGGTCCTCAGCGTGAGGCACAGCCGGAAAACACAGATAAAGATAACGGCACAAGCGAAAACCAGGCTGAAGAGCCAAAACCGGAAAAATTAGTAGTTTGGGAAGACACAGATAAAGGCATAGCTTTAAAGCCTGCCATTGAGTCTTTTGAAAAAGAATATGGAATTAAAGTTGAATTTAAAGAGTTGGGCATGGCAGATAAGATCCGTGACCAATTAAGACTTGATGGACCTGCGGGAAATGCACCTGACGTTGTTACACTTCCTCATGACCAGATTGGCCAGGTTGTAACTGAAGGTCTTCTTCAGGAAATCCAGGTAGAAGACAGTGTTCTTGATACTTTCACAGAATCATCCATCACTGCTCAAATGTTTGACGGAAAATTATATGGTCTTCCAAAAGCAACTGAAACACCAGTATTCATCTATAATAAAGCATTAATGGAAAAAGCTCCTGAAACAATGGATGAGCTTTACACTCAAGCTAAAGAATTGACGGCTGGCGGACAGTACGGATTCCTGGCTCTATTCGATAACTTCTATTTCGCACACGGACCTATTGCTGGCATGGGCGGATATGTTTTCAAGGAAAATGACGGTGCATTAGACCGTGAAGATGTAGGCTTAAACAACGAAGGCGCTGTTGAAGGTGCTGAGTTCATTCAAAAATGGTACAGTGAGGGCTTATTCCCTAAAGGAATCATCGGGGAAAGTGGCGGAGCAGCAATGGATGGCTTATTCAATGAAGGAAAAGCTGCTTCTGTTATGAATGGTCCATGGGCACTTCAAGGCATGAAGGATGCAGGAATTGATGTTGGAGTTTCTGTAATGCCAAAGCTTCCTAACGGTGAGCCTGTTAAAACATTCATGGGTGTTAAAGGCTGGCATGTAACTGCATTCACTAAAAACCCTTATTGGGCAACAAAATTTGTTGAGCATATTACAAATGAAGAAAACTCAAAAATCCGTTTCGAGACAACTCAGGAAATCCCTCCTGTAAAATCTCTTATTGAAGATCCTGTAATTGCAGACAATGAAGCTGCAAAAGCAGTCGCAGAGCAATCTCAATATGCTGTTCCAATGCCAAACATTCCTGAAATGGCTGAAGTCTGGGGACCAATGGCCTCTGCACTTCAAACGATTGCAACAGGAAAAGCTGAACCAAAGGCAGCACTTGACGATGCAGTAAAAACGATTAAAACAAATATCGAAACAAATCACCCTGCCAAGTAAATCTTGACAGACAAAGGGCGGTACCTCCCAGGAGGTATTGCCCATCATTTTTATATAATGCCAAAAAAAGTAGAAGGAGCCCGCTTCGGCTTAGCTCCAAGAGCCGCTGTCGTCTGGAGCTAGACAGTTAATCAACTTCAGAATTAATACATTCATATCTTTAAATTGAAGCGGCAGAAGCCGCTTTCCTGTTCCTCTTTAAAGCAACCGTTTGCACAAAAACAGCCGCTATTATTTTGGAAATGAATTATAATAATAGAAAATACTTTCTCCTATAAAGAAAGGGGAGGCCACAGCCATATGGAAACAAAAAAAATGACATCCAATCATGGAAGAAATGCTGCTCTATTATCCATCCTGCCTGGATTTGGACAGTTTTATAATAAACAATTCGTGAAAGGTGCCATATTCTTAATTCTTACTGTTTCGTTCTTTGCAGCATTCTATGACACACTAAATTGGGGATTCTGGGGACTTATTACACTGGGGGAAATTCCAGTTCTGGACCACTCAATTTTTCTCCTGATCGATGGAATTATCGCACTGATTGTAACAGCATTGGGACTTATCATATATGCTTTCAATATTTATGATGCATATAATAATGGAAAAAAACGTGATTTGGGGCTGAAATTAAACAGTGTCAGGGAACAGTACCACAATCTCCTTGATAATGGTTTTCCATATTTAATGATATCACCAGGATTTTTTCTCTTAGTTTTCGTAGTTATTTTTCCTATCTTATTCGTAGTTCTTCTTGCATTTACAAACTATGATCTATATCATTCTCCGCCTGCAAAACTGGTAGATTGGGTTGGCATTCAGAATTTTATCGATATCTTCAAGCTGGATTTATGGAGAAAAACCTTCTTTGGCGTAATGGGCTGGACAATAGTCTGGACTTTTGTAGCTACCTCTTTGCAGGTAGCTCTGGGTATTTTCCTGGCAATTCTCGTTAACCAGAAGGATCTTAAAGGGAAAGCGATTATCCGAACAATTTTCATTCTCCCTTGGGCAGTTCCTGCATTTATATCGATCCTGATTTTCTCAGGGATGTTCAATGAGACATTTGGTGTGATTAATAAAACGATTCTGGATGCAATTGGCATCGGTCCTGTTCCATGGATGACAGAGGAAAATTGGACACGTTTAGCATTAATTTTCATTCAGTCATGGCTTGGATTCCCGTTCATTTTTGCTATGACAACAGGTGTGCTGCAGTCCATTCCGGATGAGCTTTATGAAGCTGCAACAGTGGATGGTGCAACGATCCTGCAGAAATTCACAAAAATCACTCTGCCGCTGGTTCTTTTTGCAACGGCACCCATTATCATTACTCAGTATACATTCAACTTCAACAACTTTAATGTTATCTTCTTGTTCAATGGCGGGGGACCGGCCATTCCGGGCCAAAATGCCGGCGGTTCGGATATTCTTATATCCTGGATTTATAAACTGACAATGACTTCTGCCCAATACGGCAAAGCCGCTGCAGTTACCATGATCCTATCACTCATAGTCATCACGGTAGCCCTATGGCAGTTTAGAAGAACAAAATCATTCCAAGAAGAGGATTTGATGTAGCTATGAGCATGAAGAAAAATAAAATTATCCGGCTGACTTTTTCCTATGTCATCATTGCCTTGATGAGCTTTATTGTGATTTATCCGCTTTTGTGGGTAGTGGGTTCTTCCTTAAATCCAGGCCAAAGTTTGTCGGGATCCACAATGTTTCCTGAAAATCCGACATTAGACCATTACAAATACCTTTTTGATTCAGATAAATCCAATTATGTTAAATGGTACTGGAATTCTTTGAAAATAAGTACATTGACCATGATTTTAACGGTTATTACAGTATCCTTCACTGCGTACTCATTTTCCCGTTACCGCTTTATCGGAAGGAAAAATGGATTATTAACTTTCCTGATACTGCAAATGATACCCAACTTTGCAGCGCTGATTGCCATATTTGTATTAGCGACAAGAACAGGTTTAATTGATACACATCTTGGATTAATCCTTGTGTATGTCGGCGGACAGATTCCAATGAATACCTGGCTGATGAAGGGTTATCTCGATACGATTCCAAAAGAACTTGATGAATCTGCGAAAATGGATGGTGCGAGCCATCTGCGTGTCTTCTGGCAAATTGTTATGCCGCTGGCAAAACCAATTGTTGCGGTAGTTGCGCTATTTTCATTCATAGCTCCTTTTGGGGATTTTATCCTTGCAAGAATTTTATTAAGAACAGATGAAAAGTTCACAATGGCTGTAGGATTGTATGAAATGGTTGCGAAGCAATTTGGAAATGAATTTACAAAGTTTGCTGCTGGTTCTGTTTTAATTGCCATTCCGATTGCTGCACTGTTCCTTATGTTCCAAAAATACTTTGTATCTGGTTTGACGGCAGGGGGAACAAAAGGCTAATCTTAAAGGGCTGAAACTTTACTGGCCGCTGCAGTCTGCGAACTGAACTGGATTGCAGTCTCTCAGCGGCTTGAAAAATGAAGGAGGAGCGGCGATGAATAAAGGAATCATAACCTTCATCTTAATCCCGTTTCTTCTTTTTTATGCCCTGCCGGCAGGAGCAGCTGAAAAAGAAGAGCGTAAATGGCAAGATGAAACATTTTATTTCTTAATGGTTGACCGATTTAGCAATGGAGATCCCAACAATGACTTTAAAGTCGATGTTCAGGACCCAAAAGCTTATCATGGCGGAGATTTTAAGGGGATTACAGAACGCCTGGATTATATTAAAGATATGGGGTTTACCGCAATTTGGCTGACTCCCGTTTTTGATAATGAAGAGAAGGGCTATCACGGTTATTGGATTAAAGATTTTTATAACACGGAAGAGCACTTTGGCACAATGGATGAATTCAAGCAGTTAGTCCAAGAAGCTCACAAAAGAGATATGAAAGTGATTTTGGACTTTGTTGTAAATCATGTGGGCACCAATCACGAATGGGTTAATGACCCCGGGAAAAAGGACTGGTTCCATGAAAAACAAGATATCATCAACTGGACGAATCAATCTGAGATTGAAAATGGCTGGATTTATGGACTCCCTGATTTAAAGCAGGAAAACCCTGAGGTACAAAACTATTTAATTGATGCAGCAAAGTGGTGGATCGAAGAAACGGATATTGATGGATATCGTCTTGATACTGTAAAGCATGTTCCAAAATCATTCTGGACCGAATTCGCCAAAAATGTAAAGTCAGTCAAAGAAGACTTTTATTTGCTGGGGGAAGTATGGTCGGATGATCCAAAATATATTGCTGAATATGAAAAAACAGGAATAGACGGCTTTGTTGATTATCCTTTAAATGATCATTTAAGAACTGCCTTTGCAGAGCCTGACAAATCGTTAAGCTGGCTTTTTGCAAACTGGGACCGAAATAAGGCATTTTATGAAAATCCCTATCTAATGGGAAGCTTCATGGATAATCATGATACTGTCAGGTTCACTCGGGATGCTATCACAAAAAATCATCATCCGGGTCCAAGGTGGAAACTTGCCTTAACATACATGTATACCACACCTGGGATTCCAATTGTTTATTATGGAAGTGAAATAGCTATGGATGGCGGTGAGGACCCTGACAACCGCAGGCAAATGGATTTCCGTACAGATAAAGAACTGATTGATTATATCGCAAAACTTGGGGAAGTTAGGCAAATGCTGCCATCTTTAACAAGGGGCGACATGGAACTGCTGGAGGAAAAGGACGGTTTTGCCGTTTATAAACGGAATTACGAAGATGAAACAACGGTTATTGTGATCAATAATTCAACAAAGTCACAGAAAGCGGTACTTGATTCCACTCAATTAGAAGAAGGAAAAGAGCTTCGCGGCATGATTGCTGATGATCTCATCCGAGATAAAGACGGAAAATATGAGATGATCATTGACCGGGAAGAGGCTGAAGTATATGTTCTGGCAGAAAAATCGGGATTGAATATTCCGCTGATTGCAGCACTTGCAGCAGTTTATTCAGCCTTTATGATTTTTATCTATCTTTTATGGAAGCGGTCAAAACAGAAGAAATCCGAGTAATTTTGGCATTAGAGCCTCCCCTTCTTCCTATTCCTGTTAACTGTTTAAAAAAGGAAAGAAAATCAAACCTGTTTTGATTATAATATTAATAACAGAGACCTCACGGAGAGGGTGATTCTATTGGCAGTCACAATTAAAGATGTAGCAAAGATGGCAAAAGTTGCGCCTTCTACTGTTTCAAGGGTAATTGCCAACAATCCTCGCATCAGCGAGAAAACTAAGCAAAAAGTCAGGGAAGCAATGGAACAGTTAGGATATCATCCGAATTTTATTGCCCGAAGCCTTGCAAGCCAATCAACCCGCGCAATTGGGCTGATAATGCCCAGTTCTACGGATGTTGTATTTCAGAACCCCTTCTTTCCAACTGTCCTTAGGGGTCTGAGCGAGGGAGCCCATGAAAGGCATTATGCTCTCCATATGACAACCGGGAAAACAGATGATGAGATCTATGAAGGTGTTGTCCAAATGGTACAGGGCGGCCGGGTAGATGGAGTGATATTGCTGTATTCAAAAGTGGAGGATAAAGTTCTGGCCTTCTTAAAAGATAGGGATTTCCCATTTGTTGTTATTGGCAAGCCTTTTTCGGACGAAGAAGAAATCACTTACGTGGATAATAATAATTTCCGTGCAGCCAAAGAAGTAACGGAATACTTGATTAAGCTGGGCCATAAGCAAATTGCGTTTGTCGGCGGAAACTTGAATCTAACCGTTACAGTTGAACGTCTGCTCGGCTATGAAAAAGCATTAAGGGATGCTGGAATTGAACTGGTAAATGAATATATTGTTCATGAAGAATTCTTAAAAGAAGGAGGCCAGGAAGCTGTCAGAGAACTCATTTCCCTGACAAAACCTCCAACCGCCCTTGTGGTTGCCGACGACTTAATGGCATTGGGTGTCCTGAATACTCTGGATGAAATGGGTATAAAAGTTCCTGAAGATATGTCTATCATCAGCTTTAATAATGTGCTTCTGGCTGAAATGTCCAGACCTCCTCTAACTTCTGTCGATATCAATATATTCGATCTGGGATTTGAATCTGCCCGAAGCCTTATATACAGAATTGAAAACCCGCGGGAGCCTGTAAAGCGCATTATTATTCCCCATAAAATTGTAAAACGCTGCTCATGCAGCAGTCCGAAAACTGAAGAACCACAGATTGTATCATAAAAAAGGGAAGCCTGATGCAGGCTTCCCTTTTTTATCGCAGTCTAACGGTCAGTAAGACTCTCCAATGGAAGACTCAGAGGATTCATAAGAGGATTCATAAGAGATCATTGGGAGTCAAACTGCCCGTATAAGCCAGATTGGTTCAACTAACAATCAGAGGGGTTAATTGAACCCTTTCTGATTGAAGTTTCACTCTACCCGTTTACAATAGTGCCTCCATTGACATGAATCATCTGGCCGCTCACATAAGATGAATCATCACTGGCAAGATAGACATAGGCCGGAGCTAATTCATAAGGCTGTCCTGCTCTGCCTATTGGGGTATTTGATCCAAATTTTGATACCTTATCTGCTGTGAATGTAGATGGAATAAGCGGTGTCCAAATAGGTCCAGGAGCAACTCCATTTACGCGAATTCCCTGTCCAGCCAGCGATTTGGCCAATGAGCGTGTAAAGGAGACAATCGCTCCTTTTGTTGAAGAATAGTCGATTAGCTGCTCGTTGCCTTCATAAGCTGTTATCGAAGCAGTATTGATAATTGAGCTCCCTTTTTTAAGGTGAGGAAGTACTGCTTTTGTCAGATGGAAGAATGAAAAGATGTTTGTTCGGAATGTTTTTTCAAGCTGTTCAGCAGTGATATCAAGCAGGCTATTTTGAGGATGCTGCTCGGCTGCATTATTAACCAGTACATCGATTTGCCCAAATTTATCAAGTGTTTTCCTGACTGCATCCTTACAGAATGTTTCGCTTCCGAGATCTCCGGAGATCAGCAGACAGTCTTGTCCTTCAGCCTGAATGGCCTCTTTAGTCTTTTCTGCGTCTTCATGTTCTTCCAGATAGACAATCGCCACGCTGGCTCCTTCTTTGGCAAAATAAATGGCAGCTGATTTTCCGATGCCGCTGTCTCCGCCTGTTATTAAAACAACTTTTCCTTTTAATTTATCGGACCCTTTATAATTTGGATCAACAGTTTGGGGCTCAGGCTGCATTGGCGCCTCTGTGCCGGGCTGATGATCCTGATGCTGAGGCGGAAATTCCTTTGGATTGTTTTGAGTATTAGACATTACTAAATCCCTCCAAATCATTAATACTCTTTTAATTCCATTTTATTATGGTAAAAAAACATGGAAATTATTTGCATTTCTCTTATATAATGGATTTAAAAAAGAGTGGGGGAACAGGATTTGCAGATTCGATCAGCTGACAAAAGTGATGCAGAAGCCATTTTGGCGCATTGCCGGAAAGCTTTTGGAGAAACTGATTTTTTAATGACTGAGGCGGATGAGTTTAATTTAACAATTGAAGAAGAGGAAGCGTGGCTTGAGCAGAGCATTAGAACTGGAGATCTTATTTTATTAGCGGAAGTTGACAATGAAGTGATTGGAATGCTGAACTTTCGGCGTTCAAAAAGCAAAAAGGTAAACCATCTGGGGTATTTCGGGATTACAATACAGAAGAAGCATTGTAACCAGGGACTGGGAAGCAAAATGATGGAGCAATTTTTGAAGTGGGCGCAAGAGGAACCGGGTCTTGAAAAAGTATGCCTGGAAGTCTTTTCGTATAACCAAAGAGCAATCCATCTGTACAAGCGATTTGGATTTCAGGAGGAAGGACGCAAAATTAAACATATTAAAAGAAGCGATGGGTCTTATGCAGATGAATTAATGATGTATAAATTTGTAAAATAACCCTTAGCATTCTTTCTCAAACGGTGAAAATTAAAAAATCAGCAAATAAATTCATTTAAAGCAAGCTGGTTTTTCTGAAAAATTATAAAAGCAAACGGATTTTCTCCGTTTGCTTAAAATTACCGATAATTTACGAATTGAACATCAACAGTCAAATCTGCCTCTTTAACAGCAGCAATAATCTTCTGCAGGTCATCGCGGTTTTTGCCGGTTACTCGGACCTGATCATCCTGAACCTGGCTCTTCACCTTTAAACCGCTGTTTTTAATAAGGGTATTGATCTTCTTGGCATTGTCTTTATCAATTCCCTGGACAAGCTTTGCTCTTTGGCGTACAGTTCCGCCTGATGCCCCCTCAATCTTGCTGTAATCAAGATTTTTTACAGGTATGCCCCTTTTTATCAATTTACTCAATAAAACATCTTTAAGCTGTTCCATTTTAAATTCATCATCAGATAGAAGCACGAGCTCTTCTTTATCGAGCTTTATATCACTTTTGCTGCCTTTAAAGTCATAACGGGTGGAGATTTCCTTCATGGCAATATTAATGGCATTGGTTACTTCAGAAAAGTCAACTTTGGATACAATATCAAATGAGCTTTCTTTAGACATGACAGCCTCCTTGGAGATAACATTTTAAGTTTCACTTCTTGTCCTTATTATAGTAAAATATAGCAGTTCAAACAACTTTAGGAGTTATGTGATCTTAATTGGGAAAGATTTAATATAATGAATATTTGTTTACTGGAAACTAAGAAGGAGGAAAAGGGATGGCTTTAGAAGAGAATTTAGGCCGTGCTGCTAAACTGATTGTTTCAAGGGAAGCGGCTTTTGGCTATTTTTTGACGGATGGAGAGGAAGATGTTCTTCTTCATCAGAACGAGACAGATGAAAAGCTGGAGGAAGGACAGGAAGTCGAGGCTTTTCTTTATATGGACTCGCAGGGAAGAATTGCAGCAACAACTGTGATTCCGGAAGTTCAGGCTGGTACATATGGATGGGCGCATGTAAGTGATGTAAAGCCCGGCATCGGTGTATTTATCAACATCGGCATTCAGAAGGACATGCTCCTCGGTGAGGAAGATTTGCCTGTACATGAAGCCGTCTGGCCGATTGAAGGGGATAGGTTATACATTACACTCCGGGTGAATAAGAATAACAGAATTTATGTAAAAATGGCTACTGATCCTGTCATTACAGATATTTCAATAAAGGCAGCCAAAAGTGATTTTAATAAGAATATTCACGGACATATATATAGAACTGCAAAGGTTGGGAGCTGGATTTTTACAGCTGAGGGCTTTAAAGGCTTTATCCATGAATCCCAGCGCAAAAGGGAGCCCCGTCTTGGCGAAAAAGTTGAGGGACGGATTGTTGATGTGAAAGAGGACGGAACAGTGAATGTTTCCCTTATACCCAGAAAACATGAGGTATTGGACGATGATTCCGAAAAAATCCTATCTTATCTTGAAAGCCGCAATGGTGCGATGCCATTTGGCGATAAAAGCGCGCCAGAAGATATACAGGATCGTTTTCAGCTAAGCAAAGCTTCTTTTAAAAGGGCTTTGGGAAGGCTTATGAAGGAAGGCAAGGTTTATCAGGAAGATGGATGGACATATATAAAGAAAGACTAATTCACAATCTAAAAACGGACAAGCCAATGCTTGCCCGTTTTATTATTATAGATGATCTGTCTTTTTGGAATATTGGTTTTTCCCGGCTTTGCGGTTTTTCTCGCGCATCATATTTTTTTCGTGAAGAAGCGCATTATTGTCTTTTGCTTTTTTATCATTATCGGAAGTATGCGGCATAATAATAATACTCCTTTCATACTGAGAGGTTTATCCTTCAGAATATTACTGAAGTACAATCATATTGTCTGTCAGAATGAAATGGAGTATGTATTCTTCACTAGGTTTATATTTGCTTTTGGTAGAAAATCGCAATTGTTCCTGGACCCGTATGGGACCCGATTGCAGAGCCTATGGATGTAATATAGACTTCTTTGGCTTTTAGCTCTTCCAGGATTAATTTTTGCATTTCAAGAGCTGTGTCTTCATCATCAGCATGGCTGATGCCGACCGTCTGATTCTCAAACGAAGTCCCATTTTCTTTCATCAGCTCAATGATGCGGCGAAGAAGCTTTTTCTTGCCGCGCAGTTTCTCAATCGGTACAAGTTTGCCATCTTCTACAGTTAGCAGAGGTTTAATGTTCAAAAGTCCGCCTAGAAATGCGGAAGCTTTAGAAACACGGCCGCCTTTTGCCAGGTATTCGAGATCATTTACAGTGAATAAACTCTCGAGGTGCCGGCATCGAAGTTCGATATCTTGCTGTATGTCTTCCTTGGATGCGCCTGATTGTGCGTTAGCAGCCGCTGCCTTAACGATTAATCCATATCCCAATGAAGCCGCCTTAGAATCGATAATGGATAATTTGAAATCCGGGTATTTCTCTTTTACTTGCTCCAAAATCATTACAGCGGTCTGGTATGTACCTGAGAGTCCGGAGGAAAAAGAAACATAAATGCCGTCTTCATTTTGTTCTGCCATCTTCATGAACGTTTCCTCAAAATGGAGAGGGGATACCTGAGATGTTTTAGGCACCTGGCCCTCACGGATAGCATCATAAACATCCTTAGGTTCTATGGTGACTAAATCTTCATATTCTGTATCATTCAGTTGAACCTTTAATGGGAAAAGTGTGACGCCATTTTCTTCATAAAAGCTTAGCGGCAGATCACACGCACTGTCAGCTAAAATTTTTACTGACATTTTCTTTCACCTGCTTTCAAACTATATGAATTAAGTTTATAGAAATCAAGGAGAAAAAACAATGAATTGTGTTGAAAATGACACTTTTCGCAAGTCCAACGGGCAGTAAGACTCTTACTTTCAGAATCAAAGGAATAGAAGGGGATATAAGCGGGGGGCAAACTGCCCGTATGCTGTGAAAACGTCTTTGTGACCCGCTTCCTCCCATAAGCTGCAGCTTTTGGTTGATGATTATGCTGACGAAGCCTTCCTTGTGCTGTGTGCCTCAACTAACAATCAGCGGGGAAAAATCCCCCGCTGATTGAAGATTCACTTTACTGGGTAAAGAAAATAATAAAAAAATTCAGGGGGTAAAAAATGGTTTGGTTAGAAACTAAGAAAGTATTTATTGTTTTGATTGGCGCGATATTGAACGCAATTGCGATGAATTTTTTTCTGATACCTGCCAATGTATATGCGAGCGGTTTTACAGGTGTGGCACAGCTATTATCAAGCATTCTTGGGGATTTTGGATCAACAGGAATTCTGCTGTTCATTCTAAATATTCCTGTAACCATTTTAGCCTGGAAGAAGGTTGGAAGGTCTTTTACTATTTACAGTTTTCTAAGCGTATTCTTAATGTCATTTTTCTTGGAAATCATACCGGTAATTCATGTTTCAAAAGATATTTTGCTTAATGCCGTTTTTGGAGGTGTGATTGCGGCTGTTGGCGTAGGGATAACACTGAAATGGGGGGCTTCCACAGGAGGAATGGATATCATCGCAATGGTATTGTCCCGAATGAAAGACAAGCCTGTCGGTACATATTTTTTCACACTTAACGCCATTATTATAATAACAGCTGGCTTTTTGTATGGATGGGAAAAAGCTTTATACACTCTTGTTACCCTTTATGCCTCAACCAGGGTCATTGATGCCATTCATACAAGACATGAGAAACTGACAGCATTAATTATAACGAAAAAATCGGAAGAAATGAAAAAAGCCATCCATGACCATCTGGTCAGGGGAATTACAACCATTCCGGCAAAGGGGGCTTTTACAAATGAAAACAAGGAAATGATGATGATTGTCATCACCCGTTATGAGTTATTCGACCTTGAAAGAATTATTAAAGAAGTAGATCCGAATGCCTTTACAAATATTGTCCAAACCGCTGGTGTTTATGGTTTCTTCCGCAGGGATTAAATGAATGGAGGGATGAAGGATGCTTCGGCTTTTGACTGCTGCTGCTCTGATTATCTTCACTATGCCTTTGCAAAGTTTTGAAGCTTCTAAAAAGGAAATGCCATTTGATTTTAAAGTAATGCCTCAAGCAGGAACGGAAACAATGGAGATAGAATTGCTTCTGAGGAATACTGCCAATTACCCGCTAAGCTTTGAGTTTAGGACTTCCCAATTTTACGAAGTAAATATATTAAATCAAAATGGCGAAATGGTATATTCCTCTTCAGAAGGTAAAGCATTTTTACAAGCTATACAGACCATTGCCGTCAAACCGGATGAATTCAAGGTGTGGAAAGAGCAGTGGGATTATCGGCACAATGGCAAAAGAGTAAAGGAAGGGGAGTACATTGTAAAAGCCAGGCTTTTGGCATCAAACTTAAATGGCAAAGAACTGGAGACCAAAGCGGAATCAGAAGCCTCTGTCTATATCCCAGGACAAAATCCTGCCTTTCGCCATGTTAAGGTTACTGGAGAGAATGGCTTATATTCAGTATCAATTGAAGGGCGTCCAAAAAACGGAAAGCTATGGTATACAGTTGAAGATGGCCATAATGAACTGCTGCCTGAAAAGGGAGTATCAGCTCTTTCAAATAACTGGGAGAACTATAATATAAAAGTAAGCATTCCTGCTGATAAATTGCCTGAAAACGGATCAGTGATTTTGCATTTATATGAAAAAAGCCATAATGACGGACATATTATAAATCCCTTTCCTGTTATCCTGGAAAGGAGGTAAAAAAGAAGCTGGCAGCCATCGAGGCTGCCAGCTTCTTTTTAGCGATTCTGCGAATATTGCTCAAGCTCCTGCTGCATCTCCCGCAGCTGTGCCTGTTCAGCCGCCGTGGAATTGGCAAACGCGGAACTTAAAGCATTTTTCGCACGGGAAACAGTTTCTTCGCCTGCAGAACTTTTAGCTATTTCCACATATTTTCTGGCTTCCTGAAATAATCTGTTTCCCATCGTTATATTCCTCCGAGGGATGATTCTTTCACATTAGCTAATTTTTGGGCTTCCGCCTCTGCATAGGTCATGTGGTACGGGATACGTTCATCATGCTTACTAACAGTATCAACACCCTGTTGTACGAAGCGTTTTGATTTATTACGTTTACCCATTCGAATCCCCTCCATGAAAGAGTTTAAAGCAGCATTGTGCTGCTCCATCCTTTAGTATGCTCTATAGGAATGATTTAAAAAGGGAATTTAAAGGACTGGTTGCCATTAAATTTCTTTTGGTCATTTGCTTATAGTGCTTTAAGGTTTAATAATTCATTTAAATAGATTCCGATTCCATCCTCCTCGTTGGTTAAGGTGACTTCATTGGCAATATTTTTCACCTGGTCAATAGCATTGCCCATGGCAATCCCGTAGCCTGCATATTCAAGCATTTCAAGATCATTGTCTTCATCACCGAAAGCTATGATCCGCTCAGGCGGTATTTGGAAGTAATCAGCTGCTTTTTGGAGGCCAACAGCTTTATTCAGCCCTGTTTTTACGATTTCAATGACATGCCATGGAGCCGCCCAGCGACGGTGATCAATCACTTCGGCATGGACTTCGGAAAGATGGGCTCTAATTGTTTTTACATGTTCTTCATCTGTGTGGATCAGCATGCTTGTCGGATTATCATTAAGATAATTGCGTAAATCTCCAGTCGTAATTTTGGGATCGCCAAAACCGAAGATATCCAGAAGCTTTTCATCATGGTAATGCAGGTAAACATCATCTATAACTTCTGCTACAATATTATGCACTGTATAGCTATTAACGGCTTCTACAATTTCCTTTGCAACGTCCATTTGCAGAGGTGTATGATAAACTCCCCAATTATGATCTTTAGGATGATGTATGTAAGCACCATTGAAATTGACAATTGGCGTAGTCAATCCCATTTCACGATAATAAATTTCGCTGGAGCGAAATGGCCTTCCGGTGGCAATCATCACTTCATGTCCTTGTTCGCGTGCCTTTTGAATAATCATTTTAGTTTTAGCTGAGATGGTTTTGTCATCTTTTAATAATGTTCCATCAAGGTCCAGTGCAATTAAATGTTTTTCTGCCATAAGATCTCCTTCTAAGCGCTCAGCACTTTTTTATAAGAATTTAACTGCAGTTTACGCACTGCAGCCAATTGCTTATCTTGAAGTATGCCCCGCTTTTCTTTTAAGTGTAAAGGTTTTGGAAAAAAAAAGTCTACATGTTAAACTGAAAATATAGAAAGAATTTACATCAAAACAAGAGCGTAAGCTTTTACAAAATCATTTTATACATATATGTTATCAATATTATTATAATTTTGTAAAAAAATTCACTTGTGCCCTAACAGATTTAGGAGGAAGAACTGTGGTTGTTATTGAACATAAGCATATCAAAGAAATTCCTGTTCTTGAACTGGCCAGACAGGAAGTAAAAGGGGAACGCTTGCCTTTTATTATTTTCGTTCATGGCTTTACGAGTGCCAAAGAACATAATCTGCATTATGCCTATCTGCTAGCTGAAAAAGGGTTCAGGGTGGTGCTTCCAGACACCTTGCTTCATGGGGAAAGATCTGAAGGTTTATCAGGCAGCGATTTAAATTTCAGGCTATGGGATATTGTTCTAAATACAATTGCGGAATTGAACATAATCAGGGATGTCTATGAGGATGCAGATCTGATCGACAAGGGAAGAATAGGGCTTGTGGGCACCTCCATGGGAGGAATAGTCACTTTGGGCGCCTTGACCCAGTATGAGTGGGTCAAAGCTGCAGTAAGCCTTATGGGTATGCCGTATTATGAAAAATTTGCTCAGCTTCAGCTGGATGAATTGAAGAAGAATAATATTAAAATTCCGCTTTCAAGCGAAGAACTAGCAGATCTGCTGGGGACCTTAAGGGAGCGGGATCTAAGTCTTCAGCCTGAAAAACTTGGAGGAAGGCCGCTTATGTTCTGGCATGGCAAAAAAGACCCGGTTGTGCCTTATTCCTATACATACCAATTTTATGAGACCATCCAGCCCTTATATAGTGACTCACCTGAAAACCTCATGTTTATATCAGATGAACAGGCGGGGCACAAAGTAAGCAGGGAAGGGCTGCTGGAAACGGTTAAATGGTTTGGGGAACATCTATAACCAACATTTTTTCAATTCATTTAAATATTTGTTAAGATATAGATAAAGTAAATAATGAAGGAGTGCTGCAGAAATGGACCAGGATTTAAAAGACAGCATCATGGGTGCACTTGAACTTGTTGTTGACCCGGAGCTGGGGATAGATATTGTGAACTTAGGCTTAGTATATGATGTGAAAATGGAAGAGGAAGGTAAAGCCGTGGTAGATATGACTCTTACTTCCATGGGGTGTCCTTTGGCAGGAACAATTGTTGAGCAAGTAAAGTCAGCATTGGCTGATATTCCCGAAGTAAAGGACACTGAAGTGAACATTGTCTGGAACCCGCCTTGGTCTAAAGACAGAATGTCCCGCTATGCAAAAATTGCACTTGGCGTACAATAAGATTGAATCTTAAAAACAGCAGGATTATTTTCCTGCTGTTTTTTTATGCCCTTGCTTTAATTCCTTTGAACACATCTCTGTAAATTCTTTGAAAATGAGCATTGTATGTGAGGTAGTTCACTTATTTAACATGCCGATTATCCTATACTAACGATGGAAAGACAAAATTGCGTTGATGAAACATCCAGGACCTGTGGCTGTTAAGGAGGCATCTCAAATGGGATTTGATAGAGATTTTAATAAAGACCCTTTTATTGTGATATGGGAATTAACAAGGGCATGCCAGCTAAAATGTCTGCATTGCCGTGCGGAAGCGCAATACAGGAGAGATCCGCGAGAGCTTTCCTTTGATGAAGGGAAGTATTTGATTGACCAAATCAAGGAAATGAACAACCCTATGCTTGTTTTTACGGGTGGTGATCCATTAATGAGGCAGGATGTATTCGACATTGCCGAATATGCTGTAAAAAAAGGCGTGCGTGTGTCAATGACGCCCAGTGCGACACCGAATGTAACAAAAGAAGCTATTGAAAAAGCCAAAGAGGTCGGCTTAGCTCGATGGGCTTTCAGCCTTGATGGGCCAAAAGCGGAAATCCATGACCATTTTAGAGGTACTGCCGGTTCCTTTGATTTAACGATCGAAAGGATTAAATATTTGCACGAGCTTGAAATTCCAGTCCAGATTAATACAGTTATTTCGCGTTATAATATCGATTATCTTGAGGAAATGGCTAAAGTTGTAGAAGAACTCAAATGTGTTCTTTGGAGTGTGTTCTTCCTCGTCCCAACAGGGAGAGGGCAGGAAACAGATATGATTTCTCCGGTTGAACATGAGATGGTATTTACATGGCTGTATAACTTAAGCAAAAAAGTTACTTTCGATATCAAGACAACAGCTGCCCAGCATTACCGCCGAGTGGTCATTCAGCAAAAAATGAAGGAAGCGAAGGCTCAGAATGAGGACATTCAATATCTCGATGCACTTACACAGCAAGGGCTAACGGGTTCTATAGATGGTTTAGGCAGGGCTCCTAAAGGTGTGAATGACGGAAATGGATTTGTTTTCATTTCACATATTGGGGATGTTTATCCTAGCGGGCTTCTGCCTGTTAAAGCAGGGAATGTAAGGGAACAGCCACTTGCTGAAATATACAGGGAATCGCCAATTTTTAAAGACCTCAGAAATCCTGATAAATATAAAGGGAAATGCGGACAATGCGAGTTCCGTTATGTATGCGGGGGATCCAGGTCACGGGCATTTGCCATGACAGGGGATTATATGGAAAGCGAGCCGTTTTGTGTTTATATTCCAAAGGCACTTAGAAAGAAAGCGGCAAAATCATAAAAGAAAGGGAGTGCCGTTTGGATGCACTCCTACTCGATGCTGCAATATACGGCAGGGCAGTTTTCACAGCCTATTTCATTTTTTAAATATTGAAGATCTTTGACTGTGATTTTTCCATTTAGAATGGTAATGATGCTGTCTTTTTTCAGTTCACCCAGTATCCGGTTGGTGCTTTCCCTGGATGTGCCGCAGAAATTCCCAAGATCTTGATTCGTAAGGGGCAGATCAATGAGTATGCCATCCTTAACTTTTATGCCATAGCTGTTAGTCATTCTGATAAGGGTTGAATACAGGGCACCTTTTTTTCCGTTAAGGACGAGATCTCTAAATTTGGTCTGAGTATTACGAAAGTGGTCGCTCATCCATTTCATAAATTCATAAGCCAATGTGCTATTATTAAATATCTCCTTTTCCAGGACATCTTTTTTTATCACAGCTACTTAAATATTTAGGGTTACTGGTAAATAGGGTAAGCTCGCCAATAATTTCATTTTCTCCGCATAACCTGAAGGTAAGTTCTCTGCCATCAGCTGTTATCTTGCTGATTTGTATCTTGCCTGAAAGTATAATATAAAGTTCAGCAGCATCCATACCTTCCTGAAAAATGTAAGCCCCTTTGGAGGTTTTCATACGCCGGTCTGCAAAATGAAGAAGCTCTTTAATCTCTATGGAATGTGTCGGTTTAATGGCTGTGCGAGCCATATTAATCCTCCTTCATAAAACAACTGTCTTTTTTCACAATAATATCATTTGTATAGTGAAAACATTGCCGGCTTTTGTGTCTTTATTGTGGCATTTTCTATTGAAATGGTGTGTCTTTGTTATTATATAAACAATTCCCTATTAACATTGAAACGATTGTATGTTCTAATAGTAGAAGCCCTTAATTTGAGATACCGGGTTATTTCTGTTATTTTAAGGGAAAGGCTAAAATATACATCTGTATAGAAAGCTTATTTAAGTCACTCTTTATATGGAGTTGAACGAAATGGCTAAAACAATCGTTAAAGATAAATTGAATAGACCTTTAAGAGATCTTCGTATTTCTGTCATTGACCGCTGTAATTTCCGCTGTCAATACTGCATGCCGGCAGAAGTCTTCGGCCCGGATTTCGCTTTCCTTCCAAAAAATGAACTTCTGAGCTATGAAGAAATTGAACGGCTGGCTAAAATTTTTGTAAGCCTTGGTGTGGAGAAGATCAGGTTAACAGGCGGAGAACCTCTTATGAGAAAGGATATGCCTAAACTTGTAAAAATGCTTTCAGACATTGAGGGCTTAAAAGATATAGGTCTTACCACAAATGGTGTATTGCTGCCCAAACATGCGAAAGATTTAAAGGAAGCAGGGCTGGTGAGGGTTAACATCAGTCTGGACAGTTTGGATGATGAGCTGTTTGGAAAAATAAACGGACGCAATGTGGGTGTCAAACCAGTTCTTAAAGGAATCGAGGCAGCAAAAGAAGCAGGGCTTGGCGTCAAGCTTAATATGGTTGTTAAAAAAGGCCTGAATGATTCTGAAATTGTCCCGATGGCTAAGTTCTGCAAAGATAACGGCTTACAGCTCCGCTTTATTGAATACATGGATGTCGGCAGTACAAACGGCTGGAAGATGGACGAGGTTGTTACCAAAAAAGAAATTTATGACATTTTAAAGGAACATTATTTATTGGAACCGGTAGATCCGGATTATTTCGGAGAGGTTGCCAAGCGATACCGTTATAAGGATACTGATGTAGATGTTGGGTTTATTACATCTGTTTCTGAATCTTTCTGTTCAAGCTGCACACGTTCAAGATTGTCAGCAAACGGCCAAATTTTTACATGCCTATTTAATGGAGAAGGACATGATCTGAAGGGATTTATGAGAAAAGGCGCCACGGATGAAGAAATTACTGATCGGATTGTTAATATTTGGAACGGCAGAAAAGACAGATATTCAGACGAACGGACTGAAGAGACCATTGCCAGCAGGAAAAAAATTGAAATGTCCTATATTGGAGGATAAAAAAAGCATGCTTTGCTTTGTCACGAGAAATGGACATAGGCGGGCAGGCTTTTTATTTTGTCGTTCAGACTGCAAAAAAACTGCAGCCGTTATTGGCTGCAGATCGTAATGTTTATAAATATCTTGGAAAAAGAATGTTATTCTCAAGGTGAACATGCATGAAGGTTTGGCTTTCCAGATCTTCCAGCCGCTTATACACTAGACGGTACGATCCGCATGCATCTGAAGGTGGAGTATAATCAGATGTAATTTCTCTTAATTCCTTTAAAATTGAACCTGCATGATCATGCTCTTTCTCAAGCTCCCGGATATAGCTGATGATTTCTTTGCGATTTTCAACCTGAGGATCTTCAAGCTTCAGGAGCATTGGAAAAACTGACTCTTCCTCTTTAGAAGTATGTTCAAGAAGCTCATGCTTCAGCTCAAAGAATAATTGGTGGACTTTTAAAAGCTCCTCATGGCTTTCTCCATGGACTCTTGAAACCTTTGTTACATACGGGCTTAATAGCGATAGTTCCTCCTCAAGAGGACGATGATATCGATTGATCACATGTTCAATAATGTCTTCTGATGCACTGTCTGTCCAAACCTCTAAATCATCGGTTTGGTTTTCCTTCTGAATAACCTCGTTCAGTTCTTTTATCAGAACCTCCATATCTGCAGACTGATCAGAAACTGCACGCACCAGCGGAATATTTCCACCGCAGCAAAAATCAATGCGATGACGTTTAAAAACATCACTTGTCTTTGGAAATTCATTTACAATATCTTTTACCAGACGGTCTTCTGTAAGATGTATGGTCATTGAATTTTCCTCCTTCTATCTTGTGAACTATCTAAAGAATAAACGAATTTCCTTTTTAATTTGGTGACGGGCATCACACTTGCAGGCTTTTTATAAAGTTTTTTGGGTAGGCTATTTTCGCATAAATTGTTGTTCTTTGCCTATCAATGTTGTCCGTTGATTTCCACTCCAGGCTGCTCGCTTTCCGCGGGGCGGGCGGTGAGCCTCCTCAACGCTCCGCGTCTGCGGGGTCTCACCTGTCCCGCTACTCCCGCAGGACATTGAGTAAGCTCCCTTGAGTAAACACCGCACGAAGAAAATGCGAGTGCATTTTCGAGGATCTCGCACCTTCCACTACAATCAACTCAGTAAATAATATAGAAAAAGCAACAAACCTTACGAAAACGGCCTTTGGGTAAAACCATGCACATATGAAACTGAAAGTGTGATGATTGTCATGTTATAAGTTTTCATGTACGTTTATAATAATTGAAATAGAAAAAGCGTTAAGAAAAGTACATAGGAGCTGATATAATGCTGGAAAAAAGAACTCCCATTCCTGTTGGGGAAGCAGTAAAAAAAATCATGGCCTATCAATTAAAAGGAAGTGCAGAATACATATCCATTAATGAAAGCAACGGTCGTTTTCTTGCAGAAGACTTAAAAGCGACCCATGATGTCCCTCATTTTGACCGATCACCATATGATGGATTTGCTGTTCGTTCAGCAGATACAAAGGAAGCTTCAATGGAAAATCCCGCAGTATTTGAGGTAGTAGATCATATTGGCGCAGGGCATGTAACTTCCAAAAACATTGGTCCATTCCAGGCTGTGAGAATTATGACTGGTGCGCAAATGCCTGAAGAATGTGATGCCGTAGTAATGCTCGAGCTGGCAAAAGCATATGAAGAAGACGGTAAGAATTTTATGTCCATTAAACGCTCCTATAATAGTGGAGACAATGTTTCCTTCAAGGGCGAAGATGCGAAAAAAGGAGATTCACTGGTCAAGAAGGGGACAAAAATCAACCCGGGAATTCAGGCTATTCTTGCTACCTTTGGCTATGCCGAAGTACCGGTTGCAAAGAAGCCTGTTATCGGATTATTTGCAACAGGCACAGAGCTATTGGAAGTACACGAACCGCTGCAGCCAGGGAAAATCAGAAACAGCAATGCCCATATGATTACAGCCCAAATTGAAAGGGCTGGGGCGGAAGTTATTTATTATGGAAAGCTCCCTGATGAATTTGATACATGTTTCGATGCTGTGAAAGAAGCATTGAACAGCGTGGATATACTGATTACTACTGGCGGTGTATCTGTAGGCGATTTTGATTATCTGCCGGGCATTTACGAAAAGCTTGGGGCAGAGGTCCTTTTCAATAAAGTTGCGATGCGGCCCGGAAGTGTGACTACAGTTGCCCAGCATGAAGGGAAGCTTTTGTTTGGACTTTCCGGAAATCCTTCTGCCTGCTATGTCGGATTTGAGCTTTTTGCAAGACCGATTATCCGGAAAATGCTGTTCTCTGAGAAGCCGCATTTAAGAAAAGAAACTGCAGAGCTCGTGGCTGAGTTTCCAAAAGCAAATCCATTTACACGATTTGTCCGGACAGCTGTGAATTATTCAGGAGGCAGACTGGTTGCGGCGCCAAGCGGAGTGGATAAATCAAACATTGTGATGAGTCTCGCCGGCGCGAATTCACTAATGATTCTGCCCGGCGGAACTAGAGGCTATGGCATGGGCGACATTGTTGAGGTGCTATTGCTTGAGGACCATGAAGGAAGCGAATGGCCATGGTAAAGGAACCTGTTATTTTTCAGGTATCCGGCTATCAAAACAGTGGAAAAACAACATTGGTTAACAAAATAATTTCCGGATTAAAAGGGAAGGGCCTTTCTGTCGTTACCATTAAGCATCATGGTCATGGAGGCAAACCCGAAACCCCAGAAGGAAAGGATTCCAGCAATCATATTGAATCAGGAGCAGACGCTTCAATTGTTGAGGGTGGCGGCAGACTGCTTTTACAAGCTGAGAAGAAAAGCTGGAGCCTGGAGGAGCAAATTAATATTGCCGTGCAGCTGCAGCCTGATGTAGTGCTTATTGAAGGTCATAAAAAGGCTTCATACCCTAAAGCACTCATGCTCAGAAGTGATGAAGATAGGTACCTTATAGAGGAACTGACAAATATCTGTGCACTCTTCTGCTGGGAAGATAAAGTGATTAAGCACAAGGCTGCAGATTTGGAAACTCCGTTTTTCAGCATCCGTGATCCCAAAGGCACTGAGTGGATTATTGAGTATTTAGTGAGCGAAAGTAAGAAAAAGAAATAAAATTAAACAAAACAGTCCATTTTTTTTTGGAGCTGTTTTTAATAATTCTCTAAAAGTTGAACGTTTTGTGGCGATTTGTTTACCAGTGATAATCTTCACTTATTATTTACGCGGAAAATTATATATTATTGGCAGAAAGCAGCGGGGAGGTATTATGGATGAAGTTATTTATGCCAAAACAGCATGGAGCCTGGGCAATGCTGATCCTGCCATTTTGGCTCGGGGCGGCGGCATCTGATATTATTTGGTCTCATATCCCGTTTTTTTTAGGATGGATATTATTATATCTGGCTACTTATCCTGGCCTTCTTCTATTTAAAAGAAAAAGGATGGCTTTTTATGCAAAGTGGGCTATTATTTATTTGGTTCCGGCTATTTTACTGCTATTATTCCCTTTACTGGCAAGGCCGTCGATTATCATATTTGGACTTCTTATGATTCCTTTTTTTATCATTAATGCACGCTATTCGTCTAATAACAGAGATAGGGCATTGGGTAACGACTTTAGTGCCATTAGTGCCTTTTCCATAGCAGGCCTTGCGAGCAGCTATTTGCCGCATGGGGAAATTACACCGCTGGCCTGGACAGTATTTGCAGCTTCCATTTCATTTTTTGCCGGAAGCACCTTCTATGTAAAATCAATGATCAGGGAAAAGAAAAACATTTCCTTCAAATGGATTTCGTGGATCTTTCATGCTGCGGTACCGATCCTCTGGCTGCTGGCAGGTGGATGGATTGTATCTGCAGCGTTTCTTCCCAGCCTTTTTCGGTCCATTACATTTTATGGGAAATCATTTACACCTAAAAAAATTGGGATATATGAAATTGCGAATGCAGCCATATTCTTTTTCATGTTATTACTTGCCATTCATAATTAAAGACCGGCCTGACCAGGCCGGTTTTTTAATTTATCCAGAAATAGCTGTGCTGAGTATAAATAAATATTAGAAATCTTTAAAACTTCAGTAAAATAGGTTGCAATTTTTTCTTTCAGTTTCTATAATAAGAGAAACATAAATTCATAAATATGTATATAAATGATTAAATATACAATTAAGTGTGGAAGGAGCAATTATGAACGTTTCAATCATCGGAACAACCGGATATGGGGGTGCGGAATTGCTCCGTATCCTTAAACAGCATCCAGAATTTAATATTAAATCGATTCATTCAACGAAAGAAGATCTGCCCATTTGGAATGAATATCCCCATCTATATGAAATCATTGACAAGAACTTACAGGGGATTGATCCAGCTCAAATAGCAGACCAGTCTGATATTGTTTTTCTGGCAACACCATCTGGAGTATCAGGGAAACTTGCTGAAAATTTTTCAGGCAAGAATATAAAGGTAATTGACCTTTCCGGTGATCTTCGAATCCCAGCTCAAGCCTATCTGGAGTGGTATAAACACACTCCTGCTAACGAATCTCTGGTAGAAAAAGCAGTATATGGGCTTCCTGAGTGGCATCATGACGAAATAGCTTCCGCAGAAATCATATCTAATCCTGGGTGCTATCCAACAGCTGCTCTGTTAAGTCTTGCACCAGTTGTAAAAGAAAATTTAATAAAGCCCGATAGCATTGTGGTCGATGCAAAGTCCGGTGTGTCAGGGGCAGGAAGGGCGCTTTCAAGATCAACAAGCTATGCAGAAGCTAATGAAAACCTGCGTGTTTATAAGGTAAACCAGCACCAGCATACACCTGAGATCGAACAGCAGCTGATGAAATGGAATTCCGCTCTAAAGCCGATTACATTCACGACCCATCTTCTTCCTATCACAAGAGGCATTATGACAACCAGCTATGTTCAGCTGACAAAAGAATACACTTCTTCTCAAATTCTTGAACTTTATCAATCAGTTTATGAAAAACAGCCGTTTATTCGAATTCGTCCTGAAAATTCTTTCCCTTCCGTAAAAGAGGTGGCAGGCTCTAATTTTTGCGATATAGGTGTTCATGTGGATTCCAGAACGGGCAGACTGACAATAGTTTCAGTGATTGATAATTTAATGAAGGGAGCAGCCGGGCAGGCTGTACAAAATGCCAATATTATGAGCAAATTGGATGAAAAAGCAGGTCTCGGATTTGTACCGCTCTATCCATAAGGAGGAAAGATAAATGCAATTAGTATCTCAAACTGAAGTAACCGAACTGCCGACAGGAAGCATCATAACACCGAAAGGCTTTACCGCAGCTGGCGTCCATGCAGGGCTGCGCTATTCAAAAAAGGACCTGGGAATTATATTAAGCGATACTCCTGCACAATGTGCAGCTGTCTATACAACAAGCCATTTTCAGGCTGCCCCTTTAAAAGTTACTCAGGAAAGCATTGCAGCAGAAGGCCTCATTCAGGCTGTTATAGTAAATAGTGCATGTGCCAATGCCTGTACAGGGGACCAGGGGCTAAAGGATGCTTATCAAATGAGAAAATCAGCTGCAGATAAATTCAATTTAAAGGAACAGCATGTGGCGGTTGCCTCTACTGGTGTCATTGGAGAATATATGCAGATGGATAAGATAGAAGAGGGCATTAAGATGCTGAAGCCAGGCAATGAGGCATTACACTCAGAGGATTTTCAAACAGCTATATTAACAACGGATTTAGTGATGAAGAAGTGCTGCTATTCGGCAGTAATCGATGGGAAAACCGTTACAATGGGCGGCTCGGCAAAGGGGTCTGGAATGATTCATCCCAATATGGCAACCATGCTTGCGTTTATCACAACAGATGCAAATATAGACTGCGGAGATTTGCAATTTGCATTGAAACAGGTTACCGATCGAACATTCAATCAGATAACCGTTGATGGAGATACCTCAACAAATGATATGGTATTGGTCATGGCCAATGGAACCAGCGGTATAAATAAACTTTCGCCGAACCATCCAGATTGGGATGTATTTATACAGATGCTTTCTCAAACGAGTGAAAGTCTTGCCAAACAGATTGCAAAAGATGGTGAGGGAGCAACAAAGCTGATAGAAGTGGAGGTATCAGGGACAAAGTCGGATGACGATGCCAGAATGATTGCTAAACAGATTGTCGGCTCGAACCTTGTTAAGACTGCTATATATGGAGCGGATGCCAATTGGGGCAGAATTATCGGGGCAATCGGACAGAGCCAGCCAGCTATTGATCCGTCTTCGGTAGATATCGCAATCGGACCTATAGTCATGCTGAAAAATAGTGTTCCACTGGCATTTTCTGAAGAAGAAGCAAAAGAGTACTTATCAAATGCCGCCATTCAGATTACTGTGAATCTTCACCAGGGAGCAGGCAAAGGGAAGGCCTGGGGATGTGACTTATCCTATGATTATGTCAAAATCAATGCAAGCTATCGTACCTGAGGGGGATGCCATTTGAAAAGTATTGTCATTAAGTGCGGAGGCAGTGTAATGGAAGAGCTGGGAGATGCTTTCTTTGATAGTCTTTTAGAGTTGAAGAAGGAAGAATACCAGATTGTTTTTGTTCACGGTGGAGGGCCGGCAATTAACAGCATGCTGGAACTTTTTAATATCCCTCATGAATTTGTCAATGGGCTAAGAAAAACGACTCCGGAAGTTCTGGAGGTAGCAGAGATGGTCTTGTCAGGACAATCCAACCGCAAGCTTACCTCAATGATCGAACTGCATGGATTGAGAGGGTTTGGCGTAAATGGCAGTGATGCGGGGTTGCTAAAGGCAGAATTTATCAATCAGGATGAGCTTGGACTGGTTGGTGAAATAACGGCAGTTAATCAGTCGGTACTGGAAATGTTATTTAATGAAGACCTGGTCCCTGTCATTACTCCTATTGCAGCTGCAGAAGGCGGGATGAAATTGAATATCAATGCCGACTATGCGGCGGCAGCCGTTGCCAATGCCATTAAAGCTGAACATTGCATCTTTGTAACGGATGTAAAGGGAATATCCATTGACGGCAACCTCTCTCCTCAGCTTGACGCGGATGAAATTGAACAGCATATTAACGATAAAAAAATTACAGGCGGAATGATTCCAAAGGTTACCTCTGCCTTGAACCTAATCAGCAAAGGGCTAAATAGCGTAATGATTGTATCAGGAAAAGAAAAGTTTTATGAGGAAGGCATATGGAACGGTACGAATATATCTGCCAAGAAGGAGGTCTTAACTTGAGTAATCTATTTCCAACGTATGCCCGGTGGGAAGTGGAGCCGGAAAAAGCAGAAGGAAGTTATCTTTTTGATAAAAATAAGAAGCGCTATTTGGACTTCACCTCAGGGATTGGAGTCTGCAATCTTGGTCACCGTCCAGCAGCTGTACAAAAATCAATCAATGAACAGCTGAATAAATTCTGGCATGTTTCCAATTTATATATACAGGATCAGCAGGAGGCTGCAGCAAAGACTCTCTCTGAAGCTGCGGGCATGGACCTTGTATTCTTTGCCAACAGCGGAGCAGAAGCAAATGAAGCAGCGATTAAGCTTGCAAGAAAAGCTTCGGGAAGGAAAAAAATCATTACTTTTCAGCAATCATTCCACGGGAGAACCTTTGCCACAATGGCTGCAACTGGCCAGGAAAAAATTAAAAAAGGCTATGGTTCCATGCTTGAGACTTTTAAGTATGTTCCTTTTAATGATATTAATGCATTGGAGGAAGAGATTGACGCGGAAACAGCGGCTGTAATGCTGGAAATTGTACAGGGTGAAGGCGGGATTCACATTGGGAATCAGGAGTTTCTTACAAAAACTGAGCAGCTTTGCAAAGAATATGGGGCGCTCCTGATTGTAGATGAAATTCAGACCGGCATTGGCAGAACGGGTAAAGCCTTTGGATTTCAGCATTTTGACCTTACGCCCGATATCGTAACCGCAGCTAAAGGCCTGGGAAGCGGATTGCCAATAGGCGCAGTGATTGGAAAAAAAGCATTGGAAGAAGTATTTGGACCAGGAAGCCATGGATCAACATTCGGCGGGAACCCGATCAGCATTGCAGCAGCTATTGCTACAATGAAGACAATATTTGATGATGATTTTTTACAAGGCGTTCAGGAAAAGAGTGCATATCTTGCTGACAAATTGGCTGAATCGCTTGAACAGATTGAAGCTGTTAAGGAGATTCGCTATCTTGGTTTAATGGTCGGTATTGAATTAGATATCCCCCTTCCATCTTTGTTAAAGGAATTAAGAGCCAATTGCTTGCTTGCATTGCCTGCTGGGGAAAATGTTTTGCGGCTGCTGCCTCCGCTGACAGCATCAAAATCTGAAATAGATGAAGCGGTGCAAATTCTGCAATCCACACTAAAGGAATTTTCAAAATCAGCTGTTTAAGCTGTATTATTTTTCAAGTGTATGAATAAAAATTAACTAGGTTATATAAATATACAGATAGCTTTGGGGTGTTGATAATGGAAGGATACCTTCATTTAAATAGCGGCCATTCCTATAAAGGCCAATGGCTGACGGATCAGCCTGAAAAGGATGTAGAAGGGGAAATCGTTTTTTTTACAGGAATGACAGGCTACCAGGAAGTATTGACAGATCCCTCTTATAAGGACCAAATTATTGTGTTTACCTATCCTTTAATCGGAAATTACGGAATAAATGAGTCTGATTTTGAGAGTAAGAAACCTCATGTGGCAGGGGTTATTGTTTATGAAGGAAGCAGAAATCCTTCGCATTACAAATCGGCTTATTCGCTTCAGGAATACCTTCAGAAATGGAATATTCCATTATTAGGGCATATGGATACCCGATCAATTGTAAAGAAAATCCGTTCAGAAGGAAGCATGCCGGCAAAAATGTCTTCTTCGGAAACTGCCCCCGGCGGATTGCTGCTTCGAAAGGATAAAAAAGTTTGCAAAGTATCTTCGCAAACAATGGAGTGCTGTGGAGAGGGAAGCATTCATATAGTTGTCATCGATTTTGGCGCTAAAAAATCAATTGTGGATTCATTGCTGAAAAGAGCGTGCAAGGTTACATCTGTTCCTTACAATACAAGCTTTGAACAGATTAAAAAACTAAATCCAGACGGTGTAGTGCTTTCAAACGGGCCTGGAGATCCTAAAGAATTAAAAAGCATCCTTCCGGAATTAAAAAAGGTGCTGGAGCAGTATCCGGCATTGGGAATTTGTCTTGGCCACCAACTGGCTGCTTTAGCATTTGGCGGCAACACAAAAAAACTGTCCTTCGGCCATAGGGGTGCCAACCACCCGATTGCGGACATGAAGAAGGGCACAGTATTTATGTCATCACAAAATCATAGCTATGTGGTTGATGAAGAAAGCATAAAAGATACCGGGTTTAAAACCCGCTATGTAAACCTGCATGACCAGTCAATTGAGGGACTAATGCATAAGGTCCTGCCAATCCATACGGTCCAATTCCATCCGGAAGCCCATCCGGGACCTGCGGATGGTGATTATATTTTTGATGAGTTTATGAACATGATTCAAGAGGAGAATAGGAGAGTTTTCGCTTATGCCTAAAGACACCAGCATCCAATCCATATTAGTAATCGGCTCCGGCCCGATTGTCATCGGGCAGGCAGCAGAATTTGACTACGCAGGAACACAGGCCTGCGCAGCATTAAAGGAAGAAGGCTATAAGGTTATCCTTGTTAATAACAATCCGGCTACCATTATGTCTGACAAAGCTTTTGCAGACAAAGTCTACTTTGAGCCGATGACAGCTGACAGCCTTGAGAAGATTATAAAGATAGAACGTCCCGATGGCCTGCTTGCCACACTGGGAGGCCAGACAGGTTTAAATCTTGCTTTTAAACTGAGTGAATCAGGTGTGCTTGAACATTATGGAGTGAAGCTTTTGGGCAGCAGCATTGAATCCATTAAGAAAGGCGAAGACCGGGAAGCTTTTCGTAAGCTGATGAACGAGCTTAACGAACCTGTTCCCGAAAGCATCATTGTCCATGAAGTAAATGAAGCCATCCAATTTGCCCGCGAAATTGGATTTCCTATTATCGTCCGTCCAGCTTATACTCTTGGCGGAACAGGAGGAGGTATAGCAGGAGATTTTGATGAACTGACATCTTTGGTGCAGGGCGGTTTAAAAGAGAGTGCGATCAGCCAATGCCTGGTTGAAAAAAGCATAGCAGGATTTAAGGAAGTAGAATACGAGGTCATGCGGGATTCACAGAATACGTGCATCACTATATGCAATATGGAAAACATTGATCCTGTAGGAGTTCATACCGGTGACTCAATTGTTGTCGCACCTTCACAAACCTTAACAGATGATGAGTATCAGATGCTGAGAACAGCTTCTATCAAGATCATATCCGAGCTTGGCATTATTGGAGGGTGCAACATTCAGTTTGCCCTTGATCCTCATAGCAAGAATTATTACCTAATTGAAGTCAATCCTCGAGTCAGCAGGTCATCTGCCCTTGCTTCCAAAGCAACAGGCTATCCAATTGCCAGAATGGCTGCAAAGCTTGCCGTCGGGTATACCTTATCGGAAATTATCAACCCTGTAACAGGAGATACTTTTGCAAGCTTTGAACCAGCCCTGGATTATGTCATCGTTAAGTTTCCAAAATGGCCATTTGATAAATTTCCTTCTGCGGACCGCAAACTCGGAACGCAGATGAAAGCAACCGGAGAAGTAATGGGGATTGACCGGAATCTCGAACGGGCTCTCTTAAAGGCAATCCATTCACTTGAAGTGAAGGTGAATGATTTGAAATCACCTGGCTTATCAGCTAAATCGGTTACCTCACTTGAGGAACTGCTGTTAAAGCAGACTGATGAAAGATTCTTTACCGTAATTGAATTACTCCGGAGAAATTACTCATTGCAAGCTTTACACTCTATCACAAAAATTGATTATTTCTATCTCAATATACTCAATGAAATGGTAAAGCTGGAAAGGCAAATCTCTGCTTTAACACTTGATGAAGCAACAAAAGAAGAGCTGCAGCTATTTAAGGAAAAGGGCTTTAGTGATAAGTTTCTTGCATTGGAATGGAAAGTTTCGGAAAAAGCAGTCAGGGACAAACGCAAAAAGGCTGGCATTCTGCCTGCCTATAAAATGGTTGACACATGCGCAGCTGAATTTGAAGCACAATCTAATTATTATTACTCCAGTTATTTTGGCGAAAATGAACAAGTAAAGAGTGATAAGAGGAAAGTCCTGATTATTGGAAGCGGCCCCATCAGAATTGGCCAGGGCATTGAATTTGATTATTGCTCCGTTCAGGGAGTATTTGCTCTGAGGGATGAAGGCGTTGAGACAATCATGATCAATAATAACCCTGAAACGGTAAGTACGGATTATACAACCGCTGACAGGCTTTATTTTGAACCGCTAATTCTTGAGGATATCTTAAATGTTATTGAAGCAGAAGGGATTTCAGAAGTCATTGTGCAGCTTGGCGGGCAGACAGCTCTGAATCTGGCATCCGCACTTGAAAGTTATGGTGTTACCCTGCTTGGAACTGACTCAAATACCATAGATGCATTAGAGGACCGGAAGCTATTTTATCAGCTGCTGGATGATTTGAATATTCCGCGGATAAAAGGTGATGTTGTCCACTCAGAAGAAGAGCTAAAAGAAGCAGCCGAAAACATTGGATTCCCGATTCTTGTCCGCCCATCCTATGTTATAGGAGGGAGAGGGATGGAACGTATTTCTTCATCATCTGAGCTGGAGGGTTATTTAGCGAAAGGTGATGTCCCTTATCCGATTTTAATTGATCAATTCGTGCATGCTTCAGAAGCTGAGCTTGATCTGGCAGCAGACGGAAATCATATCTGTGCACCTGCAATTATGGAGCATATTGAAAAAACGGGTGTTCACTCTGGCGACAGCATGTCCGTTCTCCCGCCGCAAAATCTTTCAGAAAATGTCCAGAATAAAATGCTAGCCTTTGCAAAAGCCATTGTGCAAAAGCTCCGGTATAAAGGACTCATGAATATTCAGTATATCGTTAACGGCGAAGAAGTATTTATTCTTGAAATAAACCCTCGTGCAAGCAGAACTGTACCAATTATCAGCAAGGTAACAGGCGTACAGCTAGTGGGGATTGCGACAAAAATATTGCTTGGGAAATATAGTTTGTCGAAAGATGAAATTCCGGATGCTGCAAAACTCCCATTTGTATGTGTGAAATTCCCGGTTTTCTCTAATTATGCTTTAAAGGGATTGGACAGCAAAGTAGGTCCTGAAATGAAATCAACAGGAGAGGCCATTTCACTCGCACCAAATTTTGAGGCGGCAATCAGAAAGTCTTTCCATGCTGGTTTAAATGATGCTAAAGGCAAATGTGTCGTAATTGCAAACTCTCCAGAAACAGAAGAACTAACTCATTATATTAATAAGGCTAAAGTAGTACCTGTTTTTCTGACTCAAGGCAATATGGATTGGAATGTCCAGGAAACCTTCGCCTTATATAATCCTGGCATAAGTGAAGAAGATAAGAGAATGAGAGAAATGGGAACCAAAAACAGAATTTTGACTTTCAGTGAAAAAGAAACGCTTATTGCATTATTAAAATCAATGTCTGCAGGCGATTGGGATGTTAAATCCATTGAAGATTGGCAGGGCATTAAAAATAATACTGGAGAAAAGGAAGTGGGCGTCTTATGATTTCAATTCAGGCTGCGGATAAGGGTATAAATATAAAAGGAAAAGATTTTCTAACACTTGCAGACTTTTCATCAGAGGAAATTAAGGGGCTGCTGGAAAAAGCAAAGCAATTAAAAGAAGCTCATCTGCAGGGTGCAGAAACTCCCATCCTAAAAGGCAAAATTCTTGGCATGATTTTTGAAAAGTCATCTACACGCACAAGAGTTTCCTTTGAAGCAGGTATGCTGCAGCTTGGGGGCCATGCCTTATATTTAAACAGCCAGGACCTGCAGCTTGGAAGAGGAGAAAGCATTGCGGATACAGCTAAAGTGCTTTCACAGTATGTTGATGCGATTATGATCCGCACATTCTCCCATGCAAAGATCCAGGAACTGGCTCATCATGCGGACATTCCGGTCATTAACGGCTTGACCGATCTTTATCATCCGTGCCAGGCTCTTGCCGATCTCCTTACAATTGAAGAGAAAAATGGGGAGTTAAAAGGCCAAAACCTGGTATATGTAGGCGATGGCAATAATGTGGCCCATTCTTTAATGATTGCTTCTGCCAAGATGGGGGTAAATATCACGATTGCCTGTCCTATAGGGTATGAGCCAGATAATTTTGTTCTCCAGCAATCACAAGAGTTTGCCGAACAAAGCGGTTCAAAGGTAAAGATAACATCTAACCCTGAAGAAGCGGTTGCTAATGCCGATGCCATCTATACAGATGTCTGGACGAGCATGGGACAGGAAGATGAGAATGAACAGAGGCTGAAAGACTTTGCTGATTATCAGGTTAATGAATATCTTGTCCAAAAAGCCAAAAAAGATTACGTCTTTTTGCATTGCCTGCCTGCCCATCGCGGTGAGGAAGTTACAGTGGAGGTCATTGATGGAAATAATTCCGCTGTCTTTCAGCAGGCTGGGAACAGGCTTCATGTTCAAAAAGCCATTCTTTCAGAGATATTATAATGAAAAAGCCTTCTCAGCACAGAGAAGGCTTTTTCATTAAGATAGGAAATAAACCAGCGGTCCAACAATAAAACAATAAATCGCAAAATACTTCAGGTTTCCTTTAGCCATAATATTCATAAACCATTTTAAAGAGAAGTAAGATGCAACTAGTGAAGCAACAAAGGCAATTGTATAGGGAATCGCATATTCAGATAAATTGGGATCCGTAAAAATGTCATTAAAACCAAGAATCATTCCGCCGGCGCTTACCGGGATATATAAAAGGAAAGAGAACCTTAGAGCTGTTTCCTGTTTCATCCCCAGCCCCATTGCCGCTACAATAGTGGCACCGGAACGGCTGATTCCCGGTATCAGGGCAACTGCCTGTGCAAGTCCTACAATAATTGCATCCTTATAAGATAATTCAGCATCATTTTTCCGTCCGCGTAAATTGCGGATCAGCCACAGTGCAAGTCCTGTCACGATAAGAGTAATCCCAACTGTTTTTATATTTGCAAGGTGCATATCGATAAAATCCTCGAGCAAAATGCCGATGACACCTGCAGGAATGGTTCCAATAATCAAGTAAATGATAAATCGAAAGTCTGATTCCGCCTGTTTATCTTTGGTTGTAATGTATGCAAGGCCGTTTCGGATGAGTCTCATAATATCTTCCCTGTATATAAGCAGCACAGCTAATAATGAGGCTGTATTTACAAGGAGGGCAAAGCTAAGGCCTTTGATGTCAAGCCCGAAAAAATGCTGGGCAATCTCCAGATGCCCGCTCGATGAAATGGGAATAGGCTCTGTAAATCCCTGAAATAATCCCAAAAACAAGTATTTAAGCAATGTTAGAAAATCAGTCACAAGTAAATCCTCCATAATCAAATCTCATACCACCCATTTAACTATAAAAAAGGCATCAGAGTAAAGTGATATCCTTTTCATTGCTTTTGTGCGATGCCAATAGTTTCCCTCATGAGAGATGCAAGAGTGGAAATAATAATAAGTGATTTACGATTAAAGGAGGTATTCAGCATGGGGCAAAACAGACAATTCAAGCCTGGCCAGAAAGCGCCTAATAATGGAATTTATATAGAAATTGGCGAAACGGGAAGTAACGTCAATAATCCTCAAATGCTTAAAATGAGAGCTGGGGATCAATTTCCGGAAACATCCAATCATAACCGGCTTTGGACGTATAAAAGAAAGCCTTGATTTTGATTAATGATAAAGAAGATGGGGAAATAGTATAAACAAAGTAGCCATCCCAATTGCGGATGGCTTTTTAGACTGAGAATAAACTGCTGGAAACTTTACATATGAAAAGATTGGATTATAATAAAATTAAAGGTCAAAAAAGGTCAAATAGGAGGTTGCACAGTGGATTTAAATCGGATGACAGAGCGGCTTCAGGAAGGGTTATTAAATGCACAGTCCATAGCAATACGCGAGCAGCATCAGGAAGTGGATGAAGCACATTTATTCCTGGCTTTAACGGGACAGGAAAACAGCCTGATATCATTATTACTGTCAAAAATGCAGATTCCGGCTAATTCTTTTAATAATAAAATGAAGGAAGCACTGAGGAAAAAACCGCAGGTGTCCGGTTCAGGAATGGATCAAGGAAAATTGTATATATCCGGTAAACTGCAGCGGCTGCTGGCGGAAGCAGAAAATTATATGAAGATCTATCAGGATGAATTCATGTCAGTTGAGCATGTTTTCATGGCTGCTGCAGCAGCGGAAACCGAAACGGCAGCAGTTTTAAAGGCTTACGGAATCAATAAAGAAAAAGTGGAGCAGGCGATTAAGGAGATTAGGGGGAATCAGAGGGTGACATCGCAAAATCCGGAATCAACATATGAGGCTTTAAAAAAATATGGAAGAGATCTTGTTGCAGAGGTGAAACAGGGGAAAGTTGATCCTGTAATTGGCCGGGATAGTGAAATCAGGCATGTCATTCGCATCCTTTCAAGGAAAACCAAAAATAATCCAGTTTTAATAGGCGAACCTGGGGTAGGAAAGACAGCTATTGTCGAAGGATTGGCACAAAGAATAGTACGTAAAGATGTGCCTGAGGGCCTTAAGGATAAAACCATTTTTGCCCTTGATATGAGCGCTTTAATTGCTGGAGCCAAATTCCGGGGGGAATTCGAGGAAAGACTGAAAGCTGTATTAAATGAGGTTAAGAAAAGCGAAGGCAGAATTCTTCTTTTTATTGATGAACTTCATACCATTGTTGGAGCGGGCAAGACAGAAGGAGCAATGGATGCAGGGAATATGCTGAAGCCTATGCTTGCAAGAGGTGAATTGCACTGTATAGGAGCTACCACTCTTGAGGAACACCGCAAATATATCGAAAAGGATCCAGCCCTGGAACGGCGTTTTCAGCAGGTATTAGTGCAGGAGCCGGATGTAGAGGATACAATCTCAATTCTCAGAGGGCTGAAGGAGCGCTTTGAAATCCATCATGGAGTCAATATCCACGATCGGGCTATAGTGGCTGCCGCAACCTTGTCAGACAGATATATTACTGACCGGTTCCTTCCTGATAAAGCGATTGACCTGGTTGACGAAGCTTGTGCCATGATCAGGACGGAAATCGATTCAATGCCATCGGAGTTGGATGAAGTTACAAGAAGAGTCATGCAGCTTGAGATAGAAGAAGCAGCTTTACGAAAAGAGAGTGATGAAGGAAGCAAGCAGAGGCTTGCAGACCTGCAAAAGGAACTGGCTGAATTAAAAGACCAGGCTAACAGCATGAAAGCAAAATGGCAGCTTGAAAAAGAAGGAATCCAGAAAGTTCAGGAAAAACGGGAGCAGCTTGAGAAAATACGCCGTGAACTGGAAGAAGCAGAAAATAATTATGACTTGAATAAAGCTGCAGAACTGCGCCATGGAAGAATCCCTTCTTTGGAAAGGGAGTTGAAAGATCTTGAAAGTGCTGTTAACGAGAATCAAGGGGAAAGGCTGCTGAGAGAGGAAGTAACAGAAGAAGAAATTGCCGGCATTGTGGCAAGGTGGACAGGTATTCCAGTAGTTAAACTTGTTGAAGGAGAACGCGAAAAGCTGCTTCGTCTTGAAAGCATTCTTCACGAAAGAGTGATTGGCCAGGATGAAGCTGTCCAGCTTGTGTCAGATGCTGTCCTTAGGGCAAGGGCAGGAATTAAAGATCCTAACCGCCCTATTGGCTCCTTCATCTTCCTGGGCCCTACTGGGGTAGGAAAGACAGAATTGGCAAAGGCACTTGCACAGTCACTATTCGATAGTGAAGAACAAATAATCCGAATTGATATGTCCGAATATATGGAAAAACATGCTGTATCAAGATTGATTGGTGCTCCTCCGGGGTATGTAGGATATGAGGAAGGCGGTCAGCTGACAGAAGCTGTCAGAAGGAAGCCATACTCAGTAATCCTGCTTGATGAAATTGAAAAAGCCCATCCTGAAGTATTCAATATCCTTCTGCAGATGCTTGATGATGGAAGAATCACTGACTCACAGGGCCGTACGGTTGATTTTAAAAATACGGTTATCATTATGACTTCCAATATCGGCTCCCATTTTCTTTTGGAACGTTCTTCTGGTGAAGAAGATATATCTGAAGAAACAAGAGAAACTGTCCTTGGACAGCTGCGGAGCCATTTCCGTCCAGAGTTTCTGAACAGAGTGGACGAAATTATTCTGTTTAAGCCTTTGGTTCTTAATGAAATAAAGAGTATCGTTTTAAAATTAATTACTCAGCTTCAAGCAAGATTATCCGATCAGCATATTAAGTTGAGTATAAATGATAATGCCAAAGAATATATTGCAGAAAACGGATTTGATCCCGTCTATGGAGCCAGGCCGCTCAAGCGCTTTATCCAAAGGAACGTTGAAACAGCACTCGCCCGCAAAATAATCGCAGGTGAAATTAAGGATTACAGTGAAGTTGTCATATCCGCAGATAACGGCAAAATGGAACTGCTGGTAAAATAGGGAACAAATGAAAAGAATCATCCTGAATCAATCAGGATGACTCTTTTCATTTCCTGCATAAGCAGCAGATTAATGAAGTCCTTCTTTCTCAACAGGACCTTCAGGAATGATGGAAGCGACAACAAAAATTAAAACACTTGTCCCAACCGCCAGAATGGAGCCGGTTACAAAATCGTATGGCGCTCCTAGCATTGAAGAAACTACGTACGTTAACATTTGAACAAGAAGGAAAGTCCAGAAGAATGTCCAAAAGAATCTCATCTATTTCACCTCTAACATAATTAATCCCTTTTCATATTAGCATAAGCTATTAAAGAAATAAATTTATTTTTACATCCTATACATGTACTTTTCAACTCTCTGATTGGATACAGCCTGCTTCATATTGAACTTGTCTAAAACTAGGCAAATCCCCCATTCATTTTAATTTTACTCACATACATTATTATGAACAAACTTGCAAAGGAGTTTTACTATGGAAAGCCGGAACTTCCAGCTGGATACAGAATGGTGCATGATTCATTACCCAGATAAACCTAGTGGTTTCGGTATCCTGATTATTGGGGATGATCGGCACTTTGTTGACAGAAACTGCAGTTTTTGGACTCAAAATGAAGGGAAATATTCATTAATTAAGAAGCTCAGGGAAGATGGCTATACGATTTTTTATTCAAATCTTTACGGGAGGCACTGGGGGAACGACCAGGCTGTTGATAAGGCTAAATGCTTGTATGAACATATTCTGCGAACGGAAATTATTAACGAAAAGATCCATATTATTGCTGAGGGCATGGGAGCATTGGTAGCCCTTAGATTATTGCATGAAATGAGCGATTTAATCCGTTCAGCTGTATTAATCAATCCCATCCTTTCACTAAAGCACCATCTCGAGCAGGAAAAAGAGCATAAGTTTTTTTACAAGAAACTATTAAAAGAACTGGCAGTTTCATATGAAATAGAATCGGATAAAATAGCGGATCTGCTCAGCAGGCATGAAAAAAACCTTACAACGGGCCTTAAAGTGCCAGTCAGAATCATTCAGGTACTGGCGGGCGGAAGAGCTTACAAGCAATCAGATTATTTAAAGAAACGATCAATACAATGGGAAAATGAAAATAGCCCTATCTCTGTGTTTTATACCCTTCCAGATAAAAAACAGCGAATGTCTTCTCAAATGACTAACTTCTTTAGAAAATATGAAAAAGTTCTATAAAAACAGCTGCCATTCCGCAAAGAAATAAAGACAATCCCTGAAGCATAGTATACATTAATATGCTTCTAAGGAGGACTGAAAATGGACAGGGCAGTAATAGTAGGGACGTTTGAATTTATAGGATTCAGTCTGTGCAAGCACCTGCTTGAACAGGGCTGTGAGATAGATGGAATTCATTATAATAAGGAAAAAGAAGATGCTTTAATCAACGAAAAACGCCTGGCAATCGGACGGAATGCCAACTTCTATGAAAAAAACTATTCATCATGGATTAATTCTAAAAGAGAAATAGTAAAAAATGATGTAATTTTTATAGATATATACGATTTATATATAAAGAATGAGCTTGCCTCTTTAAGGGAGAAGGAGCTTATTGAGGAATTTCTTATAAAAAATTTGGATGAATTCAAGGACCTGCAAGTGAAAATTGCATTCCTTCTCCCTATTCAGTGGCTTAAAGACATCAGCAGAACACACAGCCGCTTGGAAGATGCTATTGACATCCTTAGAGAAAACAATATTTCAGTTTCATGCTTTTACCTGCCTGTTATATACGGTCCCTGGCAGCCAAAGGAATTTAGTTTTCACCAGGCTCTTGCTAATATAAAACGAGTAAAGATAAATGAAAGGGAATGGATACATGACGCTATTTTCATTGAGGATCTTATCTGTTTCTTATCGAATTGTTCAGATAAGCTTTTAGGAGAATCCTGCCTTTTAATGAGCAGCGTCACTGGGCATTGGCAAAAATGTGCAGATTACCTTTCACTTGACTATAATAATAATTGGGACAGTCCCGATCTGGCAAAAGGAAAAGTAATTGAAAAAGCGATTGTGTGTTCCGTGAAATACTCCGAAGGTCTTGAGAAGCAAAGAAGCCATATTCTTTCTATAGAGATCCCGGATGGTTTGTAAACTAGAAAAAAAACTTTTCAATTAACATACAGACAAGGTAGAATTGAATTAGTCTGGTAAAATAAACCGGTCATACCATTAGTATGAAGTGAAAGACAGAGAGGCGGAGAAAGAGGAGATGCATAAGACATTAGTGAAATTCGGGATCCTTCTTTTGTGCCTTCTTTTATTGGCCTCCTGCGGACAATCGATGTCTACAGGAAAACTTGAAAAAGCTGGATTATTAGTGCCCGATACCGTCAATGATCAGGTATGGGGGACGAAAGGCTATAAAGGCATGTTAAAGATTCAATCCCATTATAATGTGGAGGTTTATTATAAAGAGGGCATGAATTCTGAGATGGTTGTTGAAAGAGCTGTTAAAGAGTTTGATCAAAAAGGTGTAAACCTGATTTTTGGACATGGCAATGAATACGCGGCATACTTTAATAACATTTCAAAAAAATACCCTGACATTCATTTTGTCAGCTTTAATGGCGATGCCAAAAATGACAACACCACCAGCTTGAATTTTGAAGCCTATGCAATGGGATTCTTTGGCGGCATGGTTGCTGGCCATATGACGAAAACCAATAACATAGGAATACTCGCAGCTTTTGAATGGCAGCCGGAGGTAGAAGGTTTTTATCAAGGTGTAAGCGAAATTGATGAAGGTATAAACGTGCAAATCCAATATGTCGGCAACTGGGACAATGATAATAAAGCCATAGCTCTCTTGGACAAAATGATTGCCAATAAGACAGATGTTGTCTATCCAGCTGGAGATGGGTATAATGTTCCTGTCATCGAGAAACTAAAAGAGGAAGGGCTCTACGCCATCGGCTATATTTCCGACCAGGCTGATCTGGGTGAATCAGTCGTCCTGACCAGTACGGTTCAGCATGTCGATGTTTTGTATGAACTAGTGGCAAAAAAATTCAACGAAGGCGAATTGGAATCAGGAAATCTAACCTTTGATTTCGAGGATGAAGTTATTTCACTTGGGAAATTCAGCCCTGACGTCGACGAAGAATTCAAAAAAGAACTAAACGCTGCCATTGAGAATTACAAAAAAACAGGCAAACTGCCCAACGAGTAATTTTTATACATAGGAGGTACTACATGATGCAGCTAAACGAAAAAAATATGGAATTCATGCAAATCGCCATGAAATACCTGCCAGAAGCCAAACAGCAGCTTGACGAAGCAGGCATTGAACTATCCATGGAAATGATCCAGCCATTCATGAACCTATTCACCAAAGTCATGAACGAAGCCTACGAAATGGGTAAAGCGGATGCTTTGAAAGAGAGTGAGTGAACCAGCCTTTAGGCTGGTTTTTTGTTTGGGATCTTATCTCTGCGGGATTTTAATGATTGTAAAAATGACACCAAGAGGTTAGCTGAGGGAGCAAATGACTAATATAATGGCGCAATAAAGATGAAGAACAGCGCAAATAAAGTAATTAAGGCCGCAATCAGGTTTTGAGAGCACAATTAAGCCAGAGGAAACGCAAATATCATAGAAGATGGAGCAAAGGAGTAAATGAACAGCGCAATTAAAGTAAATTACGCCGCAATTAGGTCCCGAGGGCGCAAAAAAGTAAGAGGAAGACGCAAATGACTTAAATAACGGAGCAATAAAGAAAAAGAACAGCGCAATTAAAGTAAATTACGCCGCAATTAGGTCCCGAGGGCGCAAATAAGCAAGAGGAAGACGCAAAAAACCTAAATAATGATAAAAGTATTTGCGCAAATCAATAGAATAACGAAGCAATTAGATTTCGAGAGACAAAAATATTACATAACATTCAAAAATCAAAAAGGGAATTTACTTATCTATTGCGAATTTTAACTGAGAAAACTAAAGGAGGTAATGTAATGATAATGAAGCCAAGAACTATTCCAAGAAGAATTCTGCAAAATGAAGCATTATTGCGGAGACTGCCCGAATTTCATCGTAAGAGGCATGAAATTGAAAAAGATAACCGAAATCGAATTAGTGGATATAAAGGAGAAAGGCAGCTTGATTACTTTTTAGGTTTTCTTCCAAATGAATTTAAAGTATATAATGATCTCCGTTTTAAAAACCACACTGCCTTTCAAATCGATACCCTTCTAATAACTCCCTTTTTTACAGCTATTATTGAAGTGAAGAATTATACCGGTACTTTGTACTTTGAACCTCTTTCTGATCAAGTGATTCAAAAACACGCTGAAAAAGAACTGGTTATCCCTAATCCTATTTCACAGGTAAAGCGGCAAGCAGCACAGTTCATAGATTGGATGCAAAATGAAAAACTGCCAGTCGTACCTATTGAACATTTTGTAGTAATGGCTAATCCATTAACCTATATAAAAACCGAGAAGGAAAATAGAGATATTTTAAACACAGTAATCCATGCCGAGAAAATAATAGACAGGCTGCTGGAAGCCAAAAATCACTATCAAAAACAATTACTTTACCCCCATCAGATAAAAGAAATTAATAAAAAACTTCTTTTAAAACATACCCCATCCAATAAGAAAATTCTCGAAATATATGGAATAGCGGAGAAAGAATTAATTCGAGGGGTTCAGTGTAACTCTTGCAACTCCTTTAATATTATAAGGAGAAATCGGAAGTGGCATTGCTCTATATGTCAAAATATATCCAACACTGCTCATCGACAAGCTATCTATGACTATTTCCTTCTTATTAACGATCAAATATCGAATACGGATTGCCGCGAGTTCCTCAATATTAAATCCAGGCACATGACCTATAAATTTTTATCTTCAATGAATCTCAAAAACAAAGGTGTCACAAAGTCCAGGGTTTATATAGAAAATAATCCAGAATAGCCCCCTGCCCCTACTTCTTCAAAAACATCTCCAGCAAAGGCCCTGCTTTTTTCAGCAATGGCTTTAACTGATGAGCAGAAGTCATGAGTGTATCAATGTTGCCCATTAGTTCCTCAAAGTTGATGTTATTCAGGATATTTTTTCCGTTTTCATTAGGGGGATCTTCCTTTTCATCGCTTTTTCTGCTTCTTCCGCCAAGCAGCCATTCATCGGCTTCATGTGCATTACTGCTCCTGTCCCCAAAAAGCCAGTCACCTTTTCCCTGAGCTTCTTCACTTTTTTCGAATTCTTTTTCAACTTCATCTGACTCATGTCTTCTTACTCTATCACCAAAAAGAAAATGGCTTAAAGGGTCTTCTGTATTTTTTTTGACTTTATCATCCTTATCAAACATATGTCATTCTCCTCCTTTCAGATGCCTATACAACAGCATATGAAGAAAAGTTAACTGGGTATAGACATTTGTGCAGTAATAAGTAAAGGACGGTAAAAAGTGTTGCGTTATTATATATACTTTTGATAAAATTAGTACCAAGTCATAATAATTGATAATAATATTAAAATAGAGAATGCTTATGGGTTTGTAAATATGAAAGGGAGTGGGACTCCATGAATGCTGGTATTATAGGAATCGGAAGATATCTTCCTGAAAAAGTGGTAACAAATGCAGATTTGGAGAAAATAGTTGATACTTCTGATGAATGGATTCGGACCAGGACTGGAATTGAGGAAAGAAGAATAGCGGACGATAGCATAGATACATCTGATATGGCCTATGAGTCAGCACTTAAAGCCTTGGAAAATGCAGGCATTGAAGCAGAGGATTTAGATCTTATTTTAGTTGCAACGGTTACACCGGATCATCCATTTCCATCTGTTGCATGCATGCTTCAGGAACGATTAAAAGCAAGCAAGGCGGCGGCAATGGATATTAGCGCTGCATGTGCAGGTTTTATGTATGGTATCATAACGGCAAAACAGTTTATTGAAACAGGGACATACAAACATGTATTAGTAGTAGGTGTTGAAAAGCTTTCAAAAGTTACAGACTGGAATGATCGTAATACAGCCGTATTATTTGGAGACGGAGCAGGTGCAGCTGTAATCGGGCCAGTCTCAGATGGCAGAGGAATATTATCCTTTGAATTAGGTGCAGATGGTACAGGAGCAAAACACCTATATCAGGATGAATATATCATTATGAATGGACGCGAAGTGTTCAAATTTGCGGTTCGCCAAATGGGTGAAAGCTGCATCAACGTACTTGATAAGGCTGGATTATCCAAAGAAGATGTAGATTTCCTAATTCCTCATCAGGCGAATATCCGCATTATGGAAGCTTCCCGCCAAAGATTGGAACTCCCGGTTGAGAAGATGTCGAAAACAGTGGATAAATACGGAAATACTTCTGCCTCATCTATTCCAATTGCATTGGTGGAAGAACTGGAAGCGGGTAAAATTAAAGATGATGATTTGCTCGTGATGGTCGGCTTCGGCGGAGGGCTAACTTGGGGAGCCATTGCGATGAGATGGGGAAGATAAGATACCTCATTTTAAATATGATGATAATTTAAAAGGAGCTGCATCAAAATGAATAAAAGAAGAGTTGTCGTTACAGGCATCGGAGCTGTAACACCGCTTGGAAATAATACAGAGACGACATGGAACAATATTAAATCAGGGGTTTCGGGTGTTGGTCCTCTGACTAGATTAAATGCAGATGAATATCCGGCTAAGGTAGCTGCTGAGGTAAAGGATTTCAATCCCGAAGAATATATTGACAAAAAAGATGCCAGAAAAATGGACCGCTTCACACACTATGCTGTTGCTTCAGCCTTTATGGCTGTAAAGGATGCGAACCTTCAGATCACAGATGAAAATGCGCATCGGATCGGTGTTTGGATTGGTTCAGGCATTGGCGGTATGGAAACTTTTGAAAATCAATATGAGACATTTATGAAACGCGGGTACAGAAGGGTGAGCCCCTTCTTCGTTCCAATGATGATTCCGGATATGGCAACGGGTCAGGTCTCCATTTACTTAGGGGCGAAAGGGTTTAACTCTTGCACTGTAACTGCATGTGCCACTGGTACAAACTCAATTGGCGATGCCTTTAAGGTTATTCAGCGCGGCGATGCCGATGCGATGATCTCCGGGGGAGCAGAAGCGCCAATCACAAAAATGTCTGTGGCTGGATTTTGTGCCAACACTGCGCTTTCAACCAATCCAGATCCAAAAACAGCAAGCCGTCCATTTGATCAAAATCGTGATGGATTTGTTATTGGAGAAGGTGCAGGGATTGTCGTACTTGAAGAATTGGAGCATGCACTTGCCCGCGGCGCAAAAATTTATGCTGAAATCGTCGGTTATGGCGCTACCGGGGATGCTTATCATATCACTGCACCTGCTCCAGGCGGAGAAGGCGGAGCAAGAGCCATGAAAATGGCGATTGAAGACGGCGGCTTAAAGCCGGAAGATATTGATTATATTAATGCCCATGGTACAAGTACAGATTATAATGATAAATTTGAAACATTGGCAATAAAAGAGGTGTTCGGGGAGCATGCTTATAAATTGGCAGTAAGCTCGACTAAATCCATGACGGGACATCTTCTGGGAGCTGCAGGCGGAATTGAAGCCATTTTCACAGTTCTGGCTATGAAGGAAGGGATCCTGCCGCCGACCATTAATCTTGAAAACCCGGATCCTGAATGTGATCTGGATTATGTTCCAAATAAGGCAAGGGAAAAAGAAATAACAGCTGCAATGAGCAATTCCCTTGGCTTTGGCGGCCACAATGCAACCATCGTCTTTAAAAGATATGAATAAAAACTAAACCAGAGCCGATTCAATGGAAGATGAACCTCCTTTGAATCGGCTTCTTATTTTGAAGAACAAAATGCTGCCGCATACATAAAATTTATTAACTATCGAATAAATGGAGGTGGGAAAATGGGATAGTCAAAACAGATTTATGGCTCGAAGAAAGTTTTAATGAACCGCTTAAAATATGTGAAAAACTTACAGGACCCTTTAATGATCATAACCCCAAAAAAATATACGAATACTTAATGGATTTCGGCATGTATAAACCTGACCGGTTCAGCAGGAATGATTTTAAGGAATTAAAAGAAAAAGAAACATGGAATCTAGCAGAAAAAATATACTTAAAGTATAGGAAGAAGTGGGGCGGTCCTAATATTGATGTTTATATATTCCCGTCGGCAGGAGGAGGCCCTTTTTCGCGGCATTCCGGAAAATCGGGAGTTTCATTTGCGAATATGCTCTTTCTGTTTCTTCCTTCTGATATAGAAGAGGACGAAATAGAGGCTTTATTTGTGCATGAATATCACCATGCTTGCAGAATTAACTCACAGAAAAAAACGCTTGAAGAATTTACGCTGCTAGATTCCATCATATTGGAAGGGCTTGCCGAACATGCGGTAGAAATTCACTGTGGCAAGAAATTCAGAGGATCCTGGTGCAGCAGATACTCAAAAGATGAAATCAGGAATTTCTGGGATAAATTGATTAAAACTCATCTGAAATTAAAAAAGAATGAGAGGCTTCATCAGAAGATACTGTATGGTGAAAGACCCTACCCTCCATTAATTGGTTATGCTGCTGGCTACGAAATTGTAAGGGGATTTAGAGAGAAAAAAAGTTTTTCTACAAAACTATCTTTTAGTGCGCCATCCGAATATTTTGTGGATCAAACTTTATATAAACTGGAGTCGTAATCGCTTTAAAGCCCTAAAATGTGGGCTTTTTTTTTAGTGGAGAAAAATGAATCTTAACAAATTTTAAAAAAATCTTGCAATTGTAATAACTTTGTAATAATATTTTAGACAAATAGAATGAATTAACAGAATAATTCGAAAAGGTAAGAGGTGTCCTATGAGCGCAAATCCCCGTCAACATAAAGACGCACCATTACTAGAGGTGAAGAATTTAGAAACGGCTTTTTCCATAGATGGTACATACTATAATGCAGTTGATAATGTTTCTTTTAGAGTTAAGCCTAGACAAATAGTTGGAATCGTAGGAGAGTCGGGCTGCGGTAAATCTGTAATGAGCCTCTCTGTCATGAAGCTCCTGCCTAAAGGAATTGGCCAAATCCGAAATGGAGAAATCATCTTTGACGGTATTCATTTGGAGAAGATGACAGATTCAGAGATTAATAAAATCAGGGGAAAAGACATCGCAATGATTTTCCAGGAGCCTATGACTTCTTTAAATCCTGTTTTTTCTATTGGGTTCCAGCTGCAGGAAGTATTATTCAATCATATGAAAATCTCCAAAAAAGAAGCGCGGCTTAAGAGTATCGCACTTCTAAAAAGTGTGGGAATTTCAAGGCCTGAAAAAATTGTAGATGAATATCCGCATCAGCTTTCAGGAGGTATGAGGCAAAGGGTCATGATCGCCATCGCCATTGCCTGCCAGCCGAAGCTATTGATCGCCGATGAGCCGACAACTGCTCTGGATGTTACTGTACAAGCCCAAATTCTTGAGCTTTTAAAAGAAATCCAGGAAGTCAACGATATGTCCGTCATTCTGATTACTCATGACCTGGGTGTTGTGGCCGAGATGTGTGATGAGGTCATTGTTATGTATGCAGGAAAGATAGCAGAACGGACTGATGTAGATTCCTTATTTCACAATCCAAAACATCCTTATACTCAGCTCCTGATGGGAGCTATTCCGAAAATGGATGAAGAAGTGGAAAAGCTAAGCACAATAAAAGGAATTGTGCCTTCATTAAAAAATATGCCTAAAACAGGGTGCAAATTTGCGGCGCGCTGCCCTAAGGCAATGCCTGAATGCCTGACTGTTACACCTCGATTGGCAGAAAATGAAGCAGGACATGAGGTTGCCTGTCTGCTTTACGAGACAAGCCAGCCAAAACAAGAGGTGAACGCATGATGAGTACAGAGCATAATAACACAGCTGTTTTAAAAAAGGATAAAAGCAGCAATGAAGTGCTTTTAGAGGTTAAGAACTTAAAGACTTACTATCCAATAAAAGGCGGAATCCTTAGAAAGACTGTGGCGGTCGTTAAGGCTGTCGACGATATTTCCTTTGAAATTAAGAAAGGGGAGACGCTGGGGCTGGTGGGGGAATCAGGCTGCGGAAAATCAACCGCAGGCAGAACGATCCTCAGACTTCTAGAACCAACAGACGGACAAATCATATTTGACGGACAGGATATCACAAATGTAAGAGGAACCAGTCTAAGGAAAATCCGCCAGGACTTCCAGATGGTTTTCCAGGATCCTTATGCATCATTAAATCCCACGATGATGGTTGGGCATCTTGTGTCAGAGCCCATCAGGAACTATAACAGCAAATCCGAAAAAGAACTTAAGCCGGAAGTAATGGATCTTCTTGCGAAAGTTGGGCTGCCTGAAGATGCTTACTATAAATACCCGCATGAGTTTTCCGGCGGGCAAAGACAGCGTATCGGAATCGCAAGGGCACTGGCTTTAAGACCAAAGCTCATTATTGCGGATGAGCCTGTTTCCGCCCTGGATGTATCGGTCCAATCTCAGGTATTGAATCTGCTGAAAGAGCTTCAGGATGAATTTGATCTTACTTTCTTATTTATAGCCCACGATTTGAGTGTAGTTAAACATATGAGTGACCGGATTGGGGTTATGTATCTTGGTGGCCTTGTAGAAGTCGCTGAAAAGGACAGCCTCTATGCAGAGCCTTTGCATCCTTATACTCAAGCTCTAATCTCTGCGATCCCGGAACCGGATCCGCGCAAGAAAAAGGAAAGAATTATTTTAGAGGGGGATGTGCCAAGCCCGATTGATCCTCCAAAAGGATGTACCTTCCATCCGCGCTGCGCGCATGCAATGCCGGAGTGCCAAAGTGTAAAACCGCACTTAAAGGAGGTGAAGCCTGGGCATAGAGTCGCTTGTCACTTATATAAATAAGGCTTTGTCAAAAAATATTTTTCGGGGGGAAACTAATGAAGAAATCAGCATTTTGGCTGCTATCACTTCTGCTGGTCATGTCTGTATTCCTGGCAGCATGTTCTGGCGGCGGAGAGAAAGCCAGCACTGAAAAGGAACCAAAAGATGATGGGAAAGCATCAGGAGAAGCTCAAGAGGGTGGAACAGTAACATTCGGTTACACTCAGCCATTTAAAGGTGTTTTATCTTATGCTTATTACGAGGGTGAAGATGATGTCAATGCCCTTCAGTTTATGCATGAAGGCTTGCTCAAAGTAAATGATGAGCTTATATCTGAACCGAATCTGGCAGATTATGAGTTATCTGAAGACAATACTAAATTAACTTTCAAGCTTAAGCAAGGAGTTAAATGGCATGATGGTGAAGAATTAACAGCAGAAGATATGGAATTTGCATGGTATTTAATTGCTGATCCAACTTATGAAGGTGCACGTTTTGCTAACGTAGCAATGATCAAAGGTGCTCAAGAATATAAAGACGGAAAAGCTGAGTCAATTGAAGGGATCAAGGTAGTTGATGATTATACAATTGAAGTGACAGTAACTGAGCCTTCTGTTAACTTATTGGAAAATATTTGGGTTTATCCTGAGCCAAAGCACCATTACGGGGATATTTCTTCTAAAGAGCTTCCGGACTCAGATCAAATCCGTAAAACTCCAATCGGTGTAGGGCCTTTTAAAGTGAAAAACATCGTACCTGGTGAAATGATTGAATTTGAGCGTTTTGATGATTACTGGCAAGGACCAGCTAAATTGGATGGTGTAGTTTACAAAATTATTGATGGTTCTCTTGCGCAAGGTTTAGTGCAAAACGGAGAAATCGATGTTATTGAAGCTCCAAAAGATCAGTGGGAAGCTATTAAAGCTCTTGACAATGTAAATCCAGTAGAAGCAGATGCCATGTCTTACAGCTATATCGCTTTTGACTGGGGTCATTATGACACTAAAAAAGGTGTAGTAGTTTCTGATAACAAGAAATTCCAGAACAAATCCCTTCGCCATGCCATGGCACACGCAATTGACCGTCAGGCATTTATCGATGGCTTTGCAAACGGATTAGGAAAACCATTAAACACTCCTTTCCCATCAGTATCTTGGGCAAAAATTGATGATTCAGAACTCAATCAGTATGAGTATGATCCAGAGAAAGCAAAGAAATTACTTGACGAAGCAGGCTATGTAGATAAAGACGGCGACGGCTTCCGTGAAGATCCAGAAGGCAAGCCATTTACAATTAATTTTGATGCAATGGCAGGCGCTGAAACTTCAGAAGCACGTGCTCAATTCATCCTTCAATCCTGGCAGGAAGTTGGCTTAAATGCTAAGCTAAACGGCGGTTCATTAAAAGATTTCAACCTATTCTATGACACTATTGAAGCAGATGACCCATCTGTTGAAACATTCATGGGTGCTTGGGGACTTGCTAATGATCCAGATCCAGCTGGAATCTGGTTATCCACTGACAAGTGGAACATGTGGAGATGGTACAGTGAAAAGTCTGATGAGCTAATCAAGAAAGGGGTAACTTTCCCTGAAGATGCTAGTAAAGATGTAACTGAACACCGTCAGGAAGTCTACAACGAATGGCAAAAGCTTGTTAACGAAGAATTGCCGATCATTTTCTTCGAGCAGCGTGTAGATCCATGGGCGATCAACAAGCGTGTTGGCGGAGTGAAAGTAACTCCATTTGGAACTGATGAGTTCCACAAGTGGCACATTGTAGAGTAATAGGATAAAAGGAACCTGTATTCCTTGGGGGGATTTTGTTCTCCCAAGGAATACAAGTTTAACCAGCGAATAAATTTTTGTTTGGTAAGGGGAATGGAAATGCTACAGTACACAATTCGACGACTCATAGGTATGATTCCAATAATTTTCCTTATCTCAGTAGTGGTTTTCACCCTCGCAAAGCTTATGCCTGGTGATGCCCTATCTGGAAAAATTGACCCATTAAACTCAGATCCGGAGTATATTGAAGAAATGCGTGAGCAGATGGGATTGAATGATCCTATTCCTGTGCAGTATGTCCGCTGGATGAGTGGTGTGGTCCAAGGAGATTTTGGAGATTCATTTGTTCATAAGCGCCCGGTTATGGAATTAATTGGTGACCGTTTGCCGAACACGATCATTTTAGGAATATCAGCTCTTTTAATTACTTATTTATTAGCCTTTTTAATGGGAAGATACTCTGGGCGATTTGCCTATAGCATGGGAGATTATTTAATATCAGCCTTTAACTATCTAGCACTTGCAATTCCCAGCTTTGTTGCAGCTTTGGTTGCCATTTATATTTTTGCCATCAATCTTGGATGGGTTCCAGCCAGTGGAAGTATCGGCAGCGGGGTAGAAGCGGGAACACTGGAATATTACTTAAGTAAAGCAAAACATACAGTATTGCCGGCTATTGTCCTGGGAGCCATGGCTACAGCCGCTTACACACAGTTCTTGAGAAATGATATGATCGAAAGCTCTCGCAAGGATTATGTTCGTACAGCAAGAGCTAAAGGTACGAAAGAATCTGCGATTTATAATAAGCACATTCTAAGAAACTCAATCATACCTATTGTTACATTACTTGGATTCGATATTGCCAATCTTTTTGGAGGGGCAATTATCACAGAAACCATTTTCACATACCCTGGCATCGGTTATTTATTCGTAGAATCAGTTAATGCACGTGATTATTCTGTCATGATGGCCATTGCCATGATGCTGACTATTTTGACCCTGATTGGAAATTTAGTTGCAGATTTACTATATGGTCTAGTAGATCCGCGTATTCGTTTAAGTTAGGTAGGTGGGAGTATGGAACCATCAATATCACAGCAAACTTCGCCAGGTTTAGCAGAACCTGTTAAACCTCCGAAGAGTCAATCACCATGGGCTCTCGCCCGCCGCAAGTTTTTGCGCAATAAAGTAGCAATGGTCAGTCTGGTCTTCCTGCTGCTGGTCTGTGCAATGTCCATATTGGCTGAGCCGCTAACTATGCCAGTTGAGGAGACAGCTAAGATCAATTTAACACAAATGAGTAAAGAACCATCTGCTGAACACTACTTTGGCACTGACAAGTCAGGCAGAGACGTCTTTGCCAGAACTCTGCACGGCGGCAAGACTTCACTCTTGCTTGCATTCTCTATCACGCTAGCTGTTATTACTATTGGTACTCTTGTTGGTGCTACTGCGGGGTATTTTGGCGGCTGGGTCGATAATGCCCTAATGAGATTTACAGACTTTATGATGAACTTCCCATTCCTGCTATTTGTTATCGTATTAAAATCAATTTTTATCGAATCAAGTACAGGAACCCTTATATTCGTAATAAGTGTACTCAGCTGGACAGGAACTGCCCGTCTTGTGCGAAGCAAGGTCATGGCTGAGAAGGAAAATGAATATATTATGAGTGCGGTTTCCATCGGATGCTCTGCACCAAAGACCATTTTTAAACACTTGCTGCCGAATGTAATGTCAACCATTATCGTTCAGGCGACCATTACACTGGCAGCGATGATTGTAGCTGAAACAGGCCTAAGCTTCTTGGGATTCGGTGTTCCGATCAACATTCCTACGTGGGGGAATATGCTCCAGGAAGCAAGAAGTCCGGATGTTTTAACCAGTAAGTGGTGGATATGGATTCCGCCAGCAGCGGTTTTAACATTTACAATCCTATCGATCAACTTCATTGGAGAAGGCTTAAAAGATGCCTTCAATCCTAAATCCAACAGATAGTTAAGAAACGCCTATTTCAGGCGTTTTTTTGTTTTTTTCAGGCTAATAGCTTGTACATATCCGAACAGCTTCCTTCATATACATGTAAAAAAAGACTGGGAGTGAGTTTATGGCAGCATTAAGACCTTTTGGGACTCACGCATATAGTAAAGAAAATGTTATTTAGGGCATTTTGGCTTTTAACTGGTTTTGGGATTTCTGTTTCAGGAGGAGTCAGTGTAATAGGGTATTTAAATTTGCTTACAACTGGACATACCTTCAAAGAATATCTCTATTTTATTATCTCGCGTCCAGAATGTTATTTGCTTCCGATAGGTATCATTATTATAACTTTAAGCATATATTTTCCTTATTCAAGTGTGAATGAATAAAGCGAAGGTATTTATTCAGCAATGTCATTACAAAATTTATTACAAAAAATGGATTGCGAGTGCAATATAGGAATAAATTTACGGCCTACTGCCCATACTGAGTGACAAATAGTTTGTTGAAGTGGGGGTTGAAAAATGTTGTATCTTCATGATGTTTGGGTGAATTGGTTTGAAGGAGAGGAGAATGGATACAATGTATGCCATTTTCATGAATGGAGAAAAGATGATGGCGTAGAACTGCTTGATCAGGTTCCGCTGTTAAAGATTGACCCGGTTCTTTTTAATTATATTGAAAATGATCTTTCTGAGCTGCCACAACAACTGCTAGATGATATTTATCAAAAAGCTTACTTAAGGAAAAATCATGAACGCATTCAATTGGAGTATTGTTTTGTTGTTTCAGACGGGACAGGCATATTGGCAGTCGATACGATCGGCTACAATATCCCTATCAGAAAAAGCAGACTTATCCCGCGGCAGGAGCAGCTGGCATATGAAATGCTTGAAAATCAGGAAACGGCAGCCTATTCGTTTAATGATCAAACAGCATTAAAGGAATTTCATATCCTTTCTCCATCTCCGGATTTGATGGCAGGCCTGACGAGAAAAGAAAGACAGCTTAAACAGCTGCTGTTTATGGCGCTGGATCAGCTTCACTCTTCCAAAAATGATGCTGAGATCCGTTATTGGTATACGGAGTGGAGCCCGGAACGCTATTCGAAAATACAGTCAATGAACTTTGAAGAGGCATGGTATGAACTTTACGATGAAAGTAAATACGGCTGGTCAGGTAAACACGAGAAGTTTTGTGAAAATTTAATTAAAGGACAGCCGTTTTTTGAGAAGATGTGGGAAATGGAGCATGGTCCAAAAGTGAATTAGAAAAAATAAAAAAACAGCCAAAAGGCTGTTTCAGACTGTCGACAAACTCGATGAAAATCGTGCTTGTCTGCAGTCTTTTTTATTTTAAAATAGAAGTAATACAATG
>NZ_JALJRC010000099.1:0-451 GCF_024519925.1 Cytobacillus sp. Bac17 | reverse complement strand
GCGCCGAAAATGTACCGGGGCTAAACGTATCACCGAAGCTGTGGATTGACATCTTCCGATGTCAGTGGTAGGAGAGCGTTCTAAGGGCGTTGAAGCGGGATCGCAAGGACCCGTGGAGCGCTTAGAAGTGAGAATGCCGGTATGAGTAGCGAAAGATGGGTGAGAATCCCATCCACCGAATGCCTAAGGTTTCCTGAGGAAGGCTCGTCCGCTCAGGGTTAGTCGGGACCTAAGCCGAGGCTGAAAAGCGTAGGCGATGGACAACAGGTTGATATTCCTGTACCACCTCTTTACCGTTTGAGCAATGGGGGGACGCAGGAGGATAGGGTAAGCACGCTGCTGGATTAGCGTGTCCAAGCAGTTAGGCCGGTAACGAGGCAAATCCCGTTACCACATAGGCTGAGCTGTGACGGCGAGGGAAATTTAGTACCGAAGTTCCTGATTCCACACT
>NZ_JALJRC010000098.1:0-457 GCF_024519925.1 Cytobacillus sp. Bac17 | reverse complement strand
CCGAAGCTAGACAAGTCATTGGTGAATACTCGGCAAATGCTTCTTCATACATTATCTAGTTTTGAGAGAATGAAAAATATGAAATTTTCTCTTGAAAAATCCTAAAAAGACGGTATAATAAAACTTGTCTTTGGAAAATAGTCTGGTGGCGATAGCGAGAAGGTCACACCCGTTCCCATACCGAACACGGAAGTTAAGCTTCTCAGCGCCGATGGTAGTTAGGGGCTGTCCCCTTGTGAGAGTAGGACGTTGCCGGGCGTTAATAATGGAGGATTAGCTCAGCTGGGAGAGCATCTGCCTTACAAGCAGAGGGTCGGCGGTTCGATCCCGTCATCCTCCACCATACTTGCCGGTGTAGCTCAATTGGTAGAGCAACTGACTTGTAATCAGTAGGTTGGGGGTTCAAGTCCTCTCGCCGGCACCACTTCAACGAGCCATTAGCTCAGTCGGTAGAGCA
>NZ_JALJRC010000097.1:0-459 GCF_024519925.1 Cytobacillus sp. Bac17 | reverse complement strand
TTTTCCCTTCCCCCCCTCTTCCTTCTCTTCCCTCTTTCCCCCTTCCTCTCCCCTCCCTCCTCCCTTTTTTTTCCCTTCTCTCTTTTCCTCTCTCCCTCCTTCTTTCCTTTCCTCTTTTTTTCCCTTTCCCTCTTCCCCTCCCCCTTTTTCCTCACTTCCTCCTTCTCTTCCTCTCCCCTTCCTCTTTCCTTCTTCCCTCCCCTTCCTTCCCTCCCCCTCCTCCCTCTTCTTTCTTTTCCTCTCCTCTTTTTTTTTTTTTCTTTCCTCTCCCTTTCCCCCCCTCTCCCCCTTCTCTTCCCCTTCCCCCTTCTCCCTCCCTTCTCCTTCCTCTCCTCCCCTTTTTCTTCCCCCTCCCTTCCTCCCCACCCTTCTCCTCTTTTTTCCCTCTTTTTATATAATTTTCTAGTCCTACCCACTCAACCACAGAACTGACACCATTCCAGGAAGTAAAGGAATAAT
>NZ_JALJRC010000096.1:0-474 GCF_024519925.1 Cytobacillus sp. Bac17 | reverse complement strand
TTCGTATTATAAGGTCACCAGATATTTCTGGTTGACCATTTTTTATTTGGTCTTATTATATCAGTAGCCAGGGTAGAACGTAACTGCCCGTGGGGCCTTCGACCCCGTCAACTAAACGGTTCGCCCCCTGCTTGTAGAAACATGATTGAGGCTGGTTGGGACATAGATCTCGTATAACAAGCGAAGCTGTGACACTGCATGGAGGAATTAGGGGTACTGGCAAATTACTAGTTTAGGAGGAGGATTTTAAATGAATCCAGTCATTGGTCTGGATGTTTCAAAAGGGGAAAGTCAGGTTCAGGCATTTTTGGATAAAGGCAAACCATATCGTAAGAGCTTTAAAGTTTCTCATACTATTGAAGGTCTTGATTTACTTGTAGAGTTTCTGGAGGTCGTAAAGAGAGAAACAGGTAAGAAACCACCTATCGTCCTAGAAGCAACAGGACATTATCATTCCTCTGTTGTTCAATACTT
>NZ_JALJRC010000095.1:0-487 GCF_024519925.1 Cytobacillus sp. Bac17 | reverse complement strand
AATAAAAAAGAGGAAAAAGAAAGAAAAAGAGAAGGGGAAAAGAGAGAGGAAGAGGAAGAAAGGAAAAAAGAGGAAAGAGGGGAGGAAAGAGGAAGGGAGGGGGGAGGAAGAAAGAGGGAAGGAAAAAAGGAAGAGGAGGAAGAAAAGAAAAAAGAAAGAGGGGGAGGGGGAGGAGGGGGGAGGGAGAAGGAAGAAAGGAAGAGGGGGGAGAGTAGGAGGAAAGAGAAAGGGAAAAAGAAAAAGAAGGAAGAAAAGGAGAAAAGAAAGGAAAAGGAGGGGGAAAAGAAGGGGAAGGAGGAGGAGAGGGAAGGAGAGGGAGGGGAAGGGGAAAGAGGGGGGGGAGGGAGGAGAGGAAGAAGAGGAAGGGGTAAGAAGAGAGAAGAGGGGAGGGGAAAGAAAAGAAGAATGATCTGGTAAGAAGAGGAGGAGAGAGATTGGAAAAAGGAGTAAATTGGGAAAGAGGAAAGAAGAAAAGTGGGGGATTAAA
>NZ_JALJRC010000094.1:0-488 GCF_024519925.1 Cytobacillus sp. Bac17 | reverse complement strand
GGGAAAGAAAAGAAGAGAGGAAGAGAGAAGGAGAAGAGGAGGAAAGAAAAGAGAAGGAGGAGAAAAGGAAAGGGAAGGGGGGGGAAAAGAAAGGAAGAAGGGAAAAAGGAAGGGAAGAAAAGAAAGAAAGGAAAAGAAGGAAAGAGGGAAGAGAGGAAGGAGGGAAAGAAGAAAAAGGAAGAAGGAAAGGGGAAAGGGGAGGAAAGAAGGAAAAAAAAGGAGGGGAAGGAAAAAGGGGAGAGGGAAAGGAGGAAAAGGAAGGAGGAGGGGGGGGGAGAGGGAAAAAGAAAAGAAAGAAAAAGGGGGAAAGGAAAAAAAAAAAAAGCAGAAAGGAGGGGAAGGAGGGAAGAGAGGAAGGGAAAGAAAAAGAGGGGGGGGGGGGAGGAAGGGGGAAGAGGGTATGAATATAAAAAGGGGAAGAAATATGAATAAGAAGGCAGTATAATATTGAAGAAAGTTAATAAATATCAAGAATTATTGTTAACACT
>NZ_JALJRC010000093.1:0-492 GCF_024519925.1 Cytobacillus sp. Bac17 | reverse complement strand
GATGTGGCGAGGGAACTCACAGATCAGTTCGAACGTGATCTTACTGATTCTATTCCATTAAAAATTGAAGACTTGCTGGAACGACCTCTGACCGAGCGGATTGTTGAACAGAGTGCCCGCCTGTTTTCTCCATTATTATAAGTTGAAAAAACCGGTATTATTTATCTTTCTGATTTTAATTTAGCTTACATGTTGTAATATAAATATTTTAAAACATGAGGATTTTTGAAATCGAGTGAAATATAAAATGGAGGAATAAATTTTGGGTGAAGTTTTTTTGGGTTTACTGACAATCAAAGTCATAGTAGGTTTTGTCACCTTATTTTTTATCATTATCATAACCGGTAGAACATCTATCTCTCAGTTAACCCCTTTTCACTTAGTTTTTGTATTAGTGCTTGGAGATTTTTTAGGAAATACCATTTTTGAAAATAAGGTAGGGATTTTTCACTTTTTATATGCCATCGGATTGTGGACGCTTCTCATGTTGGG
>NZ_JALJRC010000092.1:0-507 GCF_024519925.1 Cytobacillus sp. Bac17 | reverse complement strand
TACCAAAGATGATAGTAAAGCTCGAGCCGATCGTATCGCATCTGCCCTAAATATTGGATTTGAAGAATATGGCTTATTCAGCTTTGAAATAGGTGAAACAAACCCAACCATCTGGATTGTAATGGACGAAGCCAATAGTGAAAAAGAGCTACAGAAATATTTAGAAAAAAATGTATCTAAAGCAGATTTAAACCATTACAATATAGACATTTCAAAAAGAAACTTACAAGAAGTGCAGACAGAGCATGCGATGCTGTTGCGTGAAGGTATTGCAATTGATTACATAAAGGAAAAAAATTATAATGATGTCAAAGTTTATTATCCTAATGGTAAACCAGAACAAGTATTAAAAGTAATTATTAATGAAACAAGTGAACGATCCAGTAAAGATTTAAAAGCTGAGTTAGAAAATCTTTTAGCTACTAAGGGTGCTGAACTGCCAGTACAACTGAGAGGTATTTCGTATGAAATTCAGATAGAATGATTTTCCTCAGGAAAGTCGCTATC
>NZ_JALJRC010000091.1:0-515 GCF_024519925.1 Cytobacillus sp. Bac17 | reverse complement strand
TTTTATAGGGCAAAAGCTCACATTAATCAAGGCACTCCCTCCTCCTTCCCCCTCCCCCCCTTCCTCCTCCTTCCCTTCCTTCCCTCTTTCTTCTTCTCCTCCTCTCTCCCCCTTCTCTTCTTTCCTTCCCCCTCCCTTTCCCTCCTTCCCCTTTTCCTCCTTCCCCCTTCTCTTTTCTTTTTTTCTTCCTTCCTCCTCTTCTCTTCCCTTTTCCTTCCCCCCCTCTGCCTCCTTTCCCCTTCCTTCTTTCTCTCTTCCCCCTCCCTTTCCTCCTCCTCTCCCCCCTTCTCTTTTCCCCTCCTTCTTTCCCCCTTTCCCCCTCCTCCCTTTTCTCTCCTTCCTTTTCCCTTCCTCCCTTCTTCTCTTCTCCCCTTCCTCTCCCTCTTCCTCCCCCTCTCCTTCCCCCTTCTCCCCCCTTTTTCTTTTCCCCCTCCTTCCCTTTCTTTCTTTCCTTTCTCCCCTTTCCCTTTTTCTCTCCTCTCTCCCTTTCCCTCTCCCTCTCTTTTCCCTTTCTT
>NZ_JALJRC010000090.1:0-520 GCF_024519925.1 Cytobacillus sp. Bac17 | reverse complement strand
AGGAAAAAAAGAAAAGGGGAAGGAAAAAGAGGGGGGAAAGGGAAAGAGGAAGGGAAGAGAAGAGGGGGGAGAAAGAAGGAAAAAGAGAAAAAAAAAAGGAGGGGGAGAAAAAGAAAAAGAGGAAGAAGGGAGGAAGAGGAGAAGAAAGAAAGAGGGAAGGAAAAGGGGAAGGGAGAGAAGGGAGAGAGAGAGGGAGGAAAGAGGAGAAAAGAAGGAGAGGAAAGGAAGGAAGAAAGGAGAGAAGGGGGGAGAAAAGGAAGAGAAAAGAGGGGGAGAAGGGGAGGAAAGGGAGAGAGAGAAAGAGAAAGAGGAAGAAAAAGAGGAGGGGAGGAGGGGAAAAAGGGAGGGGGGAAGGAAAGAGGGGGAGGGGAAGGGAGGAAGAGAAGGGGGAGAGGAGAAGAGGGGGGGAAAGGAGAGAGGGAAGAAGAGAAGGGGGAGAGAGGGGGGAGAAAAAAGGAAAAAAGAAAGAGGAGAAAAGGACACAAAGCAGAGTAGAAAAGATCGGAAGAGCACACGTCTG
>NZ_JALJRC010000008.1:0-173205 GCF_024519925.1 Cytobacillus sp. Bac17 | reverse complement strand
CATTGTATTACTTCTATTTTAAAATAAAAAAGACTGCAGACAAGCACGATTTTCATCGAGTTTGTCGACAGTCTGACAGGCTGCCCTCTAAAAGGCAGCCTGTTTTTTATTAGTAGCGTCTTCTTCGGTTTCTAAGGAACGCCGGGGTATCAAGTGACTCTTCTTGCGGGTCAGCCTGCACCCGGTAATCTTCCTGAACCGGTTCCCTTTGTTCTCTAACCGGCCGGCGATTGCTTGGTTCTTCTGCATACTGATATGTATGGGCATAGTCTCTCTCTGCTGATGGTTTTGAACTAGGTTTGGCACGTAATTCCTCTTGCTCGTTAAAGCCGGTCGCAATAACCGTAACAAGTATTTCTTCCTTTAGGGAATCATTGATGACCGAGCCAAAAATCATATTCACTTCCTCGTCTGAAGCGGAAGCGACGATATCTGCAGCCTCTTGCACTTCATATAAGCTGATATTAGCACCGCCTGTAATATTCATGATGACGCCGCGGGCTCCATTAATGGAAGTTTCTAATAAAGGACTTGATATTGCTTTACGGGCTGCTTCAGCCGCACGGTCTTCCCCTGTGGCAATTCCAATCCCCATCAAGGCTGTTCCTTTATGGGACATAACTGTTTTAACATCGGCAAAATCGAGATTGATTAAACCAGGAACGGCAATCAAATCAGAAATACCCTGAACACCCTGGCGGAGGACATTATCCGCTTCCATAAACGCTTCAAGCATAGGTGTTTTCTTATCAATAATCTCTAATAAGCGATCATTTGGAATAATAATTAGCGTATCGACTGCTTTTTTCATTGCCTCAATGCCTGCATCCGCATTGGCTGCACGCTTGCGGCCCTCGAACTTGAAGGGGCGGGTTACCACACCAATTGTCAGAGCGCCTACTTCACGGGCAATGCGTGCAATGGCAGGAGCAGCACCAGTTCCAGTTCCGCCGCCCATTCCGGCAGTAACGAATACCATGTCAGCACCCTTCAATACTTCACGAAGCTGGCTTTCACTTTCTTCAGCCGCCTTCCTGCCTACATCAGGATTTGCCCCTGCTCCCAGGCCCCTCGTTAAGGTAGCACCGATTTGCATGGTTACTTCTGCCTTTGATTGATTTAGAGCTTGTCCATCTGTATTAACAGCAATAAACTCTACTCCCTCAACTCCATGTTCAATCATCCTGTTTACAGCGTTGTTTCCCCCGCCTCCGACACCGATGACTTTGATCGTAGCATATTGGTCTATATTTGTATCAAACTCCAGCATTGCGGCTCCTCCTTTAATTCAAATAGACTTGCATGATTGCTTTAAAAAAGAGAGTAACCCTTTAAAGGTTTACTCTCTTCTATTGTAAAGGCCTATATGAAAGAATTCGAGTGATTTATCTATTTTTTGGGGCAATTTTCTTAAAATTCCGGTGGTAAATATTACTATAAAAAAACACCCCCAGCTTAGCCAGGGGTGCTGATGTTTTTATTAGAACTTTCTTTCCGAAACTTCGATCCGATTGATTGCACGCTGAAGTGCAAGCTCTGCACGGCGAAAATCAATGTTTTCACGCTTCTGCTCATTCAGGCGCTGTTCAGCACGCTGTTTCGCACGAACGGCACGCTCTACATCAATTTCTTCTGCCTGCTCAGCAGATTGCGCTAATATCGTTACCTGCTCCGGACGAACTTCCAGGAATCCGCCGCTGACTGCGACGAAATCAGTTTTTCCGCCGTTTTTTAAACGAACGGCTCCAATTTGTAACGGTGCAACCATTGGAATGTGTCCAGGTAAAATTCCAAGCTCACCGCTTTGAGCTTTTGTGCTTACCATTTCCACATCTGATTCATACACCGGGCCATCGGGAGTAACAACACTGACTTTAATCGTCTTCATTTTTTACCCTCCTGGTCCAGAATTAGACCTCTACGCCCATTTTCTTAGCACTCTCGATAACTTCTTCGATTCGGCCGACAAGTCGGAATGCATCTTCTGGCAGGTGGTCATACTTTCCTTCAAGAATATCTTTGAAACCTTTAACAGTTTCTTTAACCGGTACGTATGAACCTGGCTGGCCAGTAAACTGCTCAGCAACGTGGAAGTTTTGTGATAAGAAGAACTGGATACGGCGTGCACGTGCTACGACTAGCTTATCTTCATCAGAAAGCTCGTCCATACCAAGAATCGCAATGATATCCTGAAGTTCTCTGTAACGCTGTAATGTCTGCTGCACCTGGCGTGCAACTGAGTAGTGCTCTTCGCCAACAATTTCCGGTGACAATGCACGGGAAGTGGAAGCGAGCGGATCCACCGCTGGGTAGATACCCATCTCAGAAAGCTTACGCTCAAGGTTAGTTGTTGCATCTAAGTGGGCGAAAGTTGTAGCCGGAGCCGGATCCGTATAGTCATCGGCTGGTACGTAAATCGCCTGGATGGAAGTAACAGAACCTACGTTAGTAGATGTGATACGTTCCTGTAATTTACCCATTTCAGTTGCAAGTGTCGGCTGGTAACCAACGGCAGATGGCATACGGCCTAATAGGGCAGATACCTCTGAACCTGCCTGTGTGAAACGGAAGATGTTATCCATGAAGAAAAGAACGTCCTGTCCCTGGTCATCACGGAAGAATTCTGCCATTGTCAAACCTGTCAGGGCAACACGCATACGCGCTCCTGGCGGCTCGTTCATCTGACCGAATACCATCGCTGTTTTCTTGATAACGCCTGAATCTGTCATTTCATGATAAAGGTCATTACCTTCACGAGTACGCTCACCTACACCGGCAAATACGGAAATACCGCCGTGCTCCTGAGCGATGTTATTGATCAATTCCTGGATTAATACGGTTTTACCTACACCGGCACCACCGAACAGACCGATCTTACCACCTTTAATGTATGGAGCAAGAAGGTCTACTACCTTAATTCCAGTTTCAAGAATTTCTACTTCAGTAGAAAGCTGCTCAAACTTAGGAGCCTCTCTGTGGATAGAATCACGACGGGCATCTGCAGGGATTGCAGGATCTAAGTCGATTGATTCACCAAGTACGTTGAATACACGTCCAAGTGTTACATCACCTACTGGTACAGAGATTGAAGCACCCGTGTCAACAACTTCACTTCCGCGCTGTAAGCCGTCAGTAGAAGACATTGCAATGGTACGGACTGTATCATCACCTAAATGAAGGGCAACTTCAAGGGTTAAGTTGATGTCAACTTCAGATTCGTTACGCGCAGGATTTGTAACAGTCAATGCATTATAGATCTCAGGAAGCTGGCCGCTTTCGAACTTTACGTCAACAACCGGACCCATAACTTGAAGAACGCGTCCTTTGTTCATCTTTTTCCCTCCGTTCGTTTTACATAATGGAGAGCAGGCAACAACTCACCTGCTAACTCCGCTTTTCGTTTGTCTAGCTCTGGCGCCTAGCCCATCGAGTCATAAGCCATTTCCTTCCTGAAGGATAGAACACCTTCCTGCAGGGCTCGTCTTATGCTTTTAGGGGCTGATCGAGGCGCTTCTGCTTTTCTTTATTATTCTAACGCGGCTGCTCCGCCGACGATTTCGGTAATTTCCTGCGTGATGGCTGCCTGACGTGCACGGTTGTAGCTTAAGCTTAATGAGTTAATAAGATCTTTAGCATTATCCGTTGCATTCTGCATCGCTGTCATCCTTGCAGCATGCTCACTTGCCTTACTGTCTAATAGCGCACCGTAGATTAAGCTTTCAGCGTATTGAGGCAGCAATACTTTTAAAATTTCTTCAGCGGAAGGTTCAAACTCATATGATGTAAGCTTTTTCGAGCTGGAGATATCCGTAAGCGGAAGAAGCTTCTTCTCTGTTACATCCTGTTGAATCGCGCTGACATAATGGCTGTAGTACATATATAATTCATCAAATGTTTCATCAGCAAACATGCCAACTGTTTTGCTGGCAATATCTTTGATTTCAGCAAATGCTGGCTGGTCTGCAACGGCAACGATATCCAGAATGACGTTCATATTGCGCTTTTTGAAAAAGTCGCGGCCAACACGTCCGATCGCAATGATTGCATACTCATCAGGTGATTTATGGCGCTTTTGAATCGTCTGGTAGACATTTCGCAATACGTTACTGTTATAAGCTCCCGCAAGTCCGCGGTCAGACGTGATTACCAGGTAACCAGTTTTCTTGACAGGGCGGCTGGTCAGCATTGGATGTGATACATCTTTGCTTCCCAAAGCGATGGATGCCGTAACTTCCTGGATTTTCTCCATGTAAGGCACGAATGACTTTGCATTCATTTCTGCCTTATTCATTTTCGCAGCTGATACCATCTGCATTGCTTTTGTAATTTGACTCGTTTTCTTCGTAGAAGTAATACGATTTTTTATATCGCGTAATGATGCCACAGGTTCTCACCACCCTTATTCAGATTAGGCCAGCTGCAGCGCCTAACCCCTCGAGGTCATAAGCCAATCCCTTCCGGAAGTAAAGAACACCTTCCTGCAGGGCTAGTCTTATGCTTGTCGGGGCTGACCAAGGCGCTTCCGCTTTTTATTGTTTGTCAGAACCGAATTGAGGTGCTTAGATGGGGAGCACTTCCCCATCCGGGCAATCTCGATTATTCGGATACTGCGAAAGTTTTCTTAAAGTCGTTAATCGCAGATGCCATATCGTCATCAGAAGGAAGTTCTTTAGTAGCCACGATATGGTCTAACAAATCTTTGCGGTTATGGTCTAACCATGAAAGGAATTCAGATTCGAAACGACGAATATCCTGTACAGGAATGTCATCTAAGAAGCCGCGAGTTAGAGCGTAAAGGATTGCAACCTGCTTCTCAACTTTTAACGGCTTGTTAAGATCCTGCTTTAGAACCTCTACTGTACGGGCACCACGGTTAAGTTTAGCCTGTGTTGCTTTATCAAGGTCAGAACCGAACTGGGCAAATGATTCAAGTTCACGGTATGAAGCAAGGTCAAGACGCAGTGTACCTGCAACCTTTTTCATTGCTTTGATCTGTGCAGATCCACCTACACGTGATACAGAAAGACCTGCGTTGATCGCCGGACGTACACCGGAGAAGAATAGGTCTGACTGAAGGAAAATTTGTCCGTCAGTGATTGAGATAACGTTTGTTGGAATATAAGCAGATACGTCCCCTGCTTGTGTTTCGATAAATGGAAGCGCAGTGATTGAACCTGCACCTTTCGCATCGCTTAGCTTCGCAGCGCGCTCAAGCAAGCGGCTGTGCAAGTAGAATACGTCCCCTGGATATGCTTCACGGCCTGGAGGACGGCGCAATAGCAATGAAAGCTCACGGTAAGCAGAAGCTTGCTTTGTTAAGTCATCATACACAACAAGAACGTGCTTCCCGTTGTACATGAACTCTTCACCCATAGTTACACCAGCGTAAGGAGCTAAGTATAGCAATGGAGCAGGCTGTGATGCAGATGCTGTTACAACAATTGTGTAATCTAAGGCACCTTGCTTACGAAGCGTTTCTACTGCATTACGAACAGTAGATTCTTTTTGTCCGATTGCTACATAGATACATACCATATCCTGATCTTTTTGGTTCAGGATTGTATCAATTGCAACAGATGTTTTACCTGTTTGACGGTCACCGATGATTAACTCACGCTGTCCGCGGCCGATTGGCACAAGAGCGTCAATCGCCTTGATGCCTGTCTGAAGCGGCTCGTGTACAGATTTACGATCCATAACACCTGGTGCCGGGCTTTCAATTGGACGTGATTTTGTTGTGTTGATTGGTCCCATGCCATCTACTGGCTGTCCAAGAGGGTTTACTACGCGGCCGATTAGTTCTTCACCAACCGGTACCTCCATGATGCGGCCCGTACGGCGTACTTCATCGCCTTCACGGATTTCTGTAAATGGTCCTAAAATGATAATACCGACGTTATTTTCTTCAAGGTTTTGTGCCATACCCATAACGCCGTTTGAAAATTCAACAAGTTCTCCAGCCATGACATTGTCGAGGCCATGAGCACGAGCGATACCGTCACCAACAGAGATAACCGTACCTACATCACTCACTTGAATTTCCGACTGATAGTTTTCGATTTGCTTTTTTATCAGCGCACTGATTTCTTCAGCATTGATGCTCATGAGTTTCACCCCTATCTACGAATCTTAGCCTAATAATTGACGTTCAAGACGCTCAAGCTTCCCGCGCAAGCTGCCGTCGAAAATCCGGTTTCCGATTCGAAGCTTGATGCCGCCGAGCAAGTTAGTATCAACTATATTGTCAATACGAAGTGATTTTTTTCCAACCTTAGCTGCAAATGACACAGATAATGCTTCCTTCTCTGCTTCAGTCAGCGGACGAACAGTGTATACTTTCGCATCCGCAATCCCTTTTTTGTCATTCGCAAGGCTTATAAAATGATCTGCCACATCAGAGATATGATCTTCGCGGTGGCGTTCAATTAGTATCATTAACGTATTTAATACAAACGTGTTCACAGATGCAAATGCGTCTTTTAAAATCTCTTTTTTCTTCTCAATTGAAAGCTTTGGAGATTTCAATACAGACTTTAAATCTGAGTTATTAGTTACTACTTCTTTCACTGCACGAAGCTCTTCTTCCATTTGGTCAAGAAGCTGGTGTTCATTCGCAAGCTGGAAAAGAGCCAACGCGTAGCGCTTTGCTACTGTGGAGCCCGTCATCGCTTTTCTCCTGCCTCTTGAATGTATTCATTGATCAGCTTTTCTTGATCAGCTGCGCTTAATTCCTTCTCAATAACCTTGGAAGCAATTAGGACAGACAATGAAGCGACCTGCTCGCGGATAGCGGCAACCGCCTGTTCTTTCTGCTGCTCGATTTCAAGCTTAGCAGATTCCTTAATGCGTTCAGACTCAGTGCGGGCAGCCGCAATGATTTCCTCACGCTGCACGTCGCCTTGTTTCTTCGCATTTTCGATAAGGCCCTGTGCTTCTGTACGTGCTTCTTTTAAAAGATTTCTTTGCTCTTCTAAAAGTTTTTTTGCTTCTGTACGGCTTTCTTCTGCCGCTTGGATTTCACTGGCAATGTGCTCTTCACGCTGCTGCATAATGCCCATTAAAGGACCCCACGCGAATTTTTTCAGCAATGCCAACAAGATGATGAACATGATCAGCTGGTACAAAATGTCCCCGCCGTTAAAACCGCCGCCTGCAGCGCCTAATACTAGACTGTTTGTTAACACCCTCGATTCACTCCCTTCAAGAGTTGTTCCACTTATGAAACGGAGTCATATGCATGATTCCGAATTAGTTTTAAGGTAAAAAAACATAAAGGAATGGCGAAGGTTCATAGAATGATCTTCGCCATTTAGAACGATTGGTACAGTATTAATTAACCGCCGATAACCATGAACGCGATAACAACGCCGATGATCGGAACAGCCTCTACTAACGCAACCCCGATGAACATTGTAGTTTGAAGCATACCGCGAGCTTCTGGCTGGCGAGCCATACCTTCAACTGTTTTTGATACGATAAGACCGTTACCGATACCGGCACCTAGTGCTGCTAAACCGATTGCAATTGCTGCTGCTAAAAGACCCATTATTGAGTTCCTCCTTAAATTGTATGAAAATTTATTTGTTTAAAATGTTTTGTCCATGAAATGAACAGGTATATATTAATGGTCATGGCTCACTTTGTGTGCCATATAAACCATTGTTAACATACAGAAAATGAATGCCTGGATAGATCCGACAAAGATTGAGAATCCTTGCCATACAAGTGTCGGCAGGATTGCTGCAAGCATTCCGCCTACACCGGCGTGAGCCAGTCCTCCGACAAGCAATGTCAGCAGGATTTCACCTGCATAGATATTACCGTAAAGACGAAGTCCCAACGTCAGAGTGTTTGCAAACTCTTCAATGATTTTCAATGGGAACAAGAAAGGCATTGGCCTGATAAAATCCCGGCCGTATTCTCCTACTCCTTTAAGCTTTACGCCATAGTAATGCGAAAGCCCAACAACCATTGCCGCTAATGTTAATGTGATAACAGGATCGGCTGTCGGCGATTTCCACCATAAAGTGTGATCATAAGTGATTGCGAACGGAAGTCCGAGCATGTTTGAAACAAAGATATACATGATCAGGGTTAATCCAAGGATGTGGAATCTTCCGCCTGTCTTCCAGTCCATCGTGCTGTTAATGATATTCTTAACAAAATCCATAATCCATTCGAAGAAATTTTGCATCCCCGTTGGTTTCATGGCCAATCGACGGGTTGAAAGCAAAGCAATAATGAAAACAATAGCACTTGCCACTGTAATCATCAGTACGTTTGATAAGTTAAAATTCAATCCTAAAAAGTCCACTATAGGAGCTTCATGATGCAATAGTGTTCACCTCTCTTCCCGCTATTTACGTAATTGAAAAGATTGAAGAAAATAATCTATCATAATGACAATATAGGATGTCATTAATCCAAATACCACACTGATCAGGTGCAGCTTATCAGGGTATTCCAGAGCGATCATCACAGCAAATACTGCTGTAGCCATTCTGGATACCGTTCCAAGTGAACGCACCTTCTCGCCTCTCTCGACTGCCTCTCCAAACTGCAGCGCCTTTCGTGAAATCAGCCACAAATTGAACAGGCTTAAGCTTGTACCAAATATCAAGCCCAGAAAAATAGATTGATAAGGTGTAAACCCCCAGCCGAGAACGTATACAGACAACAAAAGGAATATGTATTTTCGCTGTCTTTGAAAAGTTACTTTGATTTCCGGCATGATGTTCATTCTCCTGTGAAGAAATGTTGGATTAAGCGAAGCATGGCGTAAATCCCGGCGCCCAGTCCAATGAACAAACCGACCAATAGGAATAACGGCTCTGTTCCTGCCTTGCTGTCAAGCCACCTTCCGGCGAAAATGCCAATGAGCGTGGAACCTACTAACTGAGAAAGAATGGCGGACATTAAGGCCATCGCCTTAAATGGGTTGCGGTCTTTTTGACGCATAAAAACGCATCCTCCCTTAAGAGAATGGTAAGTGGGTTTTGAGGCCATAATTAATCATATTAACATCATGCAGAAGTGGGAAATATGTCTGCACAAATATTTTGAAAACCCTATCATCTTTTACCCTTTGTAAGCATACAATAGGGCTTTGTCAATGTCAATGCGTTTGGAGTGAAAAAGTTCACAAACAAAAAGGTAAAAATATGGTATGTTCACATATTTATCACATTTAATTTTTGGATATCTATTGAAAAAGGAGCGAGTTTCTGCATCGCTCCTGAAAACGTTTTATTTTAACATTATCACTTACTTTGAGTGGTCCGCTTGTTTGCCGAAGGTTCCGGGTCCCCAAGCTGCCCATCCGGCCTCACAAATAGGTAGGTTTCAATCCAATCTTCCTTGCCGGCTTTTTTGGCAAACACCTTTGCAAGGTACAGCCCAGGCCCAGGAAGCTTATCTGCCGGAATTTCCTGCAGCAGCTGTCCTTTGCCTGCATTTCTTTTCCAGTCAAGAAATCCCATGAAGCGGAGGCTTTCCGAATCAAACATGGCAATTCCGAACTCTTCTGCCCCGCCAGGAAGATACACTTCATAGCGATACGTGCCCGGCTTATCTCCTTTGCCCAGTCCGAATCCCATCACCCTTGGATAATCCGGCTCTTCAAGCACATAAAGATAGGGAATTCTGATGCTTTCGGCACCTGCCTTCATAAGCAGGTACCCATCATAGATCTTTTTCTTTAAAAGAGTCGGGTCTGCCGACATTTTGATTTCCACCTTTTTCTTATCACCTGGGTTTAATTGAAATGTCATAGGCATTTCCCAATTGATGCCCTGTGCCTTATAAGGTACAGAAAAGGAGTAGGTCTGCGTTTTCTCACTAATATTTTCAACCGCTATAAAACTGCTGTGTTCATGCAGCCTGTCTGCGATCTGAAATTTCCCAAACTGCAGAGAGGCCGGGAGGACAAGCGTTTCTGCTCTCAGCGCTTGATCAAGCTGGATTCTGCCTGCTCCCTGCTCATAAGTTCTATATGTTTTTCCTTCTGTATTCATAAGAAGCTTAGCCGTATTCATAAGTACTGCCTTAATCCGTTCCGGCCCCCATTCGGGATGAGCCTGTTTCAGGATGGCACAGGCCCCTGCGACATGCGGAGCGGCCATGCTAGTCCCCTGCAGCGGCAGGTAACCGCCAGGAATGGTGCTATTTATGGCGACTCCAGGTGCCACAACATCCGGCTTGATTTCCCATGTTGATGTAACGGGTCCGCGGGAACTGAAGTCAGCCAGGATATCCCTTTCTTCTATTATATTAGTCCGGGCAAGGAGTCTTCCTTCATTAATGTTCTTCTTGAGCTCCTCTCCTTCTTCCTTTGATAACGCCGCTACCGGAATTGGAACACCACTGTCCAGATTGCCAAAGAACCTGCCTTTTGTATTATTAAAAATAATGATTCCCTCTGCTCCTGCTTCCATTGCATGGACTGCCTTATCAGTAAACGTTAGTTCCCCTCGTTCCACTAATACCATTTTCCCTTTGGCATTCTTCAATTCTTCAGGATGACCGAGTCCTCCATCGACCAATTCATAGGATCGGTCAAATTCCCAATCCTTTGACCCCTGCAGCAAATCAAGACGAATTTCCCGCCCGCCTATGCTCAAAAATGGCACCTTCATTGTCGGTGTTGAGGCTCCTACAGAAATGGCCTTCGCCGCTGTGCCCGGTGATCCGACCGTCCAAATATTCGGGCCCGAATTACCCGATGAAGTGACAGCCGTTATTCCCTTTTCAACTGCTTTATTAAGGGCCATGCTTATCGGAAGGTCAGGTCCGTTCACGTTATTTCCCAAGGAAAGGTTTAACACATCTACTTTATCCTTTATTGCCTGTTCGATGGCCGCTATCACCTGTTCTGTTGTTCCGCTGCCGCCTGGTCCGAGAGCCCGGTAGGCGATAATGGTTGCTTCAGGTGCAACCCCTTGAATTCTGCCATTTGCCGCAATGATTCCTGCGACGTGAGTGCCGTGCAGTGTGCCTTGTCCCCCTGCAGCTTTTGTTTCCATCGGATCCTTATCATTATCCACCAGATCATGTCCGCCGCCATAGCTCCTTCGCAAGTCTGGATGATTATAATCGATGCCGGTATCGATTACGCCCACTTTCACACCCTTGCCTGTGAGTCGCTGATTATCTCTGTCATAATAGCCTCTGGCACTAATTCCGCCAATCAGCTTGATATTGTCATCGGAATGTACATGATAGGTATTAACCGGTGAAACAGAAGATACTGACTCTATCTTTTGCAGGCTTTGCAATGCAGATTGCTTTCCTATAACTGAAAAGCCGTTCAACGCCTGATTGAATGTATGCCTAATTTGCAGATCAGGATTTTGATCGATCATTTTCTTAATCCCCTGTTCGTTCTTCGCATCTTTCAGAACGACGATAGCCACTTTTTCTATATCAGGTGACTCTTCCGGAATAGGAGGGTGTGAAAGTGTCCGGGCCAAAACAGTACTTTGACTCCAAAAGAAGGAGATGAATGTTAAGATTAGCAAGAGTTTTTTCATAAGAAAACCCACCCTCTTTTTGTTTTAGGGTGGGCTGAATAGGTGCCATGTATGCGTAAATTGATATAAAATAAACGGCTAGTTCAAGGATTCATAAACAATATTAGCTACTTCTTTTGAAAGAGCGCCTGTGCTTCGGTATGATCCGCTTGGCAAAGGACCATTGTTTTGTTTGTTCGTAAGCAGGATAATCTGGAGGTTTTCCTTTGGATCTATAATAACCTGGGTTCCAGTAAAACCAGTATGGCCAAAGGCTATGTCAGAATAGTGATCTCCCATATACCAGCTTTTATCCAGCTCCCAGCCATATCCCTGGCCAAAACGCTGAGGAGAGGTAAAGATATCAATCACTTCTTTATCATACATTTTGGTTTTTCCATATGTTCCGCCATTTAACATGGTCTGGCCCAATACGGCAAGGTCCCTTGCTGTCGAAAATAAACCGGCATGGCCAGCAATACCTTTATTGCCATAGAAGCTATTCCCATCATTAACTTCTCCAATTAATGTGTAATTTCTCCAGTATTTAAACATATCCGGACTTTCTTCAACATAGTACCCAAAATTAGGGTCATCAATCATTTTATATTCATAAGGATTCCCCCAGGAAGTAGCTGCAAATTTATGTTTGAAATGTTCAGGAGGAGTAAACATCGTATCATGCATTTTTAAGGGATTATATATATTTTCCTCTAAGTATTTATCCAATTTTTGTCCACTTATCTCTTCAATTAAAAAACCCAGCATCATAAAGCTAAAATCACTATATCTTCTGTCCGTTCCAGTCGGGTATTCAAGGGGCAGCTGGTTTATATAACTCAGAACCTCTTCCGAATTGTCAGCATATAGGTATGTCGGTTTCCAAGGAGTCAATCCTGAGGTGTGTGTCAGCAAGTCGGCTATTGTAATATCTTCTTTTCCACGCTGAGCAAACTCAGGTATATATTCAGATACCTTGTCATTGACTGAAAGTTCACCGTCACTTACCAGTTTCATAATGCCCTGAGTTGTTCCCATCACCTTCGTAACGGAAGCAAGATCGAAGATTGTTCTCTTTTTCATTTTTCGGGGATTACTGAGTAATTCCCCCATATCGTATTTTTGTGCATATCCATATGCTTCCTCTTTGACGGTTTTTCCATCCTTTGCCACAAGAACTACTGCACCGGGTGTAATACCATCCTCAATAGCCTCCGTAATTGCTCTATCAATACCCTTTAATTTGACAGGATCAAAGCCAGCCTTTTTCGGATCAGCATGACTTAATTTCTGCCCGGACCGTTCTGTGGCATTCACCATATTTCCAGAAAATACTGCAGAACTTAAGGCTAATGCCAATACTATTAACAATATCTTTAACCTTTTCAAATTTTCATCTCCTTTATAACCAATATACAATATTTTGTATAATTAATATTATCTATCTTTCAATCGATTATCAATATAGTTTTTAGTATTTTCAGAAAATAGTACTTTTAGATTATCACGAAAAAAATAAGCCATCAAATAAATGATGGCTTACTCCCTTTATGTATTAGAATAGCTGATTCGGTTCAAGTTTCCCCTTTTGGATTAACCGGTCACGCTTCTTATCTCTCCACATATCCGTTAGCGTCGCAGCTATTAATAATAATGTAAGCAGAATTCCTTTTCCTTCTGCCAGTTTAAATACCAGGGCGATAAAACCTTCGGACATGAAGGTATTCATTAATGAACCCAGCAGCATGATGATCCAGACAATTAATGCTCCTTCTACTACGGCTAATGCTCTCATTTATTCGACCTCCCGAGTATTTAAAATCATTATGCCAATACCCTGAAGACAGCAGTCTAAACGTACATCTAGCAATTTGGGATTGCCTTTACTTTCCAAAAATCTTCTGCCAGATGCTTTTGCTTTTTTCAGCTTCTAATGCACCGGCTACTTCTTCTACAGACTTTTGTGTCGCCATCAGTTTTTCATAGAGGGAAGTGACTTTTTCGCTCTCTTTTTCATATCCTTGTGCATGGGCATTTCTTAAATCTTCAATTGTGAGTTTGAGCTCATGCACCTCATGTATCAGCTGTTTGTTTTGTTCTCTGATTTTATTTTGGGTTAGACGGGATTGTTCATTTTGCTGAACGAGAAAGCTGACCAGCTTTTTCATATCTGTCAGTTCTGAATTCACATTCACCAATGAGGTGGTGCTGCTTTCTTCCTCATCTTCCACTGTAATGATCACTGGGATTCCTGCATCCTCAAGCTTTGCTGTGACTTCCTCTTTTTTTAACCCATCTGAATACAATTTCCGGATGAATTTAAGCTTTTCGATTTCGGAAGCCTGGATTTTATAGCGATTGTGTTCTTTCCGATAATTTATGTATTCTGCATGCTCCTGCAAATAGCGCTTTAAGCTATTCTCAGGTATGTCCGGAAGTGCTTCTTTGAGCTCCTTCATTGTCAAATACTGATTTGCCAACGTCCTCAGCACCTTTCTTGGTATCTTGCCGATTCACCCAGCCCCTCTGGGCATTACCTATGACTAACCACCTAACCGCCAACAAAACCACCATCAATATTTTTGAGGTGAATGCCCCATCAACGAAGCTATTTCTGTTGTCTTTCTTCAACCGTGACCAGACCAACGAATCACTTTGAAACATCTAGAAACACTAATATATCAACAATTTGCAAATAACCATCCAACCATCAACATGTTAACCGCTTACTACTTCAGCGCGAATTATACTTTCATTTCTTCTATACTCTATCATAACTTTTCCAGCTTTGCGGGGAAAGAGACTTTTAACATAATTATTGATTAATACTATAAAAATCCATCTACTCATGATCACCCACCCAACCACCAACATATCAACCATGTAATTTTGCAGTAGTTTGACACTCTTCTCCCCTCCCCTTTATAGAAAAGAACAGAAAAATGCACCTCCTTTTAAGAGAGGTGCATAATACTAATATTAATTGCAGAACTGTTAAAATCTCATTTTAAAAAATGTGATAGAAAAAAATTTTATTTTGTTCCGAATAAACGGTCGCCTGCATCGCCGAGACCAGGAACAATATAGCCTTTTTCGTTCAATTTTTCGTCTAATGCTGCAATATAGATATCAACGTCAGGGTGAGCTTCCTGTACAGCTTCTACCCCTTCAGGGGCAGCAATCAGGCACATGAATTTAATGTTTTTGCCTCCGCGCTTTTTAAGAGAGTGGATGGCTTCAATTGCGGAACCGCCAGTTGCAAGCATTGGGTCAACCACGATGAAATCTCTTTCTTCCACATCACTTGGAAGTTTTGCATAGTATTCAACCGGCTGCAGTGTTTCCGGGTCGCGGTATAAACCGATATGGCCCACTTTGGCAGCTGGAATCAGCTTCAAGATGCCGTCAACCATTCCAATTCCTGCACGCAGAATAGGGATAATTCCTAACTTCTTACCTGCTAGTACGCTGGACTTCATCGTGCTGACTGGAGTTTCTATAGTAATTTCTTCTAAAGGCATATCACGGGTGATTTCGAATGCCATAAGTGTTGCCACTTCATCGACAAGCTCACGAAATTCCTTTGTTCCCGTACTTTTTTCACGAATGTATGTAAGCTTATGCTGAATTAATGGATGGTCAAAAACGTAAACCTTTGCCATGATTATCTCTCCTTTTCAATATGCAGATTAGTCGAACCACACTTCGTCTAATTTTACAGAAAAACAGTTCCATCGGCAACTATGATTCGCTTTTGTTAAAGAAAAGTCATTTTTAAAAGAAAAGCGTAAGCGCCTCGTTCACCTAAGGAACGCAGGCTAAGAGCGTCACGTCCTGTGGCAGCGTCTGCATGACCCGCATCCTCCCAAAAGCTGCCGCTTTTGTTCGTGCGAGGATTATGCTGACGAAGCCTTCCTTGTCCTGCGGGCCTCAAGCATAAGACGGTTCCTGTAAGAAGCCATTTTTCCTTTTGAAAGGAAACGGGCTTAGACCTAGAGTCCCTGGAGCCCCAGCTAGACAAGCTTGTAACCTCGAGGGGGCAGGCTGCTTGCGCCAGACAGTTCTCGAAGTTCGAAATTTTCTTATATAACCATACAAAAGCCGGCCTCTTGCTGTGGCCGGCTGACTGATTAATATTCAGGATATAAAGTGAAGCTGCCTGTTAAGGCTTCGACGCGCTGAGCCGCTTCTTGAAGCTTCCCTTCATCTTCATGATTCTTTAGTGTGAAGGCAATAATGGATGCAATTTCCTGCATTTCTTTTTCGCCAAATCCGCGGGAAGTAACAGCCGCTGTTCCGATGCGGATGCCGCTTGTCACGAATGGGCTTTCCGGATCGAAAGGAATCGTGTTTTTGTTGACTGTAATGCCGACCTCATCAAGTACTTTCTCAGCTACTTTCCCTGTTAAGCCAAGGGAACGGAGGTCAACTAACAGCAAGTGGTTGTCTGTGCCTGCCGATACAAGGTCAATTCCTTCAGCCTGCAATGCTTCAGCCAGCTTTTTGGCATTAGAAATAATATTGCCTGCATATGTTTTGAATTCTTCCTGAAGCGCTTCGCCGAAGGCAACTGCTTTTGCCGCAATAACATGCATTAAAGGTCCGCCCTGGATTCCAGGGAAAATGGATTTATCAATTTTCTTCGCATATTCTTCTTTGCAGAGAATCATGCCGCCGCGCGGTCCACGTAATGTCTTGTGCGTGGTAGTTGTAACAAAGTCCGCGAACGGAACCGGATTCTGATGAAGCCCAGCAGCTACAAGGCCTGCAATATGAGCCATATCAACCATCAGCATGGCACCGACTTCATCGGCAATTTCACGGAAACGCTTGAAGTCAATTTCACGCGGATAGGCACTTGCACCCGCTACAATTAGCTTCGGTTTATGCTGACGGGCCTTTTCAAGCACATCATCATAATTGATGCGATGTGTTTCTTTATCCACCCCATATTCGACGAAATTGTACTGCACGCCGCTGAAATTAACTGGGCTGCCATGAGTTAAATGACCGCCATGGGATAGATTCATGCCAAGAACAGTGTCTCCCTGTTCAAGGACAGTGAAGTATACAGCCATATTTGCCTGTGCACCTGAGTGCGGCTGCACGTTCACATGCTCTGCTCCGAAAATTTCTTTCGCACGGTCACGTGCTAAATCTTCGACTACATCCACATGTTCACAACCGCCATAATAGCGTCGGCCTGGGTAGCCTTCAGCATACTTGTTTGTTAAAACAGAACCCTGTGCTTCCATTACCGCTTCACTGACAAAGTTTTCAGAAGCGATTAATTCAATCTTTGATCTCTGGCGTCCCAATTCTTCCTGAATCGACTTGAAAACCTGCTCATCCTGCTGTGCTAAATGCTTCATAAGAATCCTCCCTTTTCTCCAACACACTTTTAATAAAGGAAAGCTTTGTTAAGGCTCTCCATTTTTATGTATCGATCTTTTTGTGAAAATTCTTTTTCATTTTAGCATGTTTTCCGAAAAAGTGACAGGCACCTATACCAGTTTGATGAAGTGGTATAGGTGCCTGTCGCCATCCTTTTATTCCCAGTTCCAATAATCCACTTCGCCAAGGTATGGCGCACGGATTTGCTTTTCTTCTTTTAGCTTTAATAGCTCTTTTACCGGGCCGGTAACGACTGCTCCATAGACAGTGAAGCCGTTTTTTTGCAGATATTGATGACGTTCTTTCAGATGATCCAGTCCTAAAAAGTTTTCATAATAGCTTTGAGATTCATTTTTTAACAGGTTTTCCATCTGTTTCAGCATCAACTTTTTATTTTCTTCCATAAATTCCTCATTAAGAGCCAATTTCGACTCTGACATATAATCTTCTCCTGCTTCCCTTCCTCCAGTCAGACCATAAATGGATGTTAATTCGATTGAGTTGCCTCCGCTTCCATACCCCGTCTGAAATTCCTTCAGTTCCCCTGTATAGAGCGGCATCCAAAGGACTTCCAGGTCATAGGGCTCTAACAAGGTCAGAAGATCTTCAGGTTCCATGAATGACTGTGTGGAAAATGCCATTTCCGCCACAGTCCCGTCGTGTATTTTGTCAAGAGATGCCCAAACACCTGGTTTCCCTTCAGCTGATAGCTTTTTTCCGCTTTTCGGATTTTCAGGCAGGGAGAAACGGTAAATGTTTTCGTTTTGCGGCTTATATTTCTGGATTTTTAAGGTTGAATACGAATTTAGCAGTCTTTTCTCAATGTGAACCTCCCCGATTGTTTGAGATTCACGGCCAATCTGGCGGGAAATCGGGTAGGATATTTTCTGTGTCAGAAATGGAGTTAGTTCTTTGTTAACAAAACCGCCAAAACCCTCATATAGATTCGGATGCTTCCAATCAAGAGCTACCTTGCTGTAAAATACATGCTTCTTTTCACTATTGGCGGCATCGGATAATATATTCACGGCCATCATATAAACCCAGAACAAAAGCAGACAGGCAGCGATGACCTTCATTACTCTGAATGTTAAGGTAAAACGGTATTTGGCCATGATTTTCTTTTCGCGGTCTTTGTTCCAGTCAGTCATGTTTTTCCCTCCAATGTTCATCGGCGAGCTGTGTCAGCTTTTTCCGGGCCCGATGCAGTGTCACCTTTACTTGATTTTCCGATAGATCCAGCGCCTCCTGGATTTCACTATAGCTAAAAGACTCAAATTCTCTTAAATATAAAATGGACCGATACTGTTCCGGCAGGCAGCTCATAAGGTCTGCCACTCTTTTCTTCGATTCTTTATTTAATGCTTCATCCTCCGGCAGCCCATAGGGACTTGTTATTTCATCTCTGGAAAATAAATAGCCGGCAAAAGGAACCTTCTTTCTCCTCTGCCGTTTCCTCCATTCATCCAAATAGGCGTTCCTTGCTACTTTGAATAGCCATGCCCTTACATCTTCCTGTTTATAGAAAGAGAGAGAAACCGTTGCCTTAATGAATGTTTCCTGAGTTAAATCCTCCGCTGTTTCCTTGGAGCCTGACATTTTATATAAATAGTAATAAAGCGGTCTGGCATAATGCCGATATAAATCATCCAGCCTATCCCGCCTGTTTTCTTTCAACGGTTTCTCCCCCTTTCTCAAGAAAAGCTGCACTTTATACACGTTCTTCCTTCCTGAATGTTACACGTTCCATAAAAAAAAGTGACAGGCACCTATACCAGTTTGATGAAGTGGTATAGGTGCCTGTCACCCATAGAGTTTAACTGCATGATTCATTTTCTGGTTTACGTTCATAGATCGCCCGTGCCCCGCCGATCAGTTTCGGCCTGGTTTTGGCCATGGTGACGTGGGCCTCGCCCACTGATTTTTGTGAGGTCCTGATCGGAACGGCTACATGCTTCAGATGCATGCCGATCAGGGTGTCGCCGATATCAATTCCCGCATCTGCCTTGACAAACTCTACCATGACGGGATCTTTGAAGTGTTCATAGGCATATGCTGCCATCGCGCCGCCGGCCGTGCGGTGAGGGATGACGGTTACTTCATCCAGGCTTTTTGCTTCAGCAACAGCCCTCTCAACTACGAGTGCCCTGTTCAAATGTTCACAGCATTGAAAGGCGAGAGCTGCCCCCGTATCCTTGTGGAGCTTGTCCAGACGTTCAAAAATCATTTCAGCCACTTGTTCCGTTCCGGCTGTGCCGATTCTTTTCCCGGCCACTTCACTTGTGCTGCAGCCAACTACTATAATATGCTTTTCTCTTAGAAGTACTTGTTCGCTAAATTCACGAATGATTATATCCAGTTCTTTTTTCCATTGTTCAATCAAAATGCTCACCCTTTCGGAAGATTCACTTCGTTTCGTAAGCTGTAATCTTTCCTACACGGTTTTCATGGCGGCCGCCTTCAAATTCCGTTGAAAGCCACACTTTTGCAATTTCACGAGCCAGGCCTGGGCCAATCACTCGTTCACCCATAGCGAGGATGTTGCTGTCATTATGTTCACGGGTTGCTTTGGCACTGAATACATCGTGCACAAGCGCACAGCGAATTCCCTTCACTTTGTTAGCGGAGATGCTCATGCCAATCCCCGTCCCGCAGATCAGAATGCCTTTATCGAATTCCCCTCCTGCTACCTTTTCAGCAACAGGCAATGCATAATCCGGATAATCTACTGAAGTTTCGCATTCACAGCCGAAATCCTCATACTCAATGTTCATTTCATCCATTAGGCTTTTGATTTCCTCGCGGAGATTAAGTCCGCCATGGTCTGATGCAATTGCAATTTTCATTATGAAACCCTCCTGTTTGAAGCCCGCTTTATTTTGACATTATGCTTTTATTTTGACACAAAACATTGAAAATATAAAGAAAGGGAGCTGCATTTTGGGCTCCCTTAAAGTTTAAACTTAGTAATTGTGCTATTTAATTTTTCCGCTTGTTCTTTAAGCTCGATGGCCAGTCTTTCTACATTTCCAATCACAGCAGTCTGATGCTGAGTGGCTGCTGAAACCTCCTGTGCGCCTGCTGATGTTTCTTCAGCAATCGCCGCAACTTCCTGGGATTGTGTGGATGTAAGCTGTATTCCCTCCATCTGGTTATCAACCAAGCCTGAAATAGCAGACACAGATGCAGCCATTTCATTGACCACTTTCGCCATTTCTTCAATCACTTCGTTTGTTTTCGTCCCCTTTTTCACTTCATTATTAGCAGTCTCCACTTGATAAGAGATTTGCGTGACAACATTGCGGACCTCTTCCTGAATGTTTTTTATCAATTCTGAGATGCCCTGCACTGCCTGTGCACTTTCATCTGCAAGTTTACGCACTTCCTCAGCGACTACGGCGAACCCTTTGCCATGGTCCCCCGCACGGGCTGCTTCAATGGAAGCATTTAAAGCAAGAAGGTTAGTCTGCGCTGCAATATCACCGACAAGCTGAATAATCTGCTCCACTTTCACGGCATTTTGTTCAAGGCGCTTCACTGTCTGCAATGATTCCTCATTATCGCGGGCCAATTTTTCTATACCTGAAATAAGTGAATGGATCACTTTCTTTGATTCCATCAAGTCCTGAACCATCTCGCCGGAAACATTTTGTGATGCTTTTGCTGTATCCTGGACCTCCTGAGCAATTCTCAGGACATCTTCCATTGATTCAGCTGTTGATTGAATGGAAACCGCAGAACTATCTGCTCCCTGGGAAATTTCGCTAATGGTTCTAGCAATCGAATCTGCCTGCTCTGCAGCTGCTGAAGACTCGGAAGACATCGCAATGACCTTTTCATTCGTTTCTCTAAAATTCTCGTCAATTTTATGGACCATATCCCTTAAATTGAAAAGCATATGATTGAATGCAATGCCCAATGAACGGATTTCATCATCTGACTTGGAAAGCTCTGCGTCCTGGCCGATATCGCCATTGGCAGCCATGAGTGCCGTTTTTTCAAGTTTCTGTAAAGGTTTGATAATGAAACCTGCAGCAAAAAAAGCAAGAACACCTGACCAAAAAATACCCATTCCTAAAGTTATAATAGTAAAAACAGCCTCTCCAAATGGAAGCATTTCTTCAATACCAGGAAATAGAAAGTAAAGAAATATGGCACTTGTGGTGTATGTAATGATGGCCAGCGATGTGATAAAGAATACGAGCTTTTTCCTAAGGCCAAACTTATAGCCCTTTTTCTCCCCCATTATGTTGTCCCCCTGATTAATCTGGTCTCTTTACGCGATCCAACATTTGTTCAATCGCTTCTGTCAGATCTTTAAATGTATTTCTATATATCTCAACCGGTCCCCCATATGGATCGATAATATCTCCCGCGGCTCCGGCAAACTCTTTTAGTGTGAAGGTTTTGTCTTCCGCATCAGGAAACATGGACAGAACGGTATTTTTGTGGCCGGCTGTCATTGTTAAAATATAGGTCGCCCAGTCAATTAACTCTTTACTCATACTGGAAGACTGATGCTGCAGCGGTATCCCATGCTCCTCCAGCACACTTTTTGTATGCGGGGACGCCTCGCTGCCGTCTGCTGCAAAGACTCCAGCCGATTTCACTTCTACACCCGGGAGCGATTTGCTTTTTAAAATGGCTTCTGCCATCGGGCTTCTGCAAGTATTTCCTGTACATACAAATAATATTTTTGTCACAGAGATACTCCCTCCTTATATATCGGTCTATAACCATAAAATTTTATTCAAATATTTCAGTTTGCACTTTTCTTACATTATAAGTCAAAATTCCCATAACACCTATAGCTCCCTTGCAAAAAAAGAAAAAGGGCGACCCGCACCCTTTCCATTTTTCACAAAATATTAACATTTAAACACAGGCTCACTTTTATAAAAATAAGAGTTTTACCCCGAAGGCAAGGAGGATGGCACCACCGAGCGCCTCGCTGTAGGAGCCGATCCAGCTTTGTACCTTCCTGCCAGTGAGGAGGCCAGCCCATGTGAGGATGGTCGCCCCGGCTCCGAAGAACACGAGCACAAGCAAGGTTTTGGCACCGTAGATTCCGAGGCTGAGGCCTACTGAAAAACTATCAAGGCTGACGCTCAAGGCAAAAATCATCAGCCCTATGCCCACAGGGGTGATTAAGCTGTCTTCATCATCCCTGAAGCTTGACCAAATCATCTGCACACCTAATAATAGGAGCAATCCCCCGCCTGCATAACCGGCAATGGCTCCGAATGTATTTGATAGAAATCGGCCTGCTATCATTCCCAATAAAGGCATCCATACATGGAAAAGTCCAATGGTGATGCCGATTTTTGCTATTTGTCTGAGGCGGAGTTTGTACATCCCCATGCCAAGACCTACCGAAAAGGCATCCATCCCCAATGCGAATGCCATTAGAGCCAGTGTTAAAATTTCCCCGATCATTACAGACATTTTTCCGCCTCCTTGGACTTGCTAATTCAGCATATGCACGTCCAGACGGTTTTAGAATGCCGACCGTTTTCCAAAACAAAAAACCGCCTCATGACGAAACGGTTTCATTATCTATCTCCTAATGACCCTGTGTCCTGCTGCTTTCATCAGGCGGTTCATGATTGCGTGCCCGACACCTTCACCCGGGAACATCTCACAGAAAATAATATCAGCATTTGTTGTGTTGAAGTATCTTAATGCTTCATAGAGCGAGCTGGCCACGGTTTCAAGCTTATCCCGCTGTCCGCAGGCATAGATAAAATCAGCGCGATAAAATTCCAGATTTTCCGATGTTGTCAGAACCCCCACAGAAAGGCCTTCCTTCTTTTTATCCTCAACAAAATACTGGATGTCTTCTTTTGTTCCTTCTACTAGATAAAGCGGAGCATCCGGCGCATAGTGACGGTATTTCATGCCGGGAGATTTTGGTGCCTGGCTTTCATCCGCTAATGCAGGATCTACGATGATCTCGCCTACAGCCTCTTCAAGCTGTTCTCTCGTAATGCCGCCTGGCCTTAAGATGACAGGCACATCACCTGTACAATCCACTACGGTGGATTCCACGCCAACGCCTGTCGGACCTCCATCCACTAATCCAGCTATTCTTCCATTCAAGTCTTCCCACACATGGTCAGCCGTTGTCGGACTGGGCCTTCCCGAGCGATTCGCACTTGGAGCGGCAATTGGCAATCCTGTTTTATTCAGCAACGCCAGGGCTACTGGATGATCAGGCATTCTCACAGCAACTGTAGATAAATCTGCCGTTGCATAATGGGAAAGAACACCTGCCTTTAGATTAAAAATGAGCGTAAGCGGTCCCGGCCAAAATCGATCCATGAGCGCCTGCGCATTTTGCGGAATTTCGGTTACAAAAGCATCAAGCTTGCCTTTGTCAGCAATATGAATAATCAGGGGATTATCACTCGGACGTCCCTTCGCCTCAAATATTTTTCTGACCGCTTCATCATTTTCCGCATTCCCGCCTAATCCATATACGGTTTCTGTGGGGAAAGCGACCACTTCATTTTTTTTTAACAGATCGGCAGCTTGTGAACACTGTGAATAACTATCTTCTTTATCCACACTGTTATCCACCGACCATCTTTTTGTAATCATTGTTATCCACCTTCACAAAAAATGTTTTTTTGCTGTCAAAATTCCTATGTTTTCGACATTTTTTTGAACATTCCTTTGGAAAGTATAGTAGAAGAAGCTGGATAACTCAAGTCTTATCCACAAATTGTGTATAAATAAGAGGTATTTGTGTATAACTTTAGCAAGATACCCACAATTCACATGGATAATTTCAAAAAGAAAGAGTTATCCACAGTCATGATATGCTTAACATGCTCCGACTCGAATAAAACTTCCGGCAAGTGGGCTGTTTCTTCCTGTTTAAAGCCAAGCAGGCTGAAAAATGCCAGCGAGTTTCTTTTATTTGATGCGAGATATAAGGATTCCATGCCCCGATCCCTTGCCAGCAATAATATTTGCTCAAACAAAATAAATAGATCTTTTTCAGATGCTGTGGATGTCATCACAAGTGATCTCAAAAGACCGATCTTTCCATGGGGTTCAATTCCCAGGGTAGCCTTAATATCCCCGGAATCACTCTCCATAATCAAAAAATATTCGATTGCTTCCCTTATCCCATCCGTACTTAAGTTTGCCGATTCCAGAAAAGATGCCAGATTCTCCACATCTGAAGCATCAGCACATCTCACTACACCTGTTTCCATTTCTTCACCCCATTTTCTTATTGTCACTCTATGAATATGAAAAAATAGAAAAAGTAGAACTAGATTTGAAAAATATTTCAGGATGTGAGAGAAAGATTACTGTAAAACAAAACACGGCAGCTGTCTGAATTCCGCTGCCGTGTTTATATTACTATCATATGCAATTTTTCTGCGGCGGGTTTAGTCGTTCGAGTTGCCGCCTTTTCTGCCGATTTCTTCGTAGAAATCGCGGTCATGGTTTTCACTTGTTGCTTCTCCGCCTTTGCGTCCAATTTCCTGATAGAATTCCTTGTCATGATTTTCTGCTGTCGCTTCTCCGCCTTTTTGGCCAATCTCCTGATAGAATTCACTATCATGATTTTCCGCTGTTGCTTCTCCGCCTTTTTGGCCTATTTCCTGATAGAAGTCCTTGTCATGGTTCTGGCTTGTTGCTTCTCCGCCCTTTTGGCCTATTTCCTGATAGAATTCCTTATCATGGTTGCGGCTTGTTGCTTCTCCACCCATGCGTCCTCTTTCCTCACGAGACATTTTATCGTTGTTATTATTGTTGTTTTTAGCCATTATCTTTCATCTCCTTTTTGTTTATGTTTTGTTGTTACACTACTTTAAATATCCGTTTTTAGTAGAATCAAACGCATGAAAAGAAGATGTTAAATGCTTGTCTTAAATGTAATTTGATTTCCAGTTTTTATAATGATTCTAAAAAAGAAAGACCTTGCTCTGCAGCAAGGACTAACCGAAGATTTTCTCCCATATTTCAGCTAAAAAGAATTTTACTTCCACAGGTTCTTCATCTTCTTCTGTATAAACAGGTGCTGTTTCTTTTTCGGAATCTGTATCAGCAGCGATTTCTTCTGCTTTTACTTCTCCCATCTTTTCTCCTTCTTCAAAGCCTTCGCTTACAGCCACACCGTTTGAGAAATCAAGGAAGCAAAGAGGCGGGAAAAGCACACACCACCAGTTGGCTCCTTTTCCTTCGCCAAGAGTGATCAAGATCGCTTCGTATTCGCCAGCCGGATATAAAAACTGTCCGTATAATTTCGTCGGGAAGCTGACTTTTCCAAAGTCGGCATTTACTTTCTGATCAGATCCTTCATCAGCTACAACTTCTTCAGCAATCTTTTGAATCTCAGGCAATCTGGACTGGATCAGTTCACGTGCATCTTCGATTGAAGTTAAATCTGCCACCCACTCAGTGATCTCTGCATTTATTGCGTCCCTTACTTTCCTCTTAATCGCCTGGTCTTCTTCATTATCGCTGTTGGCCAGAATGCGCAGCCTGATTGCCTCACTTGGTATGACCATCGGCTCATCTGCCGTCACTTCTGTTTGCGGTATATATAAACTTAAAATGGTTCCTAAGGATAAAATCAGTACATATAATTTCACAATCGTTTTTGTATTCATCATTTCCGGCACCATCCCTTCACTATCCACAGTGTGGACAGGTTGCCAGAATCTTAAACTATTAAAATTAAATTTTTTTATAGTATTCTGATGCAGTGCCTCTCACCTAATAAAAAACCGCCACGCGGCGGCTGTGTTACTCTATTTCCGCAAAAACCATCCGGTCTTTGCCGTTAATGTCATAGACTGTTTCCACATTTGCCTGCGGGAATGCCTGCTTCAGGAGTAATGAAACTGCTTCACTTTGGCCGGCACCCACCTCGAAGCCGATGATGGCACGGTCTTTGATGACAGCTGGCAGCTCTTCCATGAAGCGCCTGTATAAGTCCAGTCCGTCTTCACCCGCAAAGAGGGCGCGGTGCGGTTCGTGCTCGGTAACTATATCTGACATCCACTCGATATCCTTTTCCGGTATATATGGAGGATTGGATAGAATGATATCAAATTTCTTCCCTTTTGAAATAAGAGGCTGGAGAAGGTCACCCTGATAAAAATCGATTTCCGCGCCATTCTGTTCTGCATTTTTCTCAGCCAGTTCAAGGGTTGGTCCGTAGATATCTGTGGCCGTGACATTTAATTCCGGTTTTTCAAGCTTCATCGTAACGGCAATCGCCCCGCTGCCTGTGCCGATGTCTGCCATTTCAAGTCCATTCACAGAGCCGAACAGCTTATTTATCTTCTGCAGAGCGTTATAAACCAGTTCTTCCGTTTCTGGCCTTGGAATAAGTACATCTTCATTCACCTGGAAGGCGCGCCCATAGAATTCTTCAGAGCCGATGATATACTGAACAGGCTGGCCCGCAGCGTGTGATTGCACTGCCTTCTGGAATTCATCCAGGACTTCCGGATTCAAATCTTCACGTAAATTAGCCAAAAAGCTTGCCCTGGTCATCTTCATAAAATGCTGCAATAACAGCTCACCGGCATTCTCATCGCGGTTTGACTCTTTTAAAAAAGAAGAAGCCCAGTTGAGGGCTTCATATACTTTCATAGTTGGATTACTCATTGGATGCACTGTCCAGCTTCGCAGATTGCTCTTCAACGATCAGCGCGTCAATAACCTCATCGAGCTTGCCTTGAAGGATCTGATCAAGCTTTTGGATTGTCAAGCCGATGCGGTGATCCGTTACACGGTTTTGCGGGAAGTTGTACGTCCGGATACGCTCAGAGCGGTCTCCGGTACCAACTGCTGATTTACGCTGCTGGTCATATTCGGCCTGTGCTTCCTGCTGGAATTTATCATAAACACGGGCACGAAGAACTTTCATCGCTTTTTCTTTATTTTTAATCTGTGATTTTTCATCCTGGCAGGATACAACCGTACCTGTCGGCAAGTGAGTCAGACGAACAGCTGACATCGTCGTGTTAACACTCTGTCCGCCCGGTCCGCTTGAAGCAAATGTATCCACACGGATATCTTTTTCATGAATGTCAATTTCCACTTCTTCTGCTTCAGGAAGAACCGCAACTGTTGCAGTTGAAGTGTGGATGCGCCCGCCGGATTCAGTTTCCGGCACACGTTGAACACGGTGTGCGCCATTTTCAAACTTAAGCTTGGAATAAGCGCCATTTCCGTTGATCATAAAGATGATTTCCTTATAGCCTCCAACGCCCGTAGAGCTTGCCTCAATGACATCGATCTTCCAGCCCTGCGTCTCGGCATAGCGGCTGTACATACGGTATAAGTCACCTGCAAATAATGCAGCTTCATCACCGCCGGCTGCACCTCGGATTTCCATAATAACGTTTTTATCATCATTAGGATCTTTAGGAATGAGGAGGATTTTCAGACGTGCTTCCAGATCCTCTTTTCTTTCCTCAAGCTCGGACAATTCTTCTTTTACCATTTCGCGCATTTCGGCATCAAGCTTCTCTTCAAGCATGGCACGCGCATCCTGATACTGCTCTTTCACTTCTTTATATTCGCGGTATGTGTCCACAGTTTCCTGAATACCAGACTGTTCTTTTGAATATTCGCGAAGCTTTTTCGGATCATTGACAATTTCCGGATCGCTCAAAAGCTCATTTAATCTTTCATAACGGTCCTCGACAGATTGAAGACGATCAAACACAGCCATTCACCTCAATTTTTTATCCAATAACCGCCGGATATTGTCCCAGCGGGGTATAGTTTCATTTTATTTAAAGCCGTAACTCCATAACATTCTAATTATAGTATAGGTGATTGTTGCAGTCAAAACCATTCGGGAATAAGGATGACTTCTTCCCTGTTAATAAATTTTCTGAAAAATCATTGCGGATTTTTGTGATATCCGATATATTGGTTTTATGAAAAACAAAAACATTACACCCATCAAACGTTTGTCCCTTAGAGATGAAGTATACGAAACAATTAAGAAAAATATTATCCAGCTTGATTTTGAACCGGGTTCGCGCCTTCATGACAAGGAACTGGCAGAAGACTTTGGGATCAGCCGCACGCCTGTCCGGGAAGCCTTAAAACGGCTTGAGGATGAAGGGCTTGTTGTATCGACGCCCGGTTCATCAACCCGAGTCACCCCTCTAAATGAAGAAGGTGCCAGCCACGCCTTTCCTGTGGCAGCTTCCCTGCATGCTTTAGGTGCCAGGCTTGGCGTTCCCCGCTTAGTGCCAAGTGATTTTAAAAGGCTTGAGGCAGCCAATAAAAATTTGGAGGCCGCTATGAAAAAACAGGATATTCTTGGTGCAGTAAAAGCAGATGAAGCCTTCCACGAGGTTTATCTTTCTGCTGCAGATAATCCCGAAATTATCTCAGCATTAAAGAGAATTATGCCCAAAATTCAGCGTCTGGAAATTGCTCAATTCGGATCTATGAATGGGCTGAAATCTGTTGAACAGCACAAAAAAATTATGGAAGCTAGCAGGCAAGGCCAGGAGCAGCTGGCATCCAGACTGGTGGAGGAAAACTGGCTGAGCCTTGGCGGGCTTTTAACAGGGAAATGAGGTGAACTCGCATGAAGGCTATTCTATTAGGCGTTTGCTCCGCCTTCTTTTTTGCTTTTACATTTGTTTTGAACAGGGCAATGGAAATGGATGGCGGGAGCTGGCTGTGGAGTGCATCGCTCCGCTATTTTTTCATGATTCCCCTCTTGGGTGCCATTGTGGCATTCAGAGGGAATTTACGGCCATTATTTACTGAGATGAAAAAAGCTCCCGGACAATGGCTGTTATGGAGCTTTGTTGGCTTCGGTTTATTTTATGCTCCGTTATGTTTTGCAGCAGCCTATGGTCCCGGCTGGCTGATTGCCGGGACCTGGCAGATTACGATAATATCCGGCTCCCTGCTTGCACCGCTGTTTTTCGTTGCATATCGAACTGGAAAAGGAACTGTTAAGGCTAGAGGAAAGGTACCATTTCGCGGTCTGATGATGAGCCTGATCATTCTTCTTGGAGTTGCTGTGATGCAAGTCGAGCATGCCTCCTCCATTTCATTTCGGGATACCATGCTTGTAATCATTCCTTTAGTTATCGCATCCTTTGCCTATCCATTAGGCAACCGCAAAATGATGGATGTGTGTGAAAATCGGCTGGATGCCTACCAGCGTGTGCTCGGAATGACAATTGCCAGTCTTCCGTTCTGGGTCATTCTTTCTGCAGCTGCCATGGCAACAAGCGGAGTGCCCAGCTTTGGCCAGGTCACTCAGTCCGGTTTAGTCGCCCTTTTTTCCGGGGTCTTTGCCACGGTGCTTTTCTTTGCAGCCACTGACCTTGTCCGCGGCAATATGCAAAAACTAGGGGCGGTGGAAGCAACCCAGTCTCTCGAGGTCCTTTTTGCTGTTCTCGGCGAAGTGCTGCTGCTGTCAAGCCCCCTGCCATCTGGAATTTCTTTGACAGGGATGGCACTTGTGATCATCGGCATGGTGCTGCACAGTTATGTAACTTCAAATAAAGTAAAATTAAAAAGAAAGGCTGCGTAAAAAAAGGCCCTAGGTAAGCAGGGCCTTTTTTATGTGCGGTCTTCCTGAACCTTTACTTCAATGTGATAAGTCGGAAGAGCTTTAATGAGATCTTTGTGCAATTGTGCCTGTGAATCAATCTTTTCCTGGTGGGTCATATTGCCTTGTCGATATGCAGTCACCCACATATCCTCTCCATTTACCCAAACAGCTCCCGGGCGATACCCCTCGTGAGCAGCAACGACCTTGCGGGCCTGGTCGATATCATCCTGATTATCCAGACGTTTGCCGTCAAAATTGATAAAGTTTGGGTTCTGCTCTCCGCTCATCGTCCTGTCCAATGTATCATTGTCCTCTGTACGGTCCAGATCATTATTTATAAATGAAACTCCATCCTGGGTCTCATGGTCATACTCACTCTCAGTTGCCTGATTGTTGGCACAGCCAGCCATAAAGGCGAGCATTAAAAGGAAAACACTAAGTTTTTTCATTACTGCACCTCCTTTTTATAGCATGTCCGCTATTAGGAGGAATGTGCAGTCCAATATAAGGCAGAGCTGGGGTAGTGAAGGATTTGAGTTTAGCGCTTTAACGTTCGGCGGCTTTTTTCGGCTTCCCTTTCGTTTTTCGGCTTCATGAGGCGGTCATGGCAACCTTTTTCCAGCTTCCTTTTCGTTTTTGGGCTTCATGAAGCCTTCATGGCGACCTTTTCTTTGCTTTCCTTTCGTTTTTGGCTTCATGAACCATTCATGCCGACCTTTTCCCGGCTTCCCTTCTGTTTTTGGGCTTCATGAGGCGGTCATGGCGACCTTTTCCGGCTTCACCAACCGGTCATGGCGACCATTTCTGGCTTCGCTTTCATTTTTATGAGCCGCTCATGATTAAATTTTTAATTTCGCCTTCCGTTTTCCTTTTCCTGCACCATAAAAAACCCCACAAACAAAAAAACTGCCCGGAACATGCCAGGGCAGAGAGATCGTTTAGTATAAAATTATGATAAAAACTCGGTTGTTTTATGTTTGTCTAGAACATTTGGCGACTTGGGAACTTCATGGTGATGGCGGCAGCGCGGTTCATATGCTTCTGATGCGCCGACCAAAATAACCGGGTCATCATATGAAGCTGGCTTTCCATTGATCAGGCGCTGTGTACGGCTTGCAGGTGAACCGCAAACGGCACAGACGGCTTGAAGCTTTGTAACCAATTCTGCTATCGACATGATGGCAGGCATTTGGCCAAACGGCTCCCCGCGGAAGTCCTGGTCAAGTCCAGCCGCGATGACACGATGTCCGCTGTCAGCCAGGTGCTGAATGACTTTTACAATTTCATCATCAAAAAATTGCACTTCATCAATCGCAATCAAATCAATGTCAGCTGTAATGTATTTAAAAATATCGGTAGACTGGGAAATGGGTCTAGCTATGACCGAAGTTCCATTATGTGAAACGACAGCTTCATCACTGTATCGGTTATCGATCTGCGGCTTAAATACAGCGATTTGCTGCTTGGCGAATTGAGCTCTGCGCACACGGCGAATCAGTTCTTCTGATTTGCCGGAAAACATGCTGCCGCAAATGACTTCCACCCATCCGTGATGATTCATAACGTACATGAACGGCCTCTCCTTCCTCGTTCTAACTAATAGAATGGCTTGTTATCATTATTTTATGAAGAAAGGGTCGAGCTGTAATTTGTATTATACTCCGCTTTTTTCAAGGCAAAAAAGTCCACTCAAAACAGTTCTTCATATCCAATAAGGCTTATTTTGCAATAAAAAACAGGCAAGATAGTTAACTTGCCTGTTTTTGTTGTTTATTATTTTTGTTCTGACTTAATGCCGTATTTCTTATTGAAACGGTCAACACGTCCGCCAGCTTCAGCGAATTTTTGACGTCCAGTATAGAATGGGTGGCACTCAGAGCAAGTTTCAACGCGGATCTCTTCTTGAACAGAACCGGTTTCGAACTCGTTACCGCAAGCACATTTCACCATTGCTTTTTTATAGTTAGGATGAATTCCTGATTTCATTCTTTTCATCTCCTTCCGCCCTGAATCATTCGAAACAGAGTTATATATTACGGGCAATCATGAATTGCCGTAAACTTCAAAAACACACTGTCATCATTATAACAAGTCCATGTATATTTTGCAATATGCGAATTCCGCATCCTGGAATTTCCAGAATGCTGTGTTTGCTTATTAAAGGCGTCCGCTGATTTCCGCTTTCCGCTCCAACCAACTCAGTAGAGTAATTTAGATTACTGCAGAAAACAAACTTAACATAAACAGCGTTTCTAAATAGCTACATGAGCATTCAAGGTTATTAAGAACGCTTAGCCTTCATTTCTTCTGCCAAGTTAGCAAAAAACTCTTCGTTCGATTTTGTCTGTCTTAGCTTGCGAAGCAGTTTTTCAGCAAAATCCGGTGAATCGGACATGGATTTGCGGATTGCCCACAGCTTGTCCAGATGATCTTTCTTTATAAGAAGTTCTTCTTTGCGCGTTCCGGAACGGCGGATGTCGATGGCCGGGAAGATTCTTCTTTCAGCCAAGGAGCGGTCAAGGTGCAGCTCCATATTGCCTGTCCCCTTAAATTCTTCGTAAATAACGTCATCCATGCGTGAACCCGTGTCAACGAGTGCAGTTGCCAAAATCGTCAAGCTTCCACCCTCTTCAATGTTACGCGCTGCACCGAAGAAACGCTTCGGACGGTGGAATGCAGCCGGGTCAATACCGCCGGAAAGTGTTCTTCCGCTTGGAGGAATAACCAGGTTATACGCTCTTGCCAGTCTTGTAATGCTGTCCATCAAAATAACAACATCACGCTTGTGCTCAACCAGGCGCATAGCGCGTTCAAGAACGAGCTCGGCCACTTTAATATGGTTTTCAGGCACTTCATCAAATGTAGAGCTGACCACATCGCCTGCAACTGAACGCTCGATGTCTGTTACCTCTTCCGGGCGCTCGTCAATTAATAAAACAATCAGTTCCGCTTCCGGGTGGTTGGTTGTAATGCTATTGGCAATTTCTTTTAACAGCATGGTCTTACCTGCTTTTGGCGGCGCGACAATCAGACCGCGCTGCCCGAATCCAACCGGTGCAAGCAGGTCCATAATTCTTGTAGACAGCTGTCTTGTACCTGTTTCCAGTTTCATATGGCGGTTTGGATATAAAGGAGTCAGACCAGGGAAGTGAACACGCTCTTTTGCTGATTCCGGATCATCGCCATTTACGGCTTCAACTTGCAAAAGGCCGAAATAACGCTCATTTTCTTTTGGAGGACGGACTTTTCCTGAAACCTTATCTCCGTTTCTCAAGTCGAAACGGCGAATCTGGGAAGCAGAAATATAAATATCCTCAGAGCTTGGTGAATAATTGATTGGACGAAGGAAGCCGAATCCTTCTGACTGAATGATCTCCAGGACACCTTCCATGAAAAAGTAGCCTTCCTGCTCTGCTCTTGCTTTCAGGATGGCAAAAATCAATTCTTTTTTCGATAACTTGCTGTAATAAGAAACTTTATATTCACGGGCAAGTTCATAAAGCTCTTTCAGCTTCATATTTTCTAAACTTGAAATGTTTAAACCCATTTTTACACCACACTTTTGAAATTTTCAATCATTTCCTCCATATGCAGCTGTACAAATAATGGACTTTATATGAAAGGAAAGGGAAAGATACTTGAGGCACTGAAAATAGCTGAAGAATCTATCATTATGTTCTTAATTAAAGGTTTCGAGGAATGGAACGGTTTATTGTCCGTTTTTCAGTTGATATTGGAGGCATCCTCTTCTCCGAAATGCGTAAGCGCCTTGCCTGACCCTCGGGGGGAGGCGCTGGAGCCAGTTTAAAAAACAATCTCTATTTTACCCCTTAATATGAAAATTAATCAATAACTAAATTTGAGATGGAAAATATAGCAGGAAGGAAATGAAAATGAGCAGGCTGGCGCAGATGGCCAGCTCTCATTTTCTTATCTATCTTTTATGAAAATTATTTAATAACAAGATTTGGCTTTTTCTTTAGACTATGGCGTCCTTCGACAAAGCGGACCGTACCTGATTTGGCACGCATGACAAGCGAATGGGTCGAACCATACGAACCTTTAAATTGTACCCCTTTAAGAAGCTCTCCGTCTGTTACACCTGTTGCAGCAAAAATGGCATCATCACCTTTTACCAGGTCTTCCATAAGAAGGACTTTATTAATATCGAGGCCCATCTTCAAGCAGCGCTCAGCCTCTGCGTCATTTTGCGGAAGAAGTTTTCCTTGAATTTCTCCGCCAAGGCACTTAAGGGCAACAGCTGCCAATACGCCTTCAGGTGCTCCACCAGATCCGAACAGAATATCAACGCCAGTCTCATCAAATGCGGTATTAATGGCTCCAGCCACGTCCCCATCATTGATCAATTTAATTCTGGCACCAGCTTCGCGAAGCTGGCTGATGATGTGCTCATGGCGCTCACGGTTAAGCACTGTAGCCACAACATCCTGGATATCTTTATTTTTTGCTCTTGCGACCGCTTTCAAATTATCCAAAACAGAAGCGTTAATGTCAATTTGTCCAACCGCTTCAGGACCGACTGCAATTTTGTCCATGTACATATCCGGAGCATGCAGAAGGTTTCCGTGGTCAGCTACCGCAAGAACAGCTAATGCATTCCAGCCTCCAGATGCTACGATGTTGGTGCCTTCGAGCGGATCGACAGCAACATCTACACGCGGACCATAGCCTGTTCCAAGCTTTTCCCCGATATAAAGCATTGGCGCTTCATCCATTTCGCCCTCTCCGATAACAACTGTTCCCTTCATTGGCACAGTATCGAATACATCTCTCATTGCAGAAGTAGCAGCATCATCCGCTTCATCTTTTAATCCGCGGCCCATCCAGCGTGCTGATGCTAAAGCGGCACCTTCTGTTACGCGAACTAATTCCATTGACAAACTTCTTTCCATCGATTCTTCCTCCCCAGATTCTAAGGCTGGCAGCATGGCGAATGCAGACCGGCTATTACCGCCGGCACCGCAAAAGCCCGCCTTAATTTATATTTGTCTGCTGATGTCACTTAGGCTTTGGCCCAAGTAAATCAGTCAGCTGTCAATATCTCAAGATGTTTCTCTATTATGCGTTCTTCATTTGTTCCATTTCGTCTTTGCTCATTTCTTCGCGCCAGATTGTGGCACCGAGTCCATTCAGCTTTTCAACAAGGTGGCTATAGCCTCTGTCGATATGCTCTAAACCAGTGACTTCGGTAACTCCCTCAGCCATCAAGCCGGCAATTACCAGTGCTGCGCCTGCGCGCAAATCACTCGCCTTAACTTTAGCACCCTGAAGCTGAATTGGCCCATTGATGATTGCCGAGCGTCCTTCAACTTTAATGTTGGCATTCATCCTGCGCAGCTCATCAATATGCTTGAAACGGGCACTATAAATGGTATCCGTAACCATGCTTGTCCCTTCTGCACCAGTTAACAGAGAAGTCAGCGGCTGCTGAAGGTCTGTTGGGAATCCAGGATAAACAAGCGTTTTAATATCCACTGCTTTCATTTTTTCAGCTGGCCCGACAAATACCTGATCGTCGTTCGTTTCAACCTGAACGCCCATTTCGCGCAGCTTTGCTATTAGGGACTCAAGGTGATGGGGGATGACATTGTCAATCAGCACACCTTCTCCAGCCGCTGCACCAACAATCATATAGGTCCCCGCTTCAATCCGGTCTGGGATAATCGTATGCTGGCAGCCATGCAGCTGGTCTACGCCATCGATGCGGATCACATCTGTGCCGGCACCCTTGATTTTCGCCCCCATATTGGTTAAAAGCGTAGCAACATCAATGATTTCAGGCTCTTTTGCAGCATTTTCAATTATTGTTCTGCCTTTTGCCCTGACAGCAGCAAGCATGATATTGATGGTTGCCCCAACGCTGACAACATCGAGATAAATACGGGCTCCGCGAAGCTCATCGGCACGAAGGTAAATGGCTCCCTGCTCATTGGTCACACGCGCGCCAAGAGCTTCAAAACCTTTGATATGCTGGTCAATCGGCCTTGGTCCGAGATGACATCCTCCAGGAAGTCCAATAACCGCTTTTTTAAATCGGCCGAGCATCGCTCCCATTAAATAATAGGAAGCGCGTAATTTTTTCACTTTTCCGTTCGGCAAAGGCATGGAAATCATGGAAGAGGGATCCACTGTCATATCATTTTCAGAGAATTCGACAGTGCCCCCTATTTCTTCAAGCAAATCTTTTAGAATTTGTACATCCGAAATATCCGGCAAACCTTCAATTGTCACAGGGGATTCCGCTAAAATGGTAGCTGGAATCAATGCTACAGCACTATTCTTCGCTCCGCTGATCCGGACTGTTCCTTTTAATGGATATCCGCCTGCAATCATTAGCTTTTCCATTTGTAACTCCCTTCTAAGCCGTTGTTAAAACACTCATGCTGACATTTGACTTCAATATTATAAAAATTGATAGCCCTTACAGCAAAAGCTACACACTACTTTTCTAACCAATTCCGCCAGAAAATAGCCCCAGATTCTATAAGAAACCAAATAGGCCTGTCTATTTTTAATATCGGAAAAATAGTCTTTGGGAAAATATGCACTTTCATATTATCATGTATCTGCATTTTGCAACATCGCAAGATGAACATGGAACGATTTTCCATTCGTTTTTTACAGATTCCGACATTATCTTTATCCTATAGTTTACACGAAAAATCAAATCTCATGTATTGTATTCAAAAAAAGTTAAAATTAAGAGAGAAGCACTAAAATCCGGGGTACAAATGATGGGGCTGGCTTTGCTCAAGAAAAGCGCAGGCGCCTTGCCCACCCCCGACACCTCGAGGGGTAGGCTGCTTGCGCTAGACAGCTCTCAAAGTATTAAATAAGCAAAGCCAGTATCCTAAAGTTATTTTTTCGCAGATTCCATTATCCTCTTGAGTTCCAGTCTGCCAGGAATGCTTCGATTCCCTTATCTGTCAGAGGATGGTTGAATAATTGCTGGATGACTTTATAAGGAACTGTCGCAATATGAGCTCCTCTTAATGCTGCATCCGTCACGTGCTGAGGATGTCTGATGGAAGCGGCAATGATTTCTGTATCAATGTCATGAATCGCAAAGATTTCTGCGATTGTGGAAATGAGATCCAGACCGTTATGGCCAATATCGTCCAAACGTCCAAGGAATGGAGAAACGTATGTAGCACCTGCTCTTGCAGCAAGCAGCGCCTGGTTTGCACTGAAAATTAACGTTACATTTGTTTTAATGCCTTCTTTCGAGAAAGCACTTACTGCTTTTAGGCCATCGGGTGTCATTGGCACCTTGATTGTGATGTTTGGTGCAATCGCTGCCAGCTCTCTTCCTTCTTTAATCATGCCTTCAGCATCAAGGGCGATGACCTCGGCGCTTACTGAGCCTGGCACCAAATCCGTGATTTCGCGAAGACGGTCAGGGAAGGATACATTCTTTTCCTTTGCCACCAATGATGGATTGGTTGTTACCCCTGCTACTACTCCAAGGGCATATGCTTCTTTAATTTCGTCCATGTTTGCTGTATCGATGAAAAACTTCATAATAATCCCACCTTGTTTAATATTTTGATGATTTTTGTTGCGGGTATCTATGTATTATTAAATAAAGTTGTGATTCTGTAAAGCCTTACATTTGGAAGCAGAAATCCCCAGCTGGCACTCAGCGAACCGCCGGATAAAATACAGGAAAACCGCCTCTAAATCTAGAAGCGGTTTCTTATCCAATGATATTTATTATGCTTTGTTTGAAGAACCGAACTCTCGCATTTTGCCGATTACAGTTTCTTTAATCGCTTCGCGTGCTGGTCCTAAGTATTTGCGTGGATCGTATACTTCTGTGTCTGCTGCCAATACTTCGCGAACGCGTTTTGCAGAAGCAATTTGGTTTTCAGTGTTTACATTGATTTTTGCAGTTCCTAAAGAGATAGACTTTTGGATATCCTTTGTTGGGATTCCAGTTCCGCCATGAAGAACTAAAGGAACACCAGTAAGGCTTCCGATCTCTTCCATTTCAGCAAAGCCAAGATTTGGCTCACCTTTATATGGGCCATGAACAGAACCTAGTGCAGGAGCAAGGCAGTCGATGCCTGTGCGTTTTACCAGTTCTTCACATTCTTTAGCATCAGCATAAATAACGCCATCAGCAACAACATCGTCTTCCTGTCCGCCGACAGTTCCTAACTCCGCTTCTACTGAAACGCCTTTTGAATGTGCATATTCAACTACTTTTGAAGTAGTCTCAACGTTTTGTTCAAATGGATCATGTGAAGCATCGATCATAACGGATGTGAATCCTGCATCAATTGCTTCTTTACATTTATCAAAACTTGAACCGTGGTCTAAGTGGATAGCCACTGGAACGGTAATTTTGTAATCTTCCAGCAGTCCTTCAACCATCTTTACAACCGTTTTGAAACCGCCCATGTATCGTGCAGCACCTTCGGAAACACCAAGGATAACAGGTGATTTTTCTTCTTCTGCCGCCTGCAGGATAGCTTGAGTAAACTCAAGGTTGTTTAAGTTAAATTGACCTACTGCATAGCCTTCTGATTTTGCTTTATTAAGCATTTCAGTCATAGAAACTAAAGGCATTTTTCTTCCTCCTTATTGATAATCGTTTAAGTTCGTCAGACTAAATACTGTTAAAGTTTTCCCCTTAACACTATCGAATATGTACCCTTAAAATAGTCCGCTAAACGAAGACGATCCTTTGGAATTCATCTGTTATCATACCAAAAAGGACTTAGAAAAGCCATTATTCCAGAGCGTTTTTGTTAATTGTCATAAAGCAAACGCTATCATTTTTATAGCGATGGAATTTCAGGTTAAAAACGGTTAATTTTGGATTATTTCGAGTTAGGCACAGGCAAATATTTCTTTACCGCTGCCCTGATGTCATCAATATCGAATGGCTTCGCAAAGTGAGTAAGAGCTCCCAAATCCTTGGCCTCCTGAATCATATCGAGTTCACCATATGCAGTCATGATAATGACGCGGATATCTTTATCCACCACTCTCATTCTTTTTAAAATTTCAATCCCGTCCATTCCCGGTATTTTCATGTCGAGAAGAACAAGATCAGGCGAATGCTTGGAAACAATGTCGAGAGCCTGGACTCCATTGGCAGCCTGGTATGTGTCGTACCCTTCTTTCTGTAGTACCTCATTAAGCAAAATACGGATTCCGAACTGATCATCTACAATTAATATTTTCCCTTTCATCAAGCCACCTCTTCCTGTCGTATTAAAAGCACTTAGGTTTTAAACCAATACTGAATTATGACTGCAGGTCACTTAACTATACATTCTCCTACAGCTAAATTCTCTGTGAAACATGATTATTCCTGCTGGTATTTGCAATTTCAAATGTGAATATTTTACCTTTCCCTTCCTTTTCACTATAATAGAACCGCTAAGTGCAGTGACCGAAGGAGTGAAATAATTTGCTAAAGATGTTTTCTACCCAGCTGACAGGCTTGTTTAAAAGACTTCAGGAAAAGGAAGAGTTTTCCATCGAGGACAGTGCACGCTTATTGGCTCAGGCTGCCGCCGGTGATGGGAAAATATATATTTATGGTACAAAAGAAATGGCTGCAATCGGCTATGAAGCCGTTCAAAGCCAGGAACCGCTTAGAGATGCAGCGATTTTGAAAAGTGATGAGGAAGTCTCAGAAACAGACAGAGTAATCATCTTCTCAAGACATTCAGATGATGAAGACGCAGCCGCTCTGGCAAAATCTTTGTCCGAAAAAGGAATTCCCTTTGTGGCAGTGAGCACCATCAAAACCGAAAGCAGTGAAAATCTCGCTGATTTGGCTGATGTCCATATTGATTTAAAGCTTGCTAAAGGGCTTCTGCCTGATGAAGAAGGAAACCGCTTCGGCTATCCGGCTTCCATGGCTGCTTTATTTGTTTATTATGGAATTAAGTTTACGATTGAAGAGATTTTGGCGGAGTATGAATAATAGATAAGCAGAATCAGCACCCACTTCGAGGGCTGATTCTGCTGTCATTTTTGTAGGTTGTTTTTTATTGCCGAGCTAGCTTCTTTTGGGGCTTGATTCCCTGTAATGGCACTTCCAACAATGACTACATCGGCAATACTGTCCTTCAATTCTCCGATTGTTTTTTCTGAAATCCCGCCTGCAATAGCAACCTCTATGTCATTTAACCCTTTTACCAGGCTAAATAAATCGGGATCTGCTATAGCCCCCTCTTTCTGCATATCCTTTCCTATATGGAGACAAAATAAGTCCGCCCCTAAATCATATAGGCTCTTTACTCTTTCTGCGTCCTGAACTCCCAGCAAATCAATCATAATTCTTCTATTGGCGGTATTTGCAATCTCTAATGCCTGTTTTATCGTGCTGTCATGTGAAAAGCCCATCACAGTCATAATGTCCGCCCCTGCTATAAAGGCCTGTTCTGCTTCATATTTTCCTGCGTCACAAGTTTTCATATCCGCCACAATTGTTTTATCTGGATAAGCAGCCTTCATTTCCCGAATTATCTTCATACCATATTCTTTAATCACGCCCGTTCCGATCTCAATCCAATCTATATTTTCACAAGTTTCATCTGCAATACGGAAACATTCCTGCTCGGTTAAACGGTCAAGTGCAAGCTGAATTTTCACTTCTATTCTCCTTCGTTTAGAATTGTATTTTAAAAAGGAAGAAGCCTGAAACAAAAACCACAGGAATACTTCCTGTGGCCCTATTTTTCATATTAAACTCCTGAGTATGCCATAAATCCGCCGTCAACTGGCACTGTAACACCTGTTACAAAACCCGAGTATTCTTCGTCAGCCAGCCACAGCAGTACACCAAGCAAATCTTTCGGCTGGCCAAACCTTTTCATTGGTGTATGAGCAATAATTTTCTCTGACCTGGCCGTATGGGAACCATCTTGATTCAATAATAAATTGCGGTTCTGAGTTGTTAAGAAAAAGCCCGGTGCAATTGCATTTACCCGCAAACCTGTTTCTGCGAAATGTACAGCCATCCACATTGTAAAATTGTTAATGGCTGATTTGGCTGCACTATAGGCAGGCACTTTTGTCATTGGTGAGTAGGAACTCATTGATGAGATATTAATAATGATAGGCGATTCCTGCTTTAACAGTTCTTTGCCAAAAACCTGGCTGGCTAAAAAAGTTCCGGTAAAGTTGCTGGCAAATACTTGGGAGAAGCCTCTCTCATCCATATCAAAGAAGGACTTTTCAGAAGAAGGCTCCACATTATGGGTTTCTACAGAAGTAATGGCATCCGGGTGATTCCCGCCTGCACCATTAATTAATATATCCACCCTGCCAAAGTGGCTGATCACTTCTTCCCTTGCCTTTTCCAGGGATTCACGATCTAAGACGTCTGCTGCAACAGCAATCGCTGTCCCCCCTGCTTTCTCAATTTCGGCTGATACTGCAGCTCCCTTTTCTGCCGTACGATTAAGAATGGCCACTTTCACCCCATGTCTTGCGAGCTCCCTGGCCATTTCCGAGCATAGCACGCCGCTTCCGCCCGTAATTACAGCTGTTTTTCCATTTAAATTTCCGTGTATTGGAAACATTAGCATTCTCCTTATTTCTCAGATTGATAGGCATCCCATAATCCGTGAAGATACATGATTCCAAGAGCCCGGTCATATAATCCGTAACCTGGTCTGCATTCTTCACCCCAAAGATGCCTGCCGTGGTCAGGACGCACGTACCCCTCATATTGAATCTCAGATAACTCCTTGACGACCCCTTTAATATTGATGGAACCATCTGCTGTTAAATGAGAAGTTTCAATAAAATCACCGTTCTCGAAAATCTTTACATTTCGGATATGTGCAAATGGTGACCTTTCGGCAAATTTTCTTGCGAGTTCAACCATATCGTTTTGCGGGTTGGCCCCTAGCGATCCCGTGCAAAAAGTAATGCCGTTGGAAGGTGAATCAGAGATAGAAAGGAGCTTCTGCAGACTTTCATCTCCCGTCATGATTCGCGGCAGGCCAAAAATAGACCATGGCGGATCATCCGGGTGGATAGCCATCTTGATGCCTGCTTCTTCTGCCACCGGTAAAATTTCCTGTAAGAAATAGCGCAGGTTTTCCCATAAGTCCTCTGCACTTACATGCTGATACGCTGCAAATAACTCTTGAATCCGGGACATTTTCTCTGGCTCCCAGCCAGGCAGAGTCAGATCAGAAGCCTCGGAAACCGTTTTGATTAAATCTTGCGGATCCAGTTCTTCCACTTTGTTCTTTTCATAAAATAATGCCGTTGAGCCATCTGGAAGTGAGCGGTATAAGTCAGTTCGTGTCCAATCAAAGACAGGCATGAAGTTATAACAAATAACTTTAACCCCAAATTCACCCAGGTTCCGAATGGTTTTTTTATAATTTTCTATAAATAAATCCCTTTCATTGTTTCCCAACTTAATAGATTCATGTATATTAACACTTTCCACTACATCTGCATGAAACCCAAAGGACTTTATATACTCAACTTCAGATTTGATCTCGTCTGTCTCCCAGACTTCCCCGACAGGTTTTCTGTGAAGGGCCCAAACGATTCCTTTCACATTGGGAATCTGTTTTACTTGCTCAAGGGTTACAGTATCATTATCCCTGCCATACCAGCGAAAGGTCATATTCATTTTTCGGCGCCTCCATTTATAGCTTCGACATATTTTTCACAAAGTGCTTTTACTGATTCTTTACCGCCAGCTTTGTATGCCTTGTTTAAGTCACTTCCAATTCCGGCTGCGACAGCGCCAGCTTCAAGCCACGCACCGACATTATCTAAATTCACCCCGCCAGTGGGCATGATTCGCACCTGGGGCAGGGGACCATTGACTGCACCTATAAATGATGGATCAAAACGATTGGCCGGAAACAGCTTTACAATGTCGCAGCCATATTCGAGTGCTGTCATGATTTCAGTTATGGTCATGCATCCAGGAAGGTATGGAATGCTGTATCGATTGCAAATCAAGGCTATATTCTTATCAAAATGCGGACTCACAACAAATTCCGCCCCATTTAAAATGGCATGACGGGCTGTTTCCGAATCCAGAACTGTCCCAGCACCGATTACACCGTCTGAACCTCTTAAAGCCTCAAACACTTTTTCCGCTGCAGGTGTAGTATAAGTCACTTCAATAGCACGAAATCCGCCTTCAATAGCTCCTTCAGAAATATTAATCGCTTCTTCAGGTGTTTTTCCGCGCACAACTGCAACCACTTTTGATTCTACTAGCTGATTAAGTTTCTCTATTTTTAAGTTCATCTAATCTCCCCTTAATCGAAAACAATAACTGCTTTTCGAACCTGGTCAGGATTCTTCTCTACATATCGGAATGCTTCCTGCACTTCACTTATCGGAAAATGGTGGGTAATAAAACCGTTTGATTGAAGTTTTTCTACATTCAGCAGAGATACAACCTTTTCAAATTGGTTTGTCTGGAGCCGCGAACCGACAATAGTTACTTCTTTTTTCGTTATTGGCAATTGCGGAATAGAGGATGGCCGTTCATCAAACCCCAGAACAACTACCGTGCCGGCAGGCGATACAAGATTTACGCCAAGCTCAAAGGTAGAAGGCAGACATACTGCATCAATCACTACATTTGGTCCTTCACCATCTGTCAATTCCAATACCCGATCTTCTACAGACTCTTCCGATGCATTAATGATTTCATCTGCCCCATTTTCCTTGGCAAATGCTAGTCGTTCCTGCTTCAAATCACTGATAATAACCCTTGCACCCTGCAGCTTCGCCATTTTTAAAATGCATATGCCTATCGGGCCGCTTCCCTGGATGAATACAGTATCTCCTTCTCCAACGGCCCCGCGCCATACAGCCTGAGCTCCAATGGTGTAGGGTTCAGCCAATACAATTTCATCCCATTCTAATGATGAATTCACAACATGAAGCTGTTTTTCAGGCAGTACAAAGAATTCCCGCAACCCTCCATCTTCATGAACACCAAAAACAGATAAAGACTGACATACATTCGGGCGTCCTTTTCGGCATGCGTAGCACTCTCCGCAATAGCGGATTGGCTCCACTACAACATGGTCACCAGGTTTCATTCCTGAAACATTTGACCCGACTTCAACGACTTCTCCTGCCACTTCATGGCCAACAATTCTTGGGTAGGTTGCAAGTGGATTTGTCCCATGGTAAATATGCATATCTGACCCGCATATTCCAACTCTTTTAACTTTTACTAGAACCTCATCAGGATTGCGGATAACTGGTTTTTCTATATCAATGACTTCCATTTCCATTGCACTTGGAATTTGTACTGCTTTCATTTTACTACCCCCTATTCAAATAAACTTGGAAGAAACAGTGAGATTTGCGGCACAAAAGCCACAAGCATTAAGACAGCCAGACTGACTCCTAAGAATGGCAGTAATTCTTTTGCTGTTTTTCCAATTGAGATCTTGCCGATTTGTGATGCTACAAATAGACAAACACCAACAGGAGGCGTTACTAGACCAATAACAAGGTTTAATACCATCATGACCCCAAATTGAACCGGATCCATACCAATGGAAGCAGCTACCGGTAATAACACCGGGAACAGAATGACTAGAGCCGCAATCGTCTCCATGAACGTTCCAACAAACAATAACAGCAAGTTAATCAATAAAATAACGACAATTGGGTTTGACGAGATTCCGAGAATTGCATCTGCAACCATTTGTGGAATCTGCTCACTTACCATAATCCAGCCAAAAAGGTTGGCAAAACCTACGAGAAGCATGATAGAAGCCGTACCTGTCATGGAAGAAAGCATAATTTCCGGAATTTTTTTAATGGGAAGCTCTTTATAAACGAAGATTCCAATAACAAAGGCATACAATACTGCAATGACAGACGCTTCAGTCGGTGTGAAGTAGCCTCCGAGAATTCCATACATAATGATAACTGTCATAAATAGTGCCCAGAACGCCCCAGTGAAGCTTTTCCATATTTCCTTTAGTGACTTTCTTTCCCCTTTTGGATAATTTCTTTTAACAGAAATAATATAGGTTGGAATCATTAATCCCAGGCCAAGTAATAACCCTGGCAGGGCACCAGCCAAAAACAGATCGCCAATAGATACTGATGCAAGTGTCCCGACAATAATCATCGGAAGAGACGGAGGAATAATCGGGCCAACTGTTGATGAAGATGCCGTTACAGCTGCAGAAAAACCTGCTCCGTACCCTTCTTTTTTCATAGCAGGAATAAGAATAGCTCCTATACTGGCTGTGTCTGCCAAAGCTGTACCCGAAATACCTGCAAACCCCATCGATGATCCTACATTCGCTAAGCCAAGTCCCCCTCGGATATGGCCGAAGCAATTATTTGCAAACTGAATGATGCGATCTGTAATACCCCCAGCATTCATTAAGTTTCCTGCCAGAATAAACCCGGGGATACAGAGCAAAACAAAGGAGTTTAGCCCTCCAAACATTTTTTGCGGAATGATGCTTAACGGGATATCAGCCAGTATTAAATAAAAAAGTGAAGATAGGCCAAGGCTGAATGCTACTGGCACGCCTAGGAATATCAGGATTATGAACGAGAAAAACAAAATGGCTGCCATCATAGCTCCCCACCACCCATTTGTGAATTAAAATCTTCTTCATTTCGGATTAGCCTAATGATTTTGACAATTGAATACAATAATAAAAATGCACTCATGATAAATATTGCAGCGTGGATTACCGACATCTGAAAAGGCATTGTGGCTGAAGTCTGATTTTCCCCTAGCTGTGTAAAGAACCATCCTTCTTTAACGAGAACCCCGCTTAACAATATAATCAGTAAATAAATCCCAATTTCATAATACCGGCGAAAAGCATGTGACATTTTTGTAAGAATCAGATCTACATTAATAAACTCGCCTCGAAGCAAAGCTAGCGGTGCCCCAAAGCAAATGGAGTATATAAACAAATAGCGCGTAAGCTCTTCCGTCCAAATTGCTGTGTAGGGAAGATAGCGCGACATGATTTGAATGGTAACCACGATAATTACCCCGGAAAAACTTATAACAGTCAAGAAGGCTAATATTCGGTCAAGCCAAATTCGAATTTTCATTTTTTCATTCCTTCCTTTAATTAAAGGCACTGCTGGCAAAATAGTCAGCGGTGCCTTTAACTTGTTCCAATAAGACTATTATTCTACCTCTAGAATTTTTTCATAAAGCTCATACTGTTCTGGCTTAAGGCTATCTTTAATCGCAGGCTGCATTTTTTCACGGAAGGCATCCTGGTCAACATCAACAAACTCCATTCCTTCACTTTCAAGCTCAGACTCTATCTTGGAAATTTCTTCATCATAAAGTTTTTCTCCAAATGCCTGCGCTTCTGCAGCTGCTTCTGTCACAGCTTTTTTCTGTTCATCATTCAAGGCCTCAAACTGCTTGTTGCCAATCAGGATATAAATCCATGAATATACATGCTCTGTACGATTCACATACTTTTGAACTTCATACAACCCGCCGCTCTGTATTAAATCAACCGGATTTTCCTGTCCTTTAATAACTCCTTGCTGGAGGCCAGTAAATACTTCATTGAAGTCCATAACCTGCGGCTTGGCACCTGCGGCTTCCCAGACTTTCAGGAACAATGGAACATTTGGAACACGCATAGAAAAACCCTTTAAATCAGATGGTGACTCAATTGGCTCACTTGAAGTCAAGTTACGTGGAGCACGTGTATGATAATACAAAGGAGTCAAGCCAACTTTTTCAGTAATTTCCTTCTCAATTTCTTCACCGATTTCCCCTTCTACAACCGTTTTTACATGGTCAAGATCACGGAAAGCATACGGTACTGCCATTAAAGCAGCTTTAGGTGCCCAGTTTTGCATGGTTTCACCAGAAATAACCAAGTCAGCTGTACCCGCCTGAATGGCATTGATTGTATCTGTTTCTCCGCCAAGAGAGTTGTTCGGGAATATCTGAATTTCAATTTGCCCTTCTGTTTTTTCATTAACCAGATCTGCAAATTCCTCAGCCGTTTTATGCCAAATGTGATTCTCATCTGCCAAGTGGCCAAACTTCCACTTGATTACTTCTCCCTCTTGCTTCTCGCCGCTTGCCCCATTAGAACCGCTCGAACCGCAGGCACTAAGCATCAATGTCGCTGCTAAAACACCAGATAACCACTTCAATTTCATTATGTTTCTCCCCTTTTTTCTATAGGTTTAGTTTGTTAAAAACTGATGGACCGTTGAAGCAATTGTTATCCCTTTTTCAAGGTTTCTTTCTTCATTCATTTGTTCAATTTCACCTGGCACAAGAACACTTTTAAAACCCGGAGCTGGAGGGGCCTGACGGATTTCCTCCATCATTTGATCCATATTTTCCAGGAATGCATCTGCATCCGTGAAGAATGCCGGATTAATTGCACAGAAATAATGGCCAAGCTTCCGCTTCTTATCCAGGTCTCCATACATCTTGGCTACATGCGGCCCAAAAGCTGCACCTGCAAGCAAACCCGAGAAGATGTCGACAATCATTGATAGTCCATAGCCCTTAGGCCCACCAAACGGAGAAAGTGAAACGACTTTGGAAGGATCTGTTACGGTTTCCCCATTCTCGTCTACACCCCATCCTTTTGGAATTTCTTTTCCTTCTTCTTTATATTGAAGGATTTTCCCCAGAGCTACATTCGATGTTGCCATATCCAGGATGAATGGTTTCTGTGTTTTTGCCGGTACACCATAGGCAATCGGATTGGTTCCAAGGAAAGCATCTTTGCCTCCAAATGGCACGACAATTTTATCGGTATGTGTCATCGCAATTCCAATCAGGTTTTCCTCTGCGGCATTTTGAACAAAATAGCTAAGTGCCCCGCAATGGCTGCTGTTAATGGCTGTGACCATTCCCACACCATTTTCCTTTGCCATCTGGATGGCATGATTCATGGCTTCATCTGCAATGACGTGTCCAAATCCGTCATCCCCATCGACTACCCCTGTCACAGGACCAGTTTTATTGAATGAAATCTCGGCAGCGGGATTGATACCTCCCGCATTTAAACGGTTCACATAATGTTCAGTACGAAGTACACCATGTGAATTAACATTTCTTAAATCCGCATGAACCAGGATTTCCGCAACTTTTTCTGCATGTTCATGCAGCAAGCCAGCATCTGTTAATTTCTGAATTACTAGCTTCTTGGCTTCTTCATGATGAATTGTCACAGTAGACATAATGATCCCCCTACTCCAGGTTGGTATGTTTCTTGACCATTTCTTCGTTCGAATTTCTTTCTGATAAACTATCAATGATTGCTGCATCTAAAATAAGATGTGCAGCCTGATCAAACTGATTCCCCAGAGGCTGAATCGTATCTGGTTCTCCTGAAAGGCGGTATTTTGTTGCCGCAGGAATCTGCATTCCCCCCGTAAAGCATGGCTGGTGAATGGCCTCTTTGTCAGTTGTGATCAGAAATACTTTCGCCCCCGCCTTGAAGGCGTTTTCAGAAAAACTTATGGTCTGTCCTGTTTTGGCTGAGCCAGATAAAACGATTAGTATATCGTTCTCCTGTATGGCCGGTGTTGTCGTTTCTCCCAAAACATAGACTGTTTTTCCGCTATGCATAAGACGCATGGCAATCGCCTTTGCCACTAGGCCTGAACGGCCTTCCCCAGTAAAGAAGAAACGAGCGTCACTCTTTAAAAGTGCTACGAAAGAGTCGTATTCGTTCTTATCGACATGTGTGCATACTGCTCTCATTTCTTTAAGAATTGTAAGAATCGTATCCATTTGTCCACCCCTTATCTTTCAACAATAAGGTCATTATTAATAAATGCGTTTACTTCACTAAGATAAGGAAGACCTTCATTATCTCCTGAGACGGTTGTAACCAGGGCACCTACGCCATTAGCAAATTGAAGCAGTCTTTCCTTGCTGAAGCCGTTCAGCCAGCCATAAATGTATCCTGCATCGAATCCATCCCCGGCTCCGACAGTATCAACAGGAGTCACACGGAAGCTTTCTGCCCGTGTCCAATCGCCATTCCGGAATAGCTTTGATCCATTAGCGCCATCCTTTAAGACCAAATCCCTAATGCCATATTCTCTGGCAAAAAGTGCAAGTTCATCTTCTTCTTCCATTCCGCTTATTAGCCTGATCTCTTCTAATCCAGTCAGCAGGATATCAACATGCGGAAGAATTTCTTTATATGCTTTTCTCGCTTCTTCAATCGCCCAAAGCTTCAGTCTGATATTTGGATCAAAGGAGATTGGAATCTTTTTTTGTTTTGCGACTTCAATCACTTTTGCGGCAGTTTCGATGTTCTTTGAATCAATAGCAAGGAAAACACCTGTAAGATGGACAAGATCTACATTTTCAAACAGTTCTTCCTGAATCATTTCCGGTGTCAAGGTTAAGATAGGCGAGTTATATCGGTAATAGAATGTCTTGCCTGATCCATCCTCATTAATTTCCTTAAAGTTAAGTGATGTCGGGCAGCCGCTTACAAAATCCACACCCGATACATCTACGCCCTCTCCCCGAGCGAAGTTATATATGACTCTGCCAAACTCATCTTCCCCCAGCCGGCTAATCCACTTGCTGTCTAACCCAAGCCTTGCACATCCAATGGCAAAGTTAAGTTCTGCACCGCCCACCTTGCGTTCAAACTGGGTGACATATCTAAGTGGTCCTTTTACAGCTGGGTTCAGTGTTATCATGGCATCTCCGATTGTTAAAACTTTGAATGGTGATGACATTATTTTTCTCTCCTAACACTCTATAAAGATTCCCGCTCAACTAAAGCAGGAGCATATCTTTTAATCTCATATACTTCCTCAAACTGAGGATTTCTAATTAAATCTAATAAAACTGAAGCGGCATCATTGCCAATTTCAAAAGTCGGCTGTTTGATGGCTGTTATTGGTGTTGCCGAGATTTCCAGGAAATCAGAGTCATCTACTGCAATAACGCTTACATCATCAGGAACCTTCAAATTCTTTTTTCTTAAAAATTTCAAAAGTTCAATGAGTGAAAGGTCGTTTGTAGCAAAAAATGCCTCTGGCGTTTCTTCTTTCAGCCACATTTTTTCTAGTTCAGGGATAATGTCTTTTCTTTCTGCCGCAATAATCCAATCATCCTTTACAGGCAAATCATTTTGTTTCAGCGTTTTCTTGTATCCATTTATCCGTTCGATCCGGGGTGTCACTTTTTGGCTTAAGGACATGGATACCAGCCCTATTTTCCTATGGCCTTTTTGGACAATTTCCTGAACGGCAATCTCAGCTGCTCTCTCGTTATCCAAAAGCAGCGTTGGATAAATTGTTTTTTCAAGCTTTCTATCTACAAAAACAATAGGGAAATTTGAAAGTTTCAGCCGTTTATATTGATCTTCATTTCCGATGGTCGGAAAGATAATCAGTCCATCAACTTGTTTAGCTAAGAGCATATCAATGTATGCACGTTCTTTTTCCGGATTATCGTCTGCGTTACAGACAAACAAATGAAATTCATTTTTTTCGCAAACATCTTCAATGGCCCTGATAATTTCTGTCGAAAACGTATGAAGTATATTGGCAACAATCACTCCAATGGTTGATGACTTCTTTTGCTTCAAACTTTTAGCTACGAAATTAGGGATATATCCCAGCTCGCGAATGGCATCTTCAATTCGCATTTTAGTAGATTCCGCCATATACTCGTAGCGATTATTGATATACTGTGAAACTGTGCTCTTTGATACATTTGCTTTTTGCGCAACATCTAACATCGTTATTTTTTTCATGTTGTACTATCCTCTCGCTAAACCGATTTAGTAAATCGGTTTAGTAAACCGGTTTAGGGAAAGTATAAATGAAAACCTTTTCAAAATCAATACTAAAATTTCTGAATTTTATTTTTAGCAGGAATCATTCAACAACGGTTTGAACAAAAAAAATCCCTCCGCATCCGGAGGGATTTTTCCACATTATAATTTCTCGCTAAATTTCAAAGAAGCCCCGACAAATTCACGGAATAATGGCTGAGGGCGAGTTGGTCTTGAGATAAATTCAGGATGGAACTGGGAAGCAACGAACCAAGGGTGATCCTTCACTTCGATGATTTCCACTAAGCGGCCATCCGGGCTTGTACCAGAGAAGACAAAGCCCGCTTTCTCCATATCCTGGCGGTAGTGGTTATTGAACTCATAGCGATGGCGATGACGCTCATATACCACTTCGTCCTGGTATGCCTCAAAGGCTTTTGTCTCTTCATTCAATTTACAAGCTTGTAATCCAAGTCTTAGAGTTCCGCCTAAATCCTCAATATCCTTTTGCTCAGGCAGAAGGTCGATAATTGGATGCGGTGTTTCAGGAGCAATTTCTGCTGAGTGTGCCCCTTCAAGACCCAGTACATTTCTTGCAAATTCAATCGAAGCCAGCTGCATCCCAAGACAGATGCCAAGGAATGGCCTTTTGTTCTCACGGGCATATTGAATCGCAAGGATTTTCCCTTCAATGCCACGGTCGCCAAATCCGCCTGGAACCAGAATTCCGTCAGCATCCTGAAGCAGTTCATTGACATTACTGCTGTCCACTTCTTCCGAGTTGATCCATTTGATTTCAATATCAGAATCAAAAGCATAACCCGCATGTTTTAGGGCTTCGACGACTGAAATGTAAGCATCCTGCAATTCAACATATTTACCGACAAGGGCAATTCTGGTTTTTCTGGAAAGGTTCAGAACCTTGTCGACCAGCTGCTTCCACTCTGTCATGTCCGCTTCTCCGCAATCCAGCTTCAAATGCTTGCAGACAATTTCATCAAGCTTCTGATCTTGAAGAGATAGTGGTATAGAATATAATGTATCCGCATCTGTTGCTTCAATAACTGCTTCTTTATCGATATCACAGAATAGCGCAATTTTATCCTTCATATCCTGGGAAATTGGCATTTCTGTACGAAGAACGATGACGTTTGGCTGAATGCCAAGGCTTCTCAGTTCTTTCACACTGTGCTGTGTAGGCTTTGTTTTCATTTCACCTGCTGCCTTGATATAAGGAACCAATGTACAGTGAATGTACATCACATTATCGCGGCCGATATCGCTCTTAATCTGGCGGATCGCTTCAAGGAATGGAAGTGACTCAATATCCCCTACTGTTCCGCCGATTTCTGTGATGACCACATCAGAATTCGTTTCATGGCCTGCACGGAAAACCTTATCCTTGATTTCATTTGTGATATGCGGAATAACCTGTACCGTTCCGCCGTTATAGTCGCCGCGGCGCTCTTTTCTTAGGACAGTTGAGTAAATTTTACCAGTTGTTACACTGCTGTACTTAGTCAGGTTAATATCAACAAAACGCTCATAGTGACCTAAGTCCAGGTCAGTCTCCGCGCCGTCACCTGTTACAAACACCTCACCATGCTGGTACGGGCTCATTGTTCCCGGATCCACATTTATGTAAGGGTCGAATTTCTGAATCGTAACCGTTAACCCTCTGTTTTTCAATAAGCGGCCAAGTGATGCTGCCGTGATTCCTTTTCCTAGTGACGAAACAACTCCGCCCGTAACAAAAATATACTTAGTCATGAAAAATTCCCCCTTGATATCAGTTTGTGCATAATGATGCCGGTTTAAAGACTTGATGATAAAAATTCTATTGTTCAGCCTCCGATTTTTTCAGCGGAAGCTTATCGCAAAGGGATGGTTTAGCTCTTTTAAAAAGGCACATGGCCTATAAAAAAATAAAAAGCGCCCCTCTTACTTAAGTAAGTAAGGGAGCGCTATTAGCGTCTAAACGAATCGTCCTCTTTTAAGGAGCCCAAAAAGTATTCTACAAGCCCTGAAACGAAATGTCAAGATTATAAATCTTCTTCCTCTTCGTCAGCGTCTAGGTCATCTTCCTCAAGCTCTTCGTCCTCATCGCCAAGGTCGTATTCTTCATCTTTTTCGATTATTTCATCATCGTCCTCGAACTCATCATCATCAAGATCATCGTCATCGTCAAGAAGATCGTCATCATCGTCTTCTGTCAGATCATCATCGTCAAATCCGTCGATATCGTCGTAATCGATATCTTCTTCATCAAGCTCATCATAATCTTCAAGATCGAGATCCTCGTCGTCCTTTTTCTTCGCCTTTTTCTTCTTAGGCTTGATTACGGTAACGATTTCTTCTTCATATTGGTCAACCGGATACCATGAACGAAGGCCCCAGCGGTTATCGCCCAATCCGATAAAATGGCCATCTATATTTAAATCTGTATAGAATTGTGCAATTTTTCCCCTGACTTGTTCCTCTGAAAGGTTCATAAGTTTAGCCACTTCATTCATAATGTCATTAAAGGCCATTGGTTCTTTTTTGCTTGTCAGAAGTTCATAAGCCACTTCGATTAATGACATTTCTTGTAATTCTTCTTTTGAGAACTGTTCCAAACTCAATATCAGCACTTCCTTTCCCTATGTAAACGCTCATTCTGCAGCGCAAATCACAAACTATTAAAGCTGAAGTTCCGCAGCTGTATGAAAATGCGTGCGGACAGCCTCCAAGAAGGCATATTCTTCATTATAAACAAATTTTTACGGTTTATGCCAGTTATATCTGCTGTTCTGCGTATTTTTATGCGATTTATTCTTGATTTTAAATTATCTGCGGGCACTTGCTTTCCGCGGGGAGGAGCAGGGGACTCCCGCAGGACATTGAATAAGCTTCCTCGAATGAATACCGCACGAAGGAAATGCGCCAGCATTTTCGAGGATCAAGTGTCCTCCACTCCAATTAACTCAGCAGAAAAACTCTCATTGTATTAACAAGACAATTAACTTTTTTACATTATCCGTTAAAAAGAAGCTAATTTACCCTCCTCTTTCTCCTCCCCTTTACCGGCCGGTCCCATTTTTTATAGGCGAGCCAGGTGAAGTAGAAGGAGAGCACAAAGAATGCAATGGCTCCCAGCTGTTTTCCATATAAAAAGTAAACTCCTGCAGCAGCTGCAAGTATGGCTGCGTAGAGCAAGATTTTTTTCATTTTTTCACATCCTCAGGGTCCCCGAAGTGCACTGCTATGTATTGATTCCATTATATAGGATATGGATGTATTTTATATTAATTCTATGTTAAATAAAAGTGCAGAAAAACAAGGGCCTGCAGCTGCAGGCCCTGTTGATCCATTTGGTTTTACATATTCCGGCGGTACTGTCCACCCACTTCGTATAAAGCACGGGTGATTTGGCCGAGGCTTGCCACTTTGACGGTTTCCATCAGTTCGGCAAAAATGTTGCCGCCGCTGACTGCTGCTTCCTTCAATTGTTTCAGCGCCTCTTCCGATTTGTCTTTGTTACGGTCCTGGAAGCTGCGCAGATTGCGGATCTGTGTTTCTTTTTCTTCCTTCGTTGCCCGTGCAAGCTCCATGTTATTCATTTCATCCTCTGAAGGAGGATTAGGATTTAAGTATGTGTTAACTCCAATAATTGGAAGCTCACCAGTGTGCTTCTTCATTTCATAATACATGGACTCATCCTGGATTTTGCCGCGCTGGTATTGAGTTTCCATGGCGCCAAGCACGCCGCCGCGGTCATTGATGCGTTCGAACTCTCTCAGCACCTGCTCTTCCACAAGGTCTGTCAATTCATCTACAATAAATGCACCCTGAAGCGGGTTTTCATTTTTCGATAATCCATGCTCTTTAGTAATGATCATCTGGATGGCCATCGCACGGCGGACAGATTCTTCTGTCGGTGTCGTAATGGCTTCATCATAAGCATTAGTATGAAGGGAGTTACAGTTATCCTGAAGCGCCATTAATGCCTGCAGCGTTGTACGGATATCGTTAAAATCAATTTCCTGTGCATGCAGAGAGCGCCCTGAAGTCTGGATATGGTACTTCAGTTTCTGGCTTCTTTCATTGGCGCCATATTTATCTCTCATAACCGTTGCCCAGATGCGGCGCGCCACACGGCCCAGCACCGTATACTCCGGATCAAGTCCATTGGAGAAGAAGAATGAAAGGTTTGGTGCAAAATCATTGATGTTCATGCCTCTGCTCAAATAGTACTCGACATAGGTGAAGCCATTTGCCAGTGTAAAGGCAAGCTGAGAAATCGGGTTTGCGCCCGCTTCTGCGATATGGTAACCGGAAATCGAAACAGAGTAATAATTTCGGACTTTATGGTCGATAAAGTACTGCTGGATATCCCCCATCATCCTCAAAGCAAACTCAGTCGAGAAGATACAAGTATTCTGTCCCTGATCTTCTTTTAAAATGTCAGCCTGAACCGTCCCGCGGACAGTCTGCAGTGTTTTCGCCCTAACTTCTGTGAATTCTTCAGGAGTCAGCACGCGGCCAAGCTCCTGCTCTTTTACTTCAATCTGCTGTTCGATGGCCGTATTCATGAACATCGCCAAAATAATCGGTGCCGGCCCATTAATCGTCATCGATACAGATGTAGATGGATGGCACAAATCGAATCCTGCATACAATTTCTTCATATCATCCAGCGTACAGATGCTGACTCCGCTTTCCCCGACTTTTCCGTAAATGTCCGGGCGATAGTCAGGATCTTCCCCGTATAGGGTTACAGAATCAAACGCTGTGCTCAGACGCTTCGCGGCATCATCCTTGGACAGATAATGGAAGCGGCGATTTGTCCGTTCAGGTGTACCTTCTCCGGCAAACTGTCTCTTCGGATCTTCACCCTCGCGTTTAAATGGAAAAACACCAGCTGTATAAGGGAATGAACCCGGCACGTTTTCTCTGTATACCCAGCGGATGATTTCTCCGTAATCCTTATACTTAGGCAGTGCCACTTTTGGAATGGACAGGCCGGATAAGCTTTTTGTTTTTAAAACCGTCACGATTTCTTTATCGCGGATTTTTGTCACAAATTGCTCGCCTGAGTATTTTTCCTTTAGATCATCCCAGCCAGCAAGGATTTTCTTTGTTTCAGCAGACAGTTTTTCTTCTGCTGCTGATTTAATGGCGTCAAGAGAAGCAATGACTTCTTCATTTCCTTCTTGTTCTTTCACAGCAAGCAGAGCCCCTTCGAGCTGGAACAGTTTGCGGGCAAGATCGGCCTGCTCCTCCGCTTTCTTGTGGTAGCCGCGGACTGTTTCAGACACTTCGCGCAGATAATAGCGCTGTTCATTCGGGATAATCACATTCTGCTTTTCAACTTTTGCGTTTTTTGTAAAACTTGTCTTCCAGTCTGTACCTGCTTTTTCATTAATTGTTTCCACAAGTGCCGCAAACACCGCATTTGTGCCAGGATCATTAAACTGGCTGGCAATGGTTCCGTAGACAGGCATGTCTTCCAGCTCTTTTTCAAAAAGCATCCGGCTGCGCTGGTACTGCTTTTGCACCTGCCGCATGGCATCTTCAGAACCTTTGCGCTCAAATTTATTAATGACGATCAAGTCTGCATAATCGATCATATCAATTTTCTCAAGCTGGGAAGGCGCGCCGAATTCACTTGTCATGACATACATGGAAGCATCACAAATTTCCGTAATGCCGGCATCTCCCTGCCCGATTCCGCTTGTTTCTACAATAATCAGATCATAGCCGGCTGCTTTGACAACTGATATGGCATCCTGAATCGCAAGCGACAGCTCGCTGCGGGAATTTCTTGTTGCCAGGCTTCGCATGTAGACTCGCGGATTAAAGATGGCGTTCATGCGGATACGGTCGCCAAGAAGCGCACCGCCTGTTTTTTGCTTTGTCGGATCAACAGAAAGGATCGCAACTTTTTTCTCCGGAATTTCATTAATGAAACGGCGGATCAGTTCGTCAGTCAGCGAGCTTTTTCCAGCACCGCCTGTACCCGTAATTCCCACTACAGGTACCTGCTTTTCCAGTGACTTCACTTTCTCCATGACCGGCTCAAGCGATGCTGCCGCTTCTTTGCCTACGGTTACCTGATGCTCAGCCAGTGTAATCAGCTTGGCAATGGCATTGGTTTCCCCATCCTGAAGCTTTTCAATCTGCTCGGATGCTTCAGCTGTGAAAGTCGGGAAATCACACTCCTTGATCATTTGATCAATCATCCCCTGGAGGCCGTATTGGCGGCCATCTTCCGGAGAGAAAATCCTCGCGATTCCGTAGTCATGCAATTCTTTGATTTCCTTCGGGATAATGACACCGCCCCCTCCGCCATAAATGCGGATGTGGGATGCGCCCCGCTCCTTCAAAAGGTCATACATATATTTGAAGTACTCTACATGTCCTCCCTGATAAGAGGAAATAGCGATTCCCTGCACATCTTCCTGGATTGCAGCATTTACGACTTCTTCCACAGAACGGTTATGCCCGAGGTGGATGACCTCTGCACCGCTTGCCTGAATGATGCGGCGCATAATATTAATAGAAGCATCATGTCCGTCAAATAGGCTGGAAGCCGTAACGAAGCGAATATGATTTTTCGGCTTATAGACTTCTGGATTGCTCATCGTTCTCCCCCTTGTCCGTAAGCGCAGGCAACTGTGCTGCTGTTGCCTGCACGCTATTATTAAGCTTTTTCCGAAACTCTTCCCGGATCCTTTATTCCTTGAATAAGGAGATTGGTCTGCAGCTGGATATATTCATCGATGCTGTACATTTTCTGCAGTGACCAGCGGCGGAATGCCCACATTTGCCCCTGGACAAAAATGTTATGGGCAATCATTTTGATTTTTTCCTCCGGCAGGTCCAGTTCCCCGTTCTCGACACAAAGTGTAATGACATGCTCGAACATGCCGACCATTTCAATTTCTTTTTTCAGAACATATGGAAGCGCGTCCTTTGTCAGAGCCTTTACTTCCTGGTACATGACGAGCACTTCATCCTGCATTTCATCGACAACCTTGAAATAGTCGGCGATGCCTTGTTTCAGGCTTTCAAGCGTGCCCTGTTTCGTATCAAGACCTTTTTGAAGCCGTTCAGCGACCTGGTCATAAATGCTGTCACAAACCAGATATAGTACGTCTTCCTTCGTACGGATGTATTCATAAAGCGTTCCAATACTAAAACCAGATGCCTTCGCGATCTCTCTAGTTGTTGTACGATGGAACCCTTTTTGGATAAAAAGGGTGACGGCACCTTTAATCATCTGATCACGTCTTTTTTTGACAAGACGCTCATCTTTAACAGAAGCCTGCACTTCCCGTTTTTTCATTGTTTACCTACCGCCTCCCGTGAATCATAATGCCTGTTTATAAATGTGTATTAACTTATGAATTCTGCCCGTTGATTTCCTCTCCAGGATGCTCGCTTTCCGCGGGGCGGGCGGTGAACCTCCTCGACGCTCTGCGTCTGCGGGGTCTCACCTGTCCCGCTACTCCCGCAGGACGTTGAATAAGCTTCCCAGAAAAAACACCGCACGAAGAAAATGCGATAGCATTTTCGAGGATCTCGCACCTTCCGCTGCAATCAACTCATTGCTTAAACTTAGTCAGCAGCTCTAAAGACACAAATTTTACCAAAACGACCCGTTTTAGAACATTTATTTCGTTACCATACGAGAGATTACGAGACGCTGGATTTCCTGTGTGCCTTCGTAGATTTGCGTAATTTTGGCGTCACGCATGAAGCGTTCTACCGGATAATCCTTTGTATATCCGTACCCGCCAAAGATTTGGACGGCATCTGTTGTTACTTTCATAGCCGTATCACCAGCAAGCAGTTTGGACATGGCAGATTCTTTTCCGTATGGAAGCCCTTCTGACTCCAGCCATGCTGCCTGGTACGTTAATAGTCTTGAAGCTTCAATGCTTGTGGCCATGTCTGCCAGCTTAAATCCGATTCCCTGCTGGGCAGCAATAGGCTTGCCAAACTGCTGGCGTTCTTTTGCATATTCAACTGAAGCATCCAGTGCGCCCTGCGCGATCCCGACTGCCTGGGCAGCTATGCCGTTGCGGCCGCCGTCAAGTGTCATCATGGCAATTTTAAAGCCTTCGCCTACGTTTCCTAGAACGTTCTCAACCGGAACTTTGCACTCTTCAAAAATGATTTCAGTTGTAGGTGAGGAACGAATACCCAGTTTCTTTTCCTTCTTGCCGACTGAGAAGCCTTCAAAGCCGGATTCCACGATAAACGCTGTTGTTCCTTTATGTTTGGAAGCTGGATCTGTCAGGGCAAATACAACATAGATATCTGCGATTCCGCCGTTTGTGATGAAAATTTTGCTGCCGTTTAAGACGTAATGATCACCCTCAAGACGTGCCGTTGTTCTCATTCCGCCGGCATCTGATCCGCTGCCTGGCTCAGTAAGGCCATAAGCGCCAATTTTTTCACCCTGGGCCATAGGCTTCAGGTATTTTTGCTTTTGCTCTTCGCTTCCGAATTTGAAAATCGGCCAGCCTGCCAGAGATGTATGTGCTGAAAGAGTTACACCTGTAGAGGCACATACTCTGGAAAGCTCTTCAACTGCGATGCAGTAAGCAAGGTAATCACTGCCGATTCCGCCATACTCTTCAGGCCACGGAATCCCTGTTAAGCCAAGCTCCGCCATTTTGTCGAAAATCTCTCTGTCAAAGCGCTCTTCTTCGTCGCGTTCAGCAGCAGTCGGCGCCACTTCATTCCTGGCAAAATCGCGCACCATTTTTCTGATCATTTCATGCTCTTCACTCAATTGGAAATTCATTGTCTTTCCCTCGCTTTATATGGATTCGTTGATATATGGTGAATTCATTATTGGTCTGTTTCTTTACAGCTGTTTGCTGATGACAATCCGCTGAATTTCGCTTGTGCCTTCATAGATTTCGGTAATTTTGGCATCACGGAAGTAGCGCTCAACCGGGTAGTCTTCCGTGTAGCCGTAGCCGCCGAATACCTGAATGGCTTCTGTTGACACGTCTACTGCTGTTTTGGATGCAAACAGCTTTGCCATTGAGGCTTCCAGTCCGCATTTAATGCCGCGCTGGCGCATGTCTGCTGCGCGATAGATTAATAGTTTTGCAGCTTCGACGCTTGTCGCCATGTCTGCAAGCTTGAATCCGACACCTTGCTGAGCAGCGATCGGCTTGCCGAACTGTACACGTTCCTTCGCATAGCTTGCGGCTGCTTCAAAGGCTGCTTCTGCGATTCCAAGCGCCTGCGAAGCAATACCGATCCGTCCGGCGTCCAGATTGGCCATCGCAATCTTGAAGCCTTCTCCTTCATTGCCGAGAAGATTTTCAGAAGGAACACGCATATCCTCAAATGTCAGCTGAAGCGTTCTTGAGCCGTGCAAGCCCATTTTGTGCTCATCCTTCCCAAATACAAGGCCTGGCGTATCTTTCTCTACAATAAAAGCGGAGATGCCTTTGCTGCCAAGCTCCGGATTTGTGGATGCAAATACAATATATACGTCTGCTTCGCCAGCATTCGTGATGAACACTTTTGAACCATTAATGACATAATGGTCTCCATCTTTTACCGCACGGGATTTCAGGCTTCCCGCATCCGAGCCTGCGCTCGGTTCAGTGAGGCAAAAAGCTCCGAGGTACTCGCCTGAAGCAAGCTTCGGAATATATTTCTGCTTTTGCTCTTCCGTACCGAAGTAAAGGATTGGGTTTGTTCCAACCGATGTGTGGACCGATAAAATAACGCCCACTGTCGCACTCACACGGGACAGTTCATGGATGGCGATAATGTAGGAGGTAAAGTCCATTTCGGATCCGCCGTATTTTTCAGGAATCGGTATCCCCATCAGGCCAAGCTCGCCCATTTTGCGGAGAATCTCCCTTGGAAACTCGCCCTGCTCCATTTTTTCCACAAAAGGGGCGATTTCCGTTTGCGCAAAATCACGCACCATTCTCCTCATCATTTCCTGTTCTTCTGTAAATCTCAGGTTCATTTGTATACCCTCCGATGCCGCCTGGCTCTATTCAGCCGGGCTCCTGTGATTATTTTTCGTAAACGTAGAAGCCTCTGCCTGTCTTCTTGCCAAGCCAGCCAGCTTTTACATATTTTCTTAACAGCGGGCATGGACGGTATTTATCATCGCCAAAGCCTTCATGCAGGGTTTCCATAATATACAGGCATGTATCCAGGCCAATGAAATCAGCCAAAGTCAGCGGTCCCATTGGATGGTTCATGCCAAGCTTCATCACTTCATCAATGGCCTCTTTTGTCGCAACCCCTTCATAAAGCGTGAAGATTGCTTCATTAATCATCGGCATCAGGATGCGGTTGGATACGAATCCAGGAAAGTCATTCACTTCTACCGGCACTTTTTTAAGCGTCTTTGTGATGTCTTCAATGGTTTGATACACTTCGTCTGCAGTTGCAAGGCCACGGATGATTTCTACTAGCTTCATCACTGGTACCGGGTTCATAAAATGCATGCCGATGACTTTTTCCGGACGTTTTGTGGCAGCCGCGATTTCTGTGATAGGAAGGGATGATGTATTGCTTGCCAGAATCGCATGTTCTGGAGCGATTTCATCCAGCTGGCTGAAGATCTTTGTTTTAATCTCCATATTTTCAACGGCTGCTTCGATGATGAGCTCAACGTTCTTTGCGTCCTGCAGATCAGTTGAAGCGGTTACATTTTTCAGCACTGTTTCCATGTCTTCCGCTGTCATGCGCTCTTTTTCCACCTGGCGGGAAAGATTCTTTATAATTACGCCAATGCCGCGTTCAACAAAATCCGGCTTTAGGTCGTTTAAGATGACGCTGTAGCCTGCCTGCGCACAAACCTGCGCGATTCCTGAACCCATTTGTCCAGCACCGATTACCATAATGTTTTTTACGTTCATATTTGTATCCTCCGATCTTGGGCTTTGGCCTGTATTTCTATCGATTCGGCTGGTAAATCCTGCTTTTTGGCCGGTAAGATGTTCATATAGACCTTCATTGTTCCATGTGGCCGATAAATTGATTATTTTGGCCGTAAAATCCTAATTGCGGCCGATATGATCAGTTGCGTCTCTCGCTTGGCCGGGCTGCACCGCCGTCCTAAAACAGATTACTGCTTCGGAACCTCAATCATCACCGCATCTCCCTGGCCTCCGCCGCTGCAGATGGCCGAAATGCCGATTCCGCCTCCGCGGCGCTTCAGTTCATGCATCAGTGTTAGGATGATTCTCGCTCCGCTCGCGCCGATTGGGTGTCCAAGGGCAACGGCACCGTCGTTAACATTCACTTTCTCTTCATCAAGACCGGCAATTTTTCCGCTTGTTAAAGCAACAGCCGCAAATGCTTCGTTAATTTCAAATAGGTCAATCTCTTCCAGGGTTTTTCCTGTCTTTTTCAATAGAGCATTAATGACAAGTCCAGGGGTTTGCGGGAAATCCTTGGCTTCCACTGCAAGCGCTGTATGGCCAAGAATATAAGCTCCCGGCTTTTTGCCTTCGCGTTCTGCCCGCTCTTCGCTCATCAATACTAAGGCTGCTGCTCCGTCGTTAACGCCAGGCGCATTCCCCGCAGTGATCGTACCATCGGAGTTAAAAACCGACCCCAGCTTAGCCAGCTTTTCTAAGGAAGTATCTTTACGCGGCGATTCATCCTGGGAAACAACGATTGGCTCACCTTTTCGCTGCGGCACTTCCACCGGCACGATTTCCTCTGCCAATCTGCCGGATTCCATTGCTGCAATGGCACGTTCATGGCTTCTCAGTGCCCAGTTGTCCTGCGCTTCACGGCTGATTTCAAACTCTTTAGCTGTCGAGTTTCCGTATGTTCCCATATGGACGCCTGTGAAGCTGCAGCTTAATCCGTCATGAACCATTAAGTCCTTAACCGTTGAATCACCCATGCGCAGCCCCCAGCGAGCTTTCGGCAAAATATAAGGAGCATTGCTCATGGATTCCATGCCCCCGGCCACGATGACTTCCTCGTCACCCGCCCGGATAATCTGATCCCCTAATGTGACGCTACGCATGCCGGAAGCACATACTTTATTGATCGTTTCCGTTTTCACTTCCCATGGCAAGCCTGCTTTTCTTGCAGCCTGACGTGAAGGGATCTGGCCCTGGCCGCCCTGGAGAACGGTTCCGAGAATCACTTCATCTACGTCCTCTGGATTGACGCCGGCGCGGTTCAGCGCTTCTTTTACTGCAAATCCGCCAAGGTCAGAAGCTGAAAAGCTGCTAAGCGCTCCGGCAAATTTTCCAAAAGGTGTTCTTACTCCGCTAAGAATTACGGTTTTCCCCATTAAGAATCGCTCCCTTGTACTATTAATTTAAAATGTTCTAATAATTAATTTGAAAAAAAATCGGGTCTATGAAGCAGTTCTGGTTGAAGTTAAATATCAGTGAAGGCGCGTTGGCTGACTGAACGCTCGCTCGAAAAAACCGCGAAATCAAAGGATTTTCTCCCTCATCAGCAAACAAGCAAAATTGTAAGCGCTTTATCATATTCTATTTTACTAGAAAAATAGCAGAAATTGAAACACTTTACACAAAATTCTGGTAAAAACATTTTTCGTCAAAATGCTTTAGCTGAAATTTGCTTCAGTGCTTCAATTTCCACTTTCAATATGTTAGGATGCTAAGTTCTGGCTTTCACCTATAACAGACTTTTCGAGAATTTCGGCAACATCGTACGTATGAACCTGTTCTTCCACTTCTTTTGCTTTCGTGCCATCTGAAAGCATCGTTAAGCAGTATGGGCATCCGGAGCTGATCACGGATGGATTCACTGCGAGTGCCTGCTCTGTGCGTGAGACGTTGATGCGGTGCCCTGTTTCTTCTTCCATCCACATTAAGCCGCCGCCTGCTCCGCAGCACATGCCGGTTTCGCGGTTTCTTTCCATTTCCACAAGCTTAACGCCAGGAATGCTCTTAAGGATTTCACGAGGAGGATCGTACACCTCGTTGTAGCGTCCAAGATAGCAGGAATCATGGAATGTGATCGTTTCTTCCACAGCATATTGCGGCTTCAGCTTGCCTTCTTCTACAAGCTTAGCAAGAACTTCAGTATGGTGATAAACCTCTGCCTCTAATCCAAAATCCGGATACTCATTTTTGAAAATGTTGTAGGCATGAGGATCGATCGTTACGATCTTCTTCACTTCATTTTTCTCAAACTCTTCAATATTCTTTGTGGCAAGCTCCTGGAATAAGAACTCGTTTCCAAGACGTCTTGGTGTGTCACCAGAGTTCTTTTCTTTGTTTCCAAGGATCGCGAATTTAACGCCTGCCTCATTCATTAGTTTCGCAAAGGAAAGAGCGATCTTTTGGCTGCGGTTATCATAAGATCCCATGGAGCCAACCCAGAATAAGTATTCAAACTCTTCTCCTGCCTTTTTCATTTCCTTCACTGTCGGAACATGAACATCTTCGCGTGCTTCTCTCCAGTCTTCGCGCTCCTTGCGGTTCAGTCCCCAAGGATTTCCCTGGCGCTCGATATTGGTCATGGCGCGCTGTGCATCCGCATCCATTTTACCCTCTGTTAAAACAAGGTAGCGGCGCAGATCAATAATCTTATCAACATGTTCATTCATAACCGGGCATTGGTCTTCACAGTTTCGGCAAGTCGTACAAGCCCAGATTTCTTCTTCTGTAATGACTTCGCCAATCAGGCTAGGGCTGTATGCAAGGCCTGCAGCAGCTTCTTCTGCACCCTGGCCTGCAGCAGCAAGGGCAAGCTGATTGCCTTTCGTATTTGAAAACGCAAATGTCGGCACCCAAGGCTGCTTCGAAGTGACAACAGCACCATGATTGGTTAAATGGTCACGCAATTTCAGGATTAAATCCATCGGAGAAAGCATTTTTCCCGTGCCGGTTGCCGGACACATATTGGTACAGCGTCCGCATTCCACACATGCATAGAAATCGATCATCTGATGCTGTGTAAAATCTTCAATCTTTCCGACACCAAAGCTTTCCTGTGACTCATCTTCAAAGTCGATTGCTTTTAATTTCCCCGGATTATCCAGACGGTTGAAATATACGTTGGCCGGTCCGGCGATTAAGTGAGCGTGCTTGGATTGCGGCACGTACACAAGGAAAGCGAGAAGGAATACTAAGTGAATCCACCATGAGATGTAAAACACAACTATTGATGCCGTTTCACCCATCCATGCGAATGCACCGGCAATCAGAGAAGCAACCGGTTCTGTCCAGGTTCCTTCATGGCCATGCCAAATCATGCCCATTCCATTGCCAAGCAGTACGGAAAGCATGAGCCCTCCGATAAAAATAAGAACGAGACCTGATTTGAATCCGCGTTTTAAACGGACAAGCTTTTCCACATAACGACGGTGGAAAGCCCAGATTACCGCTACAAGGATCATCAGGGTCACAATTTCCTGGAAAAAGGTGAAGCCAGGATATAATGGTCCAAGCGGCAAATGCGCACCTGGCTTAATTCCCTTGATAATAAAATCGATTGCTCCAAATTGGACAAGAATGAAGCCGTAGAAAAACATCACGTGGATAATTCCGCTTTTCTTATCCTTTAAAAGCTTCTTCTGGCCAAATACGTTAACCCAGATCTTCTCAAGGCGTTCTTTCACCTTGCCGTCAAACTCCACCTTTTTGCCAAGCTTGATATATTCAATCCGCGTCTTCACAACATAGACAAACAGGCTGATGGCGTAAGCGGTTACAAGAAGAAATGCAATTAAGTTGATCCATAATAGACCGTTCATAGGCATGGTGCTCCTTTCTTCATCTTAGAAAATTTTAAAAACAATATAATTTTCTGAATTTACTCTTACTCCCATTATATTATGAATGAGCATTCAGTCAACCATTTTTCGTTAAACTTGTTCGAAAAATTTCATTATTTTCATTTATTAAATTCTTTATAAAGGTGAAAAGTCCTCCCATTTTGGGAGATTCCATGATAGAAAAAGCTTTGCAGGAAATACTAACAGGAAAATCCTGTCGAGAGGAAGATTGCATTGACTGTCTGGAATATCATTATGGCCGTTTTACTCGTCATCTTCTTATGGCTCTATATCGACTTTACATGGGGCCGGAAAAGCCATATGAAAAAGCTTGAGCGGACCGCCTTACCCATCCGGCAGTCTGATATGGAACTATTTGCAGACGGACCTGCTTTGTTTGATGATTTATTCTCCGAGCTAAGAAGAGCGCAAAAGCACATCCATATTTTATTTTATATTGTGAAGGATGATAAAATCAGCAAGGAGTTTTTAACCATTTTAAAGGGTAAAGCAAAAGAAGGAGTGGAAGTCCGTCTTTTGCTGGATTGGGCCGGAAGCTTTCCGGTTAAACGCAAAACCGTTAAGGATCTTAAAAGCAGCGGCATTAAGTTTTCGTTTGCACATGTGCCAAAGCTTCCATTTCTCTTCTATTCTTTCCAGGCCAGGAACCATCGGAAAATTACCGTTATTGACGGAAAGATCGGTTACAGCGGAGGCTTCAATATTGGCAAAGAATACATCAATCTGGATAAAAAGCTGAGTCCCTGGCGTGACTATCATTTGAAATTCCGTGGTGAAGGGGTAGAGGATCTGCAAAGAGAGTTTCTAATCGATTGGTATAAAGCAACAAAGACTGACCTGCTCGCAAACAGAGTCTATTTTCCTGAGCAGCCTGCAGGAGATTACCGCCATCAGTTCGCATCTTATAAAGGAGCATTTTTAGAAGAAAGCTTCTCCTCCTTAATTCGGAATGCGAAAAAGAGCATTACGATTGGGACACCCTATTTTATTCCGGGCAAAAGGCTTTTTCAGGATTTAATCCATGCCCTGGAACGCGGGGTAACTGTCAAGATACTTGTCCCATGCATTACCGATCATATTCTTGTTAAGGAAGCCTCCTATCTTTACTTAAGAACCTTGATTAAACAAGGAGCTTATGTGTATGAATACAAAAATGGCTTTTACCATGCGAAGGCGATCATCATCGATGATGAAATCAGCGATATTGGAACAGCCAATTTTGATAAGCGGAGCCTGTTTTTAAATTATGAAATCAATTGCTTTATTTATGACAAAGAGTTCATAAAGCAGATCAGGTCTGTTCTGGACAAAGACATAGACAATGCAAAGAGATTGACGCTAAAAGAATTAAACCGGCTGGACCCTTTACGGACATTCAAGGAAATGCTTGCCCGGTCTGTGGCAAGCTTCCTCTAAGAAAAGCGGAAGCGCCTTGCCCACGAAGGAACGCAGACAAAGAACGCCACGTCCTGTGGCAACGTCTGCATGACCCCCATCCTCCCAAAAGCTGCCGCTTTTGGTCGTGCGATGATTATGCTGACGAAGCCTTCCTTGTCCTGGGGGCCCCAAGCACAAGACGAGCGTCCTGGAAAGGCGTTCTTTGCCTTTTTAGGAGGATTGCCCGAAATGTGGAGGTGACTGCCCAGGGACGACAGGCATAAGACAGTTCCTGTAAGAAGGCGTTCTTCCTTCTGAAAGGAAATGGCTTATGACCCCGAGTCCCTAGGAGCCGCAACTAGACAGGCTTGTGACCTCGAGGGGGTAGGCTGCTTGCGCTAGACAGCTCTCGAAATACAAAGATTTACATTCTGTTAGATTATAGACCAGCATAAAGAAGGTGCTGCAAATTGAAAATAAGACTGGGATATGTTTCTCATGCCATCAGCCTGTGGGAGGCATCTCCTGCGAGAACATTGACTTTTACGCGCTATCAGCAATTGCCTGAGGAAGAAAGGCTGGAAAAGCTGAAGACCGTCACAGCAGTGAATTTGCAAAATACGTTAAGAATGCTTTATTTTAATATCGCCCATGAAATTCAGCTATATCGGCTTTCAAGCTCCATCGTACCTCTGGCCACGCATCCGGAGGTTTTATGGGATTTTGTCACACCCTTTAAGGAAAAATGGCTTGAAATTGGTGAATTGATTAAAAAACACGGGCTACGCGTCAGCTTTCACCCCAATCAATTCACCCTGTTCACATCTCCGCGTGACGATGTGACAAGAAATGCAGTCAAAGATATGGATTACCATTACCGGATGTTCGAGGCCATGGGGGTTGAAAACGAGAGCTTCATTAATATCCATATTGGCGGGGCTTATGGTGACAAGCTCACGACCATCCACCGTTTCCATGAAAATCTCAAGACACTGCCATCTCATATTAAAAAGCAAATGACACTTGAGAATGATGACAAAACCTATAACGCGGATGAAACCCTCCTGGCCTGCCAGAAAGAAAACATCCCCCTTGTGTTCGATTATCACCACCATATGGCGAACCTCGGCACCCGCCCGCTGGATGAGCTTCTCCCTGGGATTTTTCAGACGTGGGAACAAACAGGACTCAAGCCGAAAATCCACATCTCCTCTCCCAAATCAGAAAAAGCCTTCCGGTCCCATGCCGATTATGTTGACATTGATTTCATCAGGCCGCTTCTCGATCTGCTGAAAACCTTTAACCGGGATATCGATTTCATGATTGAAGCTAAAGCAAAGGACAAGGCTGCGCTTAAGCTGACAGAAGATATCAGCAGCATCCGCGGGGTGAAGAGGATTGGCGGCGCGGAGGTAGATTGGAAATAAGAAAAGCGGAGGCGCCTTGCTCACCCCCGACAAGCACAAGATGAGCCTCACGGAAAGGCGTTCTTTGCCTTTTTGGGAGGATTGGCTTGTGACCTCGAGGGGGTAGGCGCCGCAGCTAGACAGTTATCTAATTCCGAAGTTTGTCATTCGTAATGGAAGGCGTTCCGCTTGCGGAACGCCCCTTTATTTTAACTGAATCTCCTTCACCTTCTGCCTCTGCTCCTCAGGCCACCAGGCCCCACAGTCTTCAGAGACTACACAGGCAGAGCACTTTTGAAGGTCGTACACCTTCATACCAGTAATCGGAGGTGAATAAAGATGCAGTGTGACAAGGTTCTCCCTGCCTGCACTCTTCATTTTGTGCACACCTTTTTTGAGAGCAAAAAAGAAGGAGTCTTTGGACTTTATCTCTGCAAAAAGCTCAATTGGGACGTCTTCCTTCACTTCATAAACAGTATTTTCCGCATCTCCATTTAACACTTGAATCCATCCCTTTGAATTTCCATGATCATGCGGGGCGCATTCGATATCTGACCAGTTCATGACGAGCAGCTCCACTTCTTCACTTTGGTAAAGCAGCTTGCGGTAGTAGGGTTTTCCATCTGCCGGCTGCAAGTGAGGAAACAACTCCTCAAGTTTGATATCAAGTGATGCCAAAGCCTTTCTAAGTTCTTCTGCAGAAGGTGATTTCAATGAATCCAAACTGTTTTTAAACCGTTCCTTCAAGGCCATTAAACGACTCCCCCTTTACTCTGGATTATCGTTTCCTCCATGAAAAATATTTCAGCTGACCATTCACCATAATCACTCCTATAATAATTATGATCCCGCCCATGAAGCTTATGAAGAAAATTTTTTCACGAAGCAATAAAACGGCCGCAATAAAGGTAAATAGCGGCTCCATATAGATAAACATTGATACTTTGGAAGCTTCCAAAACCTCGAGAGCCTTGGACCAGTACCAGTAGCCAATCCCCGACACAAATATGCCCAGAAACAATATATGAGCCCATTCAGAATCGGATAAAAGATGGAACTTCTCCCACCCTCTGTCTCTCATTAAAAAGGGAATGGTCAACACGCATCCAAGCAAACTCATATAAAAAGTGACCACAAGGGAAGGAAGCTTAATTTGCAGTTTTCTCACCAAAATCGAATATACGGCCCAATTCAGTGTACTTAGGATCATAAGGAAATACCCTATATTTAATGCAAATCCCAGCGTCTGGCCGCTTCTCGCTCCTGTTACCATGAGGACCCCGGAAATCGCAGTTATAATGCCCAGCGTCTTAAGAAATGTCAATTTTTCATGGAGAAAAATCATGGAGAGAAGCACGGTAAAAACAGGTAAAAAAGAAATGATCCACCCCGCAGATGAGGCGTCTATTGTCTTTAGAGCTGATACCTGGATGACCTGATGGATGAAAACGCCGAGTACACCGAGAACAATTAAATGGGGATTATAGTTGAGCGGAATCTGGAGCGGATATCTTTTCAAGAGAAGCACAAGGAGCAGAAAAGCTGCCCCGATGGCAAACCGGAGCATGATCAATGTATAAGGGTCCAGCTTATCCAAAACAGCTTTTGTGGAAACAAAAGAGACTCCCCAAAAACTGATCGAAATGGTTGCAAAAAAAGAGGCTGCCAATTGTGGCTTCATGGGCGAGCATGTCCTTTCCGGAAGGTTTCTACCATGATATGCTCGTCCCGAAGTAAAATGCGGAGTTTAGTTTGATTTACTTGCGGATTGTATGCAAAATTTATTATTTTTTTGCTGATTTGCCGGGTTGGCTGACTAATTTTCTGAGGATTAGCCCGTAACTTTTTGGTTTGCTGCCTGTTTTCGGTTTGTTTGCAGGTTTACCAGGTTTGTTTGCTTTTTCCCTGATTTGTTTGCCAATTTTAGCTATTGTTTGCTGATTTCCCAGGTTTATTTGCAACATTCCGGATTTATTTGCAAAGTTCACATTTAGACATAAAGGGTGCCCATAACTTACGTGGACACCCTTTTCCATTATCTCAATATTCCCTGCAGCCAGGGCAGAACCACTTCATATGCTTTAAACCCGAGGTAAATGCCGACTATCCCCATAATGCCAGGCAGTGCGGGCGGTGCGGGTATCGGCAGCTTCATGAAAGCAAAGACAAATCCGACGAGAAATCCTGTAAGTATGGATAAAAGAACGATTTTCATGAGATCCTCCTAAAATAACATATGCCTTTAGCTTCCCCTTTTTCGTCAAAAACATGAAAAAGCCGGCACCTATAAGTGCCAGCTTTGAGTTTTACATTTTTTCCGGTGCAGATACGCCGATTAATTTCAGAGCATTCTTCAAGGTAGTCTGAACGGCTTTGATCAGTGCCAGTCGGGCTTTGGTTCTTTCCGGATTTTCCGCATCCAGTACTTTTTCAGCATTATAGAAGCTGTGGAAAGAAGAAGCCAGTTCATAAATATAGTTCGTGATTCTGTGCGGCATGCGCTTTTGCGCAGCTTCGCCGACAGCCTGCGGGAATTCGCCGATTTTCTTCAGAACGTCGATTTCCTTTTCCGCCTGAATCAGGGAGTAATCTGCAGCTTCGGCAGACATGCCCTGCTCTTCACCCTGGCGCAGGATGCTGGAAATACGCGCGTGTGCGTACTGGGCATAGTAAACAGGGTTTTCATTTGATTGTGAGACAGCCAGATCAAGGTCAAAATCAAGATGCGTATCTGCGCTTCTCATCGCAAAGAAATAGCGAGTTGCGTCCAGTCCTACTTCTTCCACAAGGTCACGCATCGTTACCGCTTTGCCGGTACGTTTGCTCATCTTCATTTTTTCGCCGTTTTTGTACAAGTGTACAAGCTGGATGATTTCGACTTCGAGCGCCTCACGGTCATAGCCAAGCGCCTGGATGGCCGCTTTCATGCGCGGAATGTAGCCATGGTGGTCAGCACCCCAAATGTTGATCAGCTTTTCAAAGCCTCTTTCAAGCTTGTCTTTATGGTAAGCGATATCTGGAGTCAGATATGTGTAAGAGCCGTCATTTTTAATAAGAACACGGTCTTTGTCATCACCGAAAGCAGTTGAGCGGAACCAGGTTGCACCCTCTTCTTCGTAGATGTGGCCGTTATCCTTCAATGCCTGAAGGGCTGTGTCGATTTTGCCATTATTATAAAGAGATGTTTCAGAATACCAAACATCAAATGGCACACGGAAATCTTCCAGATCCTGCTTCAGCTTTGCCATTTCATATTTCAGGCCGTATTCACGGAAAAAGTCAAAACGCTCTTTTTCATCCGCATGTACATACTTATCGCCATACTCATCAGCCAGCTTTTTGCCGATGCCGATGATGTCTTCGCCATGGTAGCCGTCAGCCGGCATTTCTTTTTCAAGGCCAAGAGCCTGGAAATATCGCGCTTCAACCGATAGAGCAAGATTGTTAATCTGGTTGCCGGCATCATTGATATAGTACTCACGGGAAACCTCATAGCCAGCTTTGTCTAAAATGTTGCATAGGGAGTCGCCGACAGCTGCCCCGCGGGCATGTCCAAGATGCAAGTCCCCTGTTGGGTTAGCTGAAACAAACTCGACCTGGATCTTCTGGCTGTTTCCAACTGTTGTTTCTCCGTACCGATCTCCTGCTTCCAGAACGGCAGGAATCAGATCAGTCAAATAAGAATTATTCATGTAAAAATTAATGAAGCCAGGTCCTGCGATTTCAATTTTTTCAATTGAAGCCTTTGAGCTGTCAAAATGAGCAATAAGCTCCTCTGCAATCATTCTTGGCGCTTTTTTTGCCACACGTGCTAATTGCATTGCCATATTCGTGGAATAGTCCCCATGTGCCTTTTCCTTCGGGATTTCCAGAATTACATCAGGAATCTGCTCTTCCGCTGCTAAGCCAGCCTTTACAACCGCATCTTTAATTTCCTGCTTTAATTTGCCTTGCACCTGCTCAACTATGTTCATTGTTCTCCTCCTCAAACGTAATCGCCAAATGATATGTACCTGCCTGGGATCCCTGCATTTTCAGATCGTATAAAATATCAATCGAACCTTCACCAGATTCGTGATCATATTGATGGACCATGCGCTTGGTCACCGTGCCCATTTCAAACACTCCGTAAGGCGTTTCATAGCTGCCGCGGAGCTTTTTATTCATTCTAAAAGGGAGCCTCATCTTTACGGCGCCGCTTCGTAAAATCAGTCCGTCTGCATCGGACATTTTTATGATCGTCTTTACTGTTCCCTCTTCCATTACTTCATCATACTGAAGGAATCGGGCAGAATCTTTTATATAGTATCGGCCAAAAGCAGTCAATTCAAAAGTCTCTTTGCTGCCAAGCTTGCGAATATCTGTCTTCACATTAATCTTCACAGGCATTTGTTCCGCTGAGCGACTGGACAACGGCAACACTTCCTTTTCATCATATATAACTATATAAGTATAAATACTCGCTGGGGAAAGTGCAAGAAGGTGACAGAAAGAAAAGCAGAAGCGCCTTGCCCACCCCCGACAAGCACAAGACGGGCCTCCCAGAAAGGCGTTCTTTGCCTTTTTGGGAGGATTGGCTTGTGACCTCGAAGGGGTGGGCGCTGGAGCTAGACAGTTATCGACGTTCAGTATTTCTTGAATAAAAAAAACGGAGACCGAAGTCCCCGTTTATTTTTTATTAACCCATCCAAGAATCATTTCCCGGATCAGTTTGCTTGCTGTATTGGCTGTTTGTTCAGATGGATCATAGATGGGCGCAACCTCGACAAGGTCTGCTCCAACGACTTTAACATCTGAATGGGCAATTTCATGAATAGAAGCAAGAAGCTCTCTTGATGTGATGCCGCCTGCGTCGACTGTGCCTGTTCCCGGCGCGTGGGCAGGGTCCAGAACATCAATATCAATGGTTACATAGACCGGACGTCCTGCAAGCTTAGGAAGAATATCTTTCAATGGCTTGTGCACTTCGAATTTTGAAATGTGCATGCCGACTTCCTTTGCCCACTGGAATTCTTCTTTCATGCCGGAACGGATGCCAAAAGAATAGATATTGCCAGGACCAATCAAATCAGCTGCTTTGCGGATTGGCGTTGAATGAGATAATGGCTCCCCTTCATAATCCACACGAAGGTCTGTATGGGCGTCCATGTGGATAATCGCCAAATCCGGATATTTTTTGTACATTGCTTTGATAACAGGCCAGGAAACCAAATGTTCTCCGCCCATGCCAAGCGGAAATTTATCCTCCGCCAGAAGCTGATCGATAAACTCCTCAATCATATCGATGCTTTTCTGCGGATTTCCGAATGGCAGCGGAATATCGCCGGCATCATAATATTTTACCTCTTCAAGCTCACGGTCCAGATATGGGCTATACTCTTCAAGCCCGATTGACACTTCTCGGATACGGGCAGGGCCGAAACGGGAGCCCGGACGATAGCTGACTGTCCAGTCCATTGGCATTCCATAAATGACCGCTTCACTTTCCTCATAACTAGGATGGCTTTTAATAAACACATTGCCTGAATAGGCTTCATCAAAACGCACCAAGGTCATCCCTCACTTTTTATGTATTCAAGAAGGCTGCTCTGAAACGCAGCCTGTCCATTACTTCACTAAATCTGCAACAAATTTAGGCAATACAAATGCCGCTTTATGCAATTCTTTCGTATAGTATTTTGTTTCGATCTCATGGAAGCGATCTTCGCTTACTTCTAATGGATCGTATTTTTTAGATCCGATTGTGAACGCCCACATGCCGCTTGGGTAAGTAGGGATATTCGCAGTGTAAAGACGAGTGATTGGGAAAATTTCTTTCACATCGCGCTGTACGTTGCGGATAAGGTCCGCTTTGAACCAAGGGTTGTCAGACTGGGCCACAAAGATGCCGTCTTCTTTTAAGGCTTTAGAGATTCCAGCATAGAAGCCTTTCGTGAATAGATTTACCGCAGGTCCTACCGGCTCAGTTGAGTCAACCATGATCACGTCATATTCATTTTCGCTTTCGGCAATGTGCATGAAGCCATCACCTACCTGCACATCAACGCGAGGGTCATCAAGCTTGCCTGCAATCTCAGGAAGGAATTTTTTTGAGTACTCAATAACCTTTCCATCGATATCCACAAGAGTCGCCTTTTTCACGCTTGGGTGCTTAAGGACTTCACGGATGACGCCGCCGTCACCGCCGCCAACAACAAGAACGTTTTCAGGGTTTGGATGTGTGAACAAAGGAATATGCGCAACCATCTCATGGTAAACAAACTCATCCTTGATTGAAGTCATAACCATGTCATCAAGAAGAAGCATATTGCCCCACTCTTCTGTTTCCACCATATCAAGCTTCTGGAATTCTGTCTGTTCTGTATGTAAAGTACGCTTCACCTTCATCGTAATGCCAAAGTTCTCTGTTTGTTTCTCTGTAAACCAAAGTCCCATTCTTTAATCATTCCTTCCATAAAAAAATGAATTATCACTAAAGAGCAGCAAAAAGCATTTTCATCTTTTATACTTCCCTAACATGCAAATAACAAACACAGAAAAAGTATAGATGAATCTAGCAAAATTGCAAGAAAAATTTCGCTAATTAGTAGAGAAAGATGTTTAAAATCTCTCTGTTTTTTCAATACTGAATACATAGAGCACTTATTAGGGAATTATTTGGATACTTCGCCGCACTTATCAGTCAGCTTTTAATTTTATCGGCCACTTTGGAACCTTTATCGGTCAGATTTCTAGTTTATTGGTCAATTTGGACAGTTTATCGGTCAGTTTTTATCTTTTTGGTCACTTGGCGCTGTATCAACTTTTCACTATAAAAAACAGATAAATAGGGGGTGCTTGATATGGAATTAATGACGGATCAGCGTTTTCGAAAAACGATGAAATATTTGCGTGCGGTTCTCATTATTAGCTTAATAGGAATGGCTTTAGCCGCGGTGATGATCGGAGGCATTCTGGTATATGCCAAAATTTTGGGGCCGCCGCCGCTCGCCGTTCCGCAATCGACTTTATTTTTCTCGGATGATGGCACGGTTATCGGTGAAAGCAACAACGGCCAAAAACGCTATTGGGCACCACTCGATGACATCAGCCCGCACTTAATTGATGCGACGGTCTCGATAGAGGATAAGAATTTTTTCGAGCACAATGGATTTGATTATAAAAGGATCGCAGGTGCCGCCCTCGCTGATATAAAGGCAATGGCCAAAGTTCAGGGTGCCAGCACCATCAGCCAGCAATATGCCCGCAACCTGTTTCTTGAACATGAAAAAACCTGGAAGCGGAAATTGCTTGAGGCCTTTTATACCATCAGGCTTGAAATGAATTATACGAAAAAGGAAATCCTTGAAGGCTATTTAAATACGATTTATTACGGCAATGGAGCTTACGGCGCACAGGCAGCAAGCCAGTTCTATTTCGGGAAGGATGCAAGTGAGCTGTCATTAGCTGAGGCTTCCATTTTATCCGGCATCCCTAAGGGTCCTGGCATCTACTCGCCATTTGCATCAGCAGAAAAAGCAGATCAGCGGCAGAAAGTGATTCTGCAGACGATGGTGAAGAACGGGCTCATCAGCCAAAAAGAAGCAGATCTTGCGGCGGCAGAAGAGCTTGAGCTGGTTGGCGAGCACATGCACCCAAGAGCGAAAACAGCCCCATATTTTCAGGACGCTGTCCGCAATGCCCTTAAAACACAGCTGAATCTGGATGACCGTACGATTGAATTGGGCGGATTAAAGGTTTATACCACTTTGAATCTGAAGGAACAGGAAATCGCGGAAGAAACAATAGATAAGCTTATTTCAAAAGACTCGGAGATTCAGGTCGGCGTTGTTGCCATGAATCCGAAAAACGGGTATGTGAAAGCAATGGTTGGCGGACGTGATTATGAGGCAAGTCCCTTTAACCGTGCAGTCCAGGCAGTCAGGCAGCCAGGATCGACGATAAAGCCTCTTCTCTATTACGCGGCATTGGAGCAGGGCTTCACCCCTTCCACCCCAATCCGGAGCGAGCAGACGACTTTTCGGTTTGAAGACGGTACGCCGGACTACACACCGCATAACTTCAACAGCAAGTATGCGGATGACGATATCACAATGGCCCAGGCCCTTGCTCTATCTGACAATGTCTACGCGGTGAAAACTCATTTATTTTTAGGGGAAGAGACGCTTGTCAATACAGCCAAGAAATTTGGCATTACCTCTAAGATGGCGAAGGTGCCGTCCCTTGCACTCGGCACATCCGGCATGAGAGTCATTGAGCTTGCCAACGCTTACAGCATGTTCGCCAATGGAGGGAAAAAGATCTCCCCGGTACTGATTAAGCGTGTGGAGAACCATAAAGGCGAAGTCATCTACGAGCAGGAGCCATTCCAGATGAAGATTCTGAAGCCTGACCTTGCTTTCGTTATGACCCACATGATGACAGGTATTTTTGACCGGAAGCTGAACGGTTATGCCCAAGTAACGGGAAGCACAGTCATCAACGATATGACCCGCCCTTACGCCGGCAAGTCCGGTTCAACAGAAACAGACAGCTGGATGGCCGGCTTTACACCACAGCTTGTCACAGCGGTATGGACCGGCTATGACAAAGGCCAGGTCATTACAAAAACCGTTGATAAAACGTATGCCAAAAACATTTGGATCCGGTTCATGGAGGAAGCCCATAAAGGAAAGCCGGCCAAGGAATTCAAAGCGCCCAAAGATACAGTCGGCGTCTACATTGATCCATCCAACGGGAAAATTGCCGGGGAAAACTGCCCGGTCAAGCGCCTAACCTACTTCGCAGAAGGCACAGAACCTGCGGAATATTGTACAGACCACTTGAGCCATAAAGAAGAGAATAAAACTGAGCAGCCGGAAAAGAAGCCTGACACACCTTGGTATAAGAAACTGTTTCGGTGGGCTTCGTAACGGTGACCACTTGTAAAACTGGTATAGGTGCCTGTCATTTTAATAAAAGTGAAAAACCCCGGGGTCCGAATCCCGGGGTTTTTCGTGTCCTAGTGCTATATTGTGCCTTCACACTGTTAAATAGTTTACTTTTTTTATTGGAATTGTACAAGTAGTTAGAAAATCACGTCAAAAAAATGTCACAATTTCGTCACAAAATTAGACTTTTTTTCTAAATGGCTTGTAAATCTTTTTTTAGCTGTTCCGCTGATCTTTCCCACATGCCGGCGTCATGGTTTTTCAGGAAATCTGCCAGCACTTTTTTGGATTTCTCGTCCATATGATCCACTATGATGTGTCTTTTAATCGATTTATCCATGCGGTTCACATGCTCTGGCAGCGATTTGTAGCCCCGGCGGATTTCTCTGTCGACCGTCATCTCACATGCAGTAACACCTGCATAATAAGCGCCTCCCTCTTTGCGGTCAATGGTGACCCAAATCAGCCAGTACGGCTTCCCGTTAGGCACTTCCTCTTTGGTTTTCAAAAACTTGATGCCTTTTTCAACAGGGCTGCGCGCATGCATGGCGCCCACTTCAATAGACGCCTCACCGGCATCCACATCAATAATAACCGGTGTCACATTATCAAGGCTCAGAGTCCCGACCCCAAAACCGCCATGTCCTTCAGTCGGGTCGCTCTTGATTATATTAAAATCGAGTTTCTTTTTCTTTTTTTCTTCCATTTTCAAGTCCTCCTAAGCAAAAATTAGGCTCTTATTATTATGTCATAAATATTTCATAGAAAAAATCATTTAGGCCGCTCGCAAGTACCGGCAATACGGTGTTAAATATCGGCTGGATGGTGTATTGATCCAGCGGTGTAATGACAAGAATTAGGAAAATAACGGAGCCATACGCCTCAAACTGAGTCATTTTCGGGCGAATATGGGCTGGCGCCAAATCTTCAATAATTCTGTAGCCATCAAGCGGCGGAAACGGCAGCAGGTTGAATACAAACAGCACTAAATTCAGCTGAATAAAGATATTCAGGAAATCTGCCACAAACGCTGGAAATGAAGCTGCGAGTCCAGTTCCGGCAAGAGCATACCAGATGAAAAAACCCAGGACAGCCATCACCAGATTGGATATCGGTCCCGCAATTGAAACAGATATCCCGGCAAGCTTCGGATTTTTGAAAAAGAAGCGGTTGACCGGTACCGGCCTGGCCCATCCGAAACCGGCAATAAAAATCAGGATTGTTCCAATCGGATCCAGATGCTGCATGGGATTTAGGGTTAATCTGCCCTGATTTTTTGCAGTGGGATCTCCAAACTTATAAGCCACATAGGCATGGGCAAATTCATGGACCGTAAAGGCAATCATCAATGTTACCGCGACATAGGGAATCTCCCTGAGAGAAAACGCCAAAAATTGTTCCAAATGCCAAAACTCCCTCTCCTGCCGGCTGAAAAGCCAGGCTTTATTTATACATACTATGTAGGAAAAGCCGATGCTATTTACCTAAAAGTATACATGAACGCCTGAGCAAAGGGAATCAGGCTTGCACATTGCGAGAAAAAGTGGAAAAATACAAGCATAAATAGTGAGGAGGAAAAGAAAATGCCATACGTAACCGTTAAAATGCTTGAAGGCCGCACTGAAGAACAGAAAAAAGCGCTCGCTGAAAAAGTAACAGCTGCCGTAAGCGAAACGACTGGAGCCCCTGAAGATAAAATCGTCGTATTTATCGAAGAAATGTCCAAAAATCACTATGCTGTAGGCGGAAAACGCTTAAGCGATCAGTAGAATTGCGTAAAGAAGGCAGTTTTCCATTACGGAAGCTGCTTTTTTATGGTTTTTTGCATAATGAGAGGTTTTACTTGCGGATAAAGAAATTTATTTGTATATAGACCGATTTTACTTTCGCATAAAAAATCTTATTTGCACATAGTATGATTTTACTTTCGCATAAAAAAATTCCGTGCGGATAACTGATTTATGTGCGGTAAGACTTTTTCAGCAAAAAAGAAAAGCCAGGCGCTTAATGCAGCCCGGCTTTTTCTCTTAAGCTTCCAATATATTGATACGCCTGTTCCACTTCTTCATCCGTGTAGCGCTGTTTGCTTTTTAGGGTAAAGACTTTTTCTTTCACTTCTTCTTTTGGGAGGTCATTAAAATAAAGGACCGTTGAGACGAGTTCAAGGAATCTTGCATTCTGGCCGTTCATATCAAGCAGGCAATCCTGCAGACTGGGCATTTCGACTGCATTAATGTCCAGAAATTCCTTGCCGGTTTCAGTAAGGGTGTACCGATACTGGTAATAGCCGCCCTTTTTTTCCTTTACTTCGTTTAAAAATCCCATGTTGCAGAGTTCTTCGACCCTTAGTGTCAATTCTTCCGAATATGGCCCGTAAAAGTGAAATTGAAATCTTTCCTGAAAGGGAAATGCGATGTTTTTGGCGATATAAATCATTTTCTGCAGCTTTTTCCGTCCCACGATTTCTTCAGAGACTGCAATGGCATGCATTAGTTTGGCGTGATCCTTTAACAAAGCTCTTCATCTCCTACTCCGTTTTTTCCCGTATCTATAGAAAACCAATTATGTAGTTTTAATCGATTTCCAGCAGCGTTCTAATCTGTTTTTTAATGTTTGGCTTTTTGCTGTCGTCTGCAATAAAATCAGCCGGATAGTAAAGCTTATGATCAGTGCGTCGCTTCCCGGAAATGGCATCCACGATCTCCGATTCGCGGGAAAGCTCGCGGATATCCCCATTTTTCAGCAGCAAATGGATCGGCAATCTTTCTTCTTCCTCGCCAGGACGGTAAAAATCATAAGGCAAATCAGATGAAGAATCGACGACCAGGTAATATTCCGGATCGATGCCTGCCTTTTTGAACAAAGCCGACAGCTCCGCCAGCTTCTTGTACTCTTTCGCCGGGTCGAATTCCACATATTTATATAAATTCCGGTCCATAAATCGGCAGCAGAGATCTTTCAGTATCGGATCTTCTTCCTCCTGCCACATCTGAAAATAATAAAGAATAATAGCTTCATCGAGCTTTATATAATCTTCAAGAGTGATTTCACCATTGAATAAAGAGTAAAAATGGATTGGATCATATTTAAACCTGTATTTCTGTTCATGCAAATCTTTCGCGCGATGAAGGATTTTGGTCAGGATCACCTCGGCACTGCGTGTAACCGGGTGAAAATACACCTGCCAATACATCTGATACCGGCTCATAATGTAATCCTCAACGGCATGCATCCCGCTCTGTTTGATCACGACCTGGTCTTCCCGCGGCCTCATGACACGCAGGATCCGCTCCATGTCAAAGTGGCCATAACTGACACCCGTAAAATAAGCATCCCGCTGCAGATAATCCATCCGGTCCGCATCAATCTGGCTGGAAATCAGGCTGACGACCAGCTTATTTTTAGAAGTTTTGGCAATCACATCTGCCACTTTCTGAGGAAAATCGGCACTTACCCTGGTGAGCACCTGATGGACCTCGGTATCGCCGAGAATGATTGCCCTCGTATAATGTTCATGATCGAGGTCGAATACTTTTTCGAAGGAGTGTGAGAACGGGCCGTGTCCCAAATCATGGAGAAGTGCCGCGCATAAGGTCAGGATGCGGTCTTCTTCATCCCATTCCGGCCTGCCCCAAAAGACGTCATCGGAAATGCGCCGCACAATCTCGTAAACTCCGAGCGAGTGGTTAAAGCGGCTATGCTCAGCACCATGGAAGGTTAAATAAGTTGTCCCGAGCTGCTTAATTCTTCTAAGACGCTGAAACTCTTTTGTCCCGATTAAATCCCAGATTACTCTGTCTCTTACGTGTATGTAACGATGAACGGGATCTTTAAATACTTTTTCCTCACTTAACTTTTCCGCTGAATATGCCATTCCGTACCCTCCGCTTTTCCTGTGTCCACGAGTTCCAAACCTGCTGTTCCCATTTTCTGGCGTATACCTATTATATCCCGATCACGGTGTCAATTCATCACAAAATTCTTTGTTTTTCATGGCTGTTCGACAGAAACCGCAATACAGCAATCATCTTCCCTGGAAATATTTTTCGACTTTTCTAAAAACGAATATTGCCTCCTAAGTCTATTTACCAATCGAAGCTCAATCATAAACTCAGGCAAAAAATAAAATCACCTCAGGACAGGAGTCAGGGTGATCTTTATTTTTTCAGCTTTTTATTAATTTTCTCCATCAATTCCTCTTCCGTCAGTGCGGCAAGGGGACGGTTATTGACGAAAGCAAATGTTTTTTTGCGGCCTGGCCCGCAATAGGATTGGCAGCCGACATCAATTTTTGCTTCAGGATCTATTTCTTTTAATCGCGGTATTAATGTCTTCAGATTTACAGCCTGACAATCGTCGCAAACACGAAATTCGTTTGCCATTTTATTACAACCCTTTCTGCGGTCAATCTTTTATATTATGCGCTCCCCGTTCCGGGAGCTTTAACAGCGCATGGCGCGCCTCGTCATCTTCTTCGTTAAAGCATATCCGCTGCAAAGCATTCCTATTCAGATAAAAAGGACTGCCCTGCCAACTGCTACAGGCTATTTTAAAACTTATCCAGCTCTATTGCAAGCTGTAATCATTAACTTGGGTGGTGAATCTTAGTAATCTTCACAAAACCGCCATACGTATCTAGCGAAAAATAAAATTTTAAAAAATCTACTATCCTTTTAATCACCTTTGTATAAAACCTGCCAAGTTTGTCCATCCTTTAACTAAGGCAACAGCAAAAAGTAATAATTTAGGGAGTTGAGGTTACATGAAAATACGTCAGGACGCTTGGACAGATGAAAACGATTTATTGCTGGCAGAAACTGTTTTGCGGCATGTGAGGGAAGGCAGCACTCAGTTAAACGCTTTTGAGGAAGTTGGGGACAAGCTGAACCGCACATCTGCGGCATGCGGATTCCGCTGGAACGCTGTAGTGAGGCACCAGTATGAAAAAGCACTTCAATTAGCCAAGAAACAGCGCAAGCAGAGACAAAGAATGCTAGGAAAGGATCAGGGCGGCAAAAAGAAACTCTTATACTCTCCGCCGGTTCCAACTATGCAGGAGGTTGAAGCAGCGCCAATTAAGACAAATGCGGTCCTACCGCCATCACCGGCAGATTTTTACGAAGAGCGCACAGAGGATGAATCGCATACCCAAACAGAGACGGTCTCATCCTTCACCTATTCAGAGCCGGTTTATACTGCGCCTGCACAGCTGGATATGGATACCGTTATCACATACTTGCAAACATTGAATCATTCAGGCATTCAGCTTGATATACTAAAGAGTGAGAATGAAAGATTGAAGCGGGAAAATGCCGATCTCAGAAGCCGAAACGAAGAGCTTGAAGGCAAAATCGGCGAATTGGAGCAGAATACGGTAACCATTCAGGAAGATTACGAGACACTGATGAAAATCATGAACAGAGCCCGCAATTTTGTTCTGTTTGATGAAGAAGAAAGGCCGGCATCCAAGTTTAAAATGGACCGCAACGGCAATTTGGAAAGAGTAGCTGAATAAGAAAAACTAAAAGCGCCTTGCCCGCCCAAGGGTGCAGGCGCTGAAAATTCTAAAACAAAAAAGGTGTTCCCGGCAGCGGGAGCAGGAGAAAATGGCAGCAATTCCTTTCAAGGAGGGCCGCAGATCGTTTATGACTGCGGCTCTTCTTTTATTTATTCGCTGCCAAGTACTTTCTCATTCCGTTCTATCACACGGCGGTAATAGGCTTCAAACAGGCCTGCTTCCACATTTGTCAGCTGCCCTGCATAAAGGCGGCCTGCTTTCTTTTTCAATGACTGCAAAAAGCGTAGCATCACATCCTGTACCGTCAGTTCTGTACCCAGCAATTCCGATAGTGATGCCATCACAGCCGGCTGAATTTCAGGGTACTGGAACTTTGTCTGTTCTTCTTTTTTAGCAAGAGAATAGAATTTGCCAATCAAATCGGCCCGCTCACTTCCACTGCCATCCACGCACAGATAGATCTGGACCGCCACGCCATTGCGGAGGCGCCTTTGCGAGATGCCGGCAAACTTTTGTCCCCCGATGCTTAAATCATAGCTTCCCGGGCAATAGGAGCCGACAATTTCACGCGCTTCTATTTCTATATGAAAATCGAAAAACATCTCTTGGATGAGCATCCACATCGCATCATATCCGCGGTTTATATCAATTCCCTTTTCACTTTCAGGAAAAATCAGCGAAATATTCAGGACCCCTTGATCCAGGACAACTGCCAGGCCGCCGGAATTTCGTACAATCACTTCGTACCCCTGGCTCTTTAAAGACTGGATGCCTTCAGTTAAAAAAGGCAGCTTCGTATCCTGGATTCCAAGCACAATGGTATTATGGTGAACCCATGTTCTCGCGGTCGCAGGCGCCTCACCCGATCCGACAGAAGCACATAGTGTATCGTCCATCCCGAAAGAGTGCAGGGCATTTAAGTGGATGCCTGCAGCAGACTGGTCAATAACCCTCCATTCTTCCTGAAACAGTAAGTCTTGTAGCGAATTCATCTTCATTTGATCCCCTTTTGCCGATATTCGAGTTAATCGGCAGAATTTATCTATTTAACGGCCAAATCAGCTGGTTTATCAGCCTAAGTTATAGTTCTATCGGCCAAATATGGCATTTTAGCGGCCAAACTTGAGCCTTTATCGGCCAAAGGCCCATAACAGATACATTATAGCAAAAAAGCCAGTCACAAGGGACCGGCTTCTAAGCTGCTGTATTATTGATGTAAAGCTTGAGCTGCAGTAATTAAAGCAAGCTTGTAAACGTCTTCCTCGTTGCAGCCGCGGGACAGGTCATTAACCGGACGGTTCAAGCCTTGAAGGATTGGTCCCACTGCCTCGAAGTTTCCTAGGCGCTGGGCAATTTTGTAGCCGATGTTTCCGGCTTCCAGGCTAGGGAAAACAAATACATTTGCATCTCCCTGGATTGGTGAATCCGGAGCTTTTTTCTCAGCTACCGATGGAACGAATGCCGCATCAAACTGGAATTCCCCATCGATGATTAAAAGCGGATCGCGAACTTTAGCCGCTTCAAGTGCCGCCGCAACTTTTTCCGTTTCAGGTGACTTGGCAGAGCCCTTTGTTGAGAAGCTCAGCATGGCCACACGCGGTTCGATATCGAACATTCTGGCTGTTTTCGAGCTTTCAATCGCGATTTCCGCCAGGTCCTGGCTGTCCGGTGAGATGTTGATGGCACAATCGGCAAAAACATATTTCTCACCGTCACGGACCATGATGAATACACCAGATGTTTTGCGCACGCCTTCTTTTGTTTTAATGATTTGAAGAGCCGGGCGCACTGTGTCAGCTGTTGAATGGGCAGCTCCGCTCACAAGGCCGTCTGCTTTGTTCGCATAGACAAGCATGGTTCCAAAATAGTTTTCATCAAGAAGGATCCTGCGTGCATCTTCTTCTGTCGCTTTGCCTTTGCGTCTTTCAACAAATGCAGCCACAAGCTCATCCATCATTAAAAAGTTATTCGGGTCATAAATTTCAGCTGATTCCAGGCTGATATCCATGTCTTTTGCTTTTGCTTCAATTTCTGCGATGTTTCCAATAAGGATCGGAGTGATGATTTTTTCCGCAGCCAATCTTCCTGCAGCCGCTAAAATACGCTCATCCTGTCCTTCCGGAAAAACGATTCTTAAATTCTGCCCTGTTACTTTTTCTTTCAATACTGTGAATAAATCACTCATGCTAATTCCTCCTACGGCACTAAATTTCCGTTCAATTCAATAGAAATTCTCCTATATACTCCCTTAGAATACTCCTCATCCTAAGAATTTCAAGGAGTTCACATACTGTTAGCGTTTACAACAAAAAAGTTTTTGTTTTCGGTAAATTTCCAATAATAAATATCCTTCTGACAGTCCACCTTTATACCTTTTTTAAGATATCCATAATCCCCTCTTTGTAAACGGGAATTTGCGGTGACAGGCACCTATGCCAGTTCGGCAAATTGGTATAGGTGCCTGTCACCCTGCTGAATTCCAACATTTCAAGTTTTGTACACATGTTAATTGGAGAAACTATGTTATAGTAATGATGAGAATTTTAGTACATATTAGGAGTGATTATAATGAGTGAAGCAGCAGTAACGCTTGATGGCTGGTATTGTTTACATGACTTCCGCACAGTTGATTGGACAACTTGGAAAATGGCTCCCAGCGAAGAGCGTCAGGCAGCGATCCACGAATTTATGGCCCTAGTGGACAAGTGGAATACAACACAAAGCGGGAAAAACGGCAGCCATGCCCTTTATACAATTGTCGGCCAAAAAGCTGATTTTATGATGATGATCTTAAGGCCTACAATGGAAGAGCTAAATGAAATTGAAAACGAATTCAACAAAACTAAGTTAGCTGAATTCACGATCCCTGCTCATTCATATGTTTCTGTTGTCGAGCTGAGCAACTACCTGCCGGCAGGAGAAGATCCTTACCAGAATCCTCAGATCCTGGCACGCCTTTACCCAGAACTTCCGAAAGCAAAGCATGTCTGCTTCTATCCGATGGACAAGCGCCGCCAGGGCAATGACAACTGGTACATGCTTCCGATGGAAGACCGCCGCAATATGATGCGCAGCCACGGCATGATCGGGCGCCAGTATGCAGGAAAGGTAAAGCAGATCATCACAGGTTCAGTCGGCTTCGACGATTACGAATGGGGCGTTACCCTCTTCTCTGATGATGTTCTTCAGTTTAAAAAGCTTGTTTATGAAATGCGCTTCGATGAAGTCAGTGCCCGCTACGGTGAATTCGGCTCCTTCTTCGTTGGCAACATCCTTGAAGAGGACAAGGTTGAAAAATTCCTTCACGTATAATGTTTAAAACTCCCGGCTTCTGCTGGGAGTTTTTCTTTTTCCGGAGGTCATAAAAAAACATGCCTCTACATAGTAATGAAATAGTGAGTTTCTCTTATACCTAAGCAATTCTCTTATCCGCAGCATCATGGCTTATTAAAGAGAGGTGAAGAGATTGGAGTTATCCCTTACACCGAGGAAGATGTTAAGCTCCTCGGCCGGCTCATGCGTGCGATGGGAAGCTTGGCATGCTGATGGTTGGGAATGTGAGGGGTTAACCGTGTCCGGGGTGAATGTCTGGGCCTTCAAGGATACCTGCTCCATCAGGAGAATGGTCTATCAGAACCCAAGCGGGATTGAAGCCAACCAAAAAGGCAATTTTTATCAAGGTGCGCGGCAGTGAGATTGACCTCGCCCGCAAAGTAATAAGCGGTCACCAACACTACTCTGCCAGCAGTGCATTATGGTTCTTTCGGCCACAAGGCAGCTGCCCGGCCCAATGGTACAGCCAAGGGAATGCCGGACGGTTTAAAGCCCATTGCTTTTATAAATCTACCCCGCAGGACTGTCCGACAGTCTACTAGCAATGCGGATAGAAATGGCTGATTTTAATTTTAGGAGGGAAAAAAATTGAGTCAATCAAATTATGGTCAATACCCTTTTTATGGTTACCAGCAGCAGCGTTACACGGACGGCACCCAAATGCCTCAGAACTTTCAGGGCCAGCCGCAGGGTCAGCCGCAGTTCCAGCCCGTTCAAACAGGCGGAACAATTCCGGGTACGAGTTCGGGCGGGATGTTTCCAGGTGCAGGCGCCGGCGGCGGTATGGGTGCCCCTTCAGCTGCTCCTTCTATTCCAGGCATGCTCCCGCTTGAACAATCCTACATCGAAAATATTCTTCGCCTGAACAGAGGAAAACTCGCGACTGTTTATGCAACATTCGAAAACAATACGGAATGGAACGCCAAAATATTTAAAGGCATCATTGAAGCAGCCGGACGGGATCACTTGATACTGAGCGATCCGCAAACAGGCCAACGCATCCTTCTTCCAATGATCTACTTAGACTATGTAACATTTGATGAAGAAATAGAATATGAATATCCGTTTGGCGGAGGGCAAGGAATGTCGCAATATTCGCCGAGGTAATGAAAAAAGGAGCTTTGACCCCGTCAAAGCTCCTTTCCTATTATAAATATTTTACCGCCGCAATGATCAGCAGCACCCAAGCCGCAAGGAAAGAGACTCCGCCAAGCGGGGTGATGGCACCCAACACGCTGATTTTTGTTAATGTTAAAACATATAAGCTTCCTGAGAAAAGGATAATGCCGATCAGCATCAGCCAGCCTGACCAGGATAATAAAGATGTCGCCGGCAATTTGCCAAGCAGGACGCCAATAATCAAAAGGCCTGTTGCGTGGAACATCTGGTAGGTTACACCTGTTTTCCATATCTCCAAATACTTCGGCTCCACTTTCCCCTCAAGCCCATGCGCTCCGAATGCACCTAATGCAACTGCTAAAAAAGCATTAATGGCTCCAATTATAATAAATAGCTTCATAATCCCCTGCACCTCTTATCGTTTTATTAAAAATCGAATAATGAATCGCCGTTTGCCTCATCTTCCATCTGCATTTTCTTTGGCTGCAGACCCGCTGGCTGAGCCGCAGGCGGTGCATTGTATGTATGGCTAATAGAAGCAACAGCAGACACACTTCCTGTATCCGACTCTTCCAAAACCAGCTCGCATAATGACTTGATCGCCTGCACTCTTTCTCTTATTCTGGCGTCTGAAGAGCTGCTTTTTGCTTCCAGCAATTCCTTTTCCATCTTCCCTAAAAGCTTCTGAACAGAGATATTCATTCTCTACACCTCTTTCTGTAAAAAAAGCACAAGCGCCTTGCCACCCTCTACCCTCAAGTGTCAGGCTGCTTCTGCTAGACAATTCCTGAAGTCCAAAAAAAGTATACATTCTTTTTAAAAAATCGCCAATGTTACCGGCCATATAAAGTTTATCAGTTTTCCTTTTCAAAACGCAAACAAGGATGGCCAGATGCCCGGAAAACTTCGAGAGAGGGCATCCGCCTGGTTTTAAAGAAAAGCGGACGCGCCTTTCGCCCACCCCCAACCCTGGAGGGGGTAGGCGCTGAGCTAGACAGGGTAAACTGAAAAGCCCTGCAGCCTTTTGGATAGTACCGGTCCCAGTAACACAGAATTATTTGCATTTAAAACAAGCCATTTTCTGTGAACTCATTTTCCTTTCCCTTCTCGAACATGCATATTTCGAGCACTTCTCTTATTCTCTTACACGAAACGGTATGTTTCACGTGAAACATGACGAAAAGAATCAGAGATCATGAATCTGCCAGTCAATGGGCTCCTCCCCAAGCTCTTGTAATATCTCATTCGTTCTTGAAAATGGCCTGCTGCCAAAGAACCCTTTTCTCGCCGAAAATGGACTTGGATGCGGCGATTTTACTATATAGTGTTTAGAAGCATCAATCAGCACTTCTTTTTCCTGAGCCGGTTTGCCCCATAAAATAAAAACCACGGGCTTTTCCCTCTCATTCAGTTTTTGTATAACCGTGTCGGTGAAAGTTTCCCATCCTTTCCCCTTATGCGAGTGCGCCTGCCCTTTGCGGACGGTCAGAACGGTATTTAAGAGCAGCACTCCTTCTCGGGCCCATTTTAATAGATAGCCATTGTTTGGCACCTCGAAGCCCAGGTCATCCTGCATTTCCTTGAATATATTTTTCAGCGAAGGAGGCAGCTTTACATCAGGCTGTACCGAAAAGCTCAATCCATGTGCCTGCCCCGGCCCATGATAAGGATCCTGCCCCAATATAACTGCCTTTGCGTCTTTATAAGCTGTATATTGGAGCGCATTGAAAATATCCTCCTGCCTCGGATAAATAGTTTGCTCCTCATATTCTTTTTTTAAAAATTCACGAAGATGGAGATAATAAGGTTTCTCGAATTCCTCTGCCAAAATCTCCTGCCAGTCATTGCTTAAGATACGCTTCATCTGCCAACTCTCCCTCCTCTTATTTGAAAAGTCCTATTCTTAATACCCATTGGTTATCATGGCATAATCTTTCATTCTTGCATACATGTTTAAAATTTTTTAGAACGGATATGTAATAAATATAACGGCAGGACATGCTGCCATTTAAATAAATCTGCAAATCTTTTAAGGAGGATGTTATATATGTATAAAATTGAAGTTGTTGAAAATGGCGTACAGGCTACAGATACGATTGGAATGCTGCAAAGCCAGGGATTTAATAAGGAAAACATCTATATTTTCGCACATGACAAGGATCGCTCAGAGCACCTTTCTGACGCGACGGATACAGGCGAAGTCGGCATGAAGGAGCAGGGCCTACTCGATTCTGTCGGCAACGTGTTCAAAAAACGCGGAGATGAGCTTCGTACAAAATTTGAATCTGTTGGTTTAACGACGGTAGAAGCAGAACAATATGAAAAAGTATTGGATGAAGGCAAGTTAGTTATTGTAGGTACAGACGAAGTAAAATAATTAGAAAAGCGGAGGCGTTTTTCCTTCTGGAAGGAAACGACTTATGACCCTGAGTCCCTAGGAGCCGAAACTAGACAAGCTTGTGACCTCGAGGGGGTAGGCGCTGGAGCAGCTAGACAGTATAAAAAAGCGATGAAAAATTTTTCATCGCTTTTTTTATGCCCTTAAAACATCCAAACCCATAGCCCAATCAGAAGAGCCGGGTATAGCACATACCACCAGACTCTGGTTATATTGACTTTTGACAGGATGAAAAAAACCAGTTCAGGCAGCACAATCAAACCAGCCTGAACCCAGATGAAAGTGCTAAAATGCTCCGGTGCTGTAATGCCTTCCCCTGTCGCCCAGTCCCCGCTATTGAATAAAAAATAGAAAAAGTTCAGGAATGGGAGAATGATAGCGAAAAGAATCCGGCTTATATGTACGATTAGATCTGCAGGACGCTTGGTTTTATACATAGGGGTAACCGGAATGATAAAGCTGTAAAGGATCAGGACCATCCCTATAAAATTGACCAGCAGCTGGTCAAACAAATAGCCGAAAAAATACATGAATGTAATCATTATTAACCTCTTCTGTCTTTTTGTCTTTATTTTACAAAAAAGGAAGGGGCTTATATATAATGAAAAAGCACTAGTTTATCGGACTCTTACTGACCGTAAAGGCCAAAACGCCACGTCCTGTGGGCCCCAACCAACAGAACCCCACTGATTGAAGTTCACTTTAACCCATAATCCGCTGATAAATGGACTTCGCCTGCGCTAAATCCTTTGTGCCATGAATAAGGGCGCGTCCGTCTTTAAAGAGGACAAGGCGCTTCTCCTCCATTTCGATGGAAAGCAGATACGGATTGCCTTTCACCTGGTAGCCAAGTGCTTTCAGCTGCCGTGCGATTTCAGCGAATTCGATTTCCTGCTCCTTTGGCGGGCGGATCTGAACAGTGTCCCTTCCGCAGAGAACAGTGGATTTCATCATATTTTCCGGCCGCAGATAAGGATATGTTCTTTCTGTTCCGCAAGATAAGCAGCCTTCATCCTTCGCTTTTGACACCTTCATGCTGGTGTACTGGTTTCGCCATAAATCAAAACTGACCATAGCGGTACGCACGGCTTCCCAGTCCTCAGCCAGAATTTTCAGCGCTTCAGCTGCCTGATGGGCGACGACCATTTGCACAGCTGGGGCAATGATTCCTCCGGTGTCACAGGTCATCCCCTGGATCGGAATCTTTTTCAGCAGGCAATTCATGCATGGCGTTTTCCCGGGAATGATTGTCATGCTCATGCCAAAGCTGCCGACACAGGCTCCATAAATCCATGGAATATTAAATTTTTGAGAGATATCATTAATGGTCATCCTGGTTTCAAAGTTATCGGTCGAATCCAGGATCAGATCCACCCCTTCAGCAAGCTCTTCCAGCTTTTCCGGAGTAGCATCGCCAATAATCGAGCGGATTTCGACCTCGCTATTAATTTGTTTTAGCCGTTTTTCTGCTGCAGCCGCTTTTGGCATTTTATCTAAGGCGTCGCTTTCTGCAAAAAGCTGCTGGCGCTGCAGGTTGCTTTCCTCGACATAATCCCGGTCAATGATCGTCAGTTTGGCGGCACCTGAACGCGCCATCAATTCCGCATTTCCCGAGCCAAGAGCGCCGGCACCGACTATCAGCACATGCTTGGAGCGGATTTTTTCCTGCCCCACTTTTCCAATAGGCGGAAACAAAGCCTGGCGAGAATACCTTTCAGACAATGCGCCCCCTCCTCTCTTGAAGCTGCCATTACCCTCCGCTGACTGGAGGGATAAAGGCGATTGTATCTCCGTCCTGAATGACTTCATCATCAGAAGCAAACTCTTCATTCACGGCTGCAATGACTGAATCAAGCTTCAGCCCGTAATTTTCCTCAAGCATCTGTTTCAGTTCAGAGATTGTTTTGCCGCTGACATCCTTTGTCAAAGACTCTTCTCCAACACGGTCCCGCAAATGGGCAAAAAACATAATTTTATTCATGTAAATCCTTCTCCTCCGGTTTTCCTTTTGGGTATGCCACTGTTTCCAGCTGATTGCCGATCCATTCTTCGCCATCTTCCCAATGTTCCTTTTTCCAAATCGGCACAATTTCTTTAATTCTTTCAATCGCATAGCGGTTTGCTTCATAAGCATCCGCACGGTGTGGAGTGGAAACGGCAATGACGACCGCTACATCGGTGATATCCAGCTTGCCTGTCCGGTGGGTAATTGCCACTTCTGCCCCGTTCCAGCGCTCTTTTATCTCGGTTCCGATCTGCTCCAGTTTTTTCACAGCCATTGATTCATATGCTTCATATATTAAGTAAAGTGTTTTTTTTCCATGTGTCAGCTCGCGGACGGTTCCGATAAAGGTCGTAATCGCTCCCGCTTCCCGCTGCACCACTTTATCGATCACACTTTGGATATCGATCGGATCTTTAGAAATCTCAAAATTCATGGAATCACCTCTTTTTATTTGATTTTGACATAGACAGAGCCGGAATGGAAATGAATGCATTCTTATTTTGAGGCATCTTCGGCCAGTTTCAGTGCCTGCCGGTATTCATCAGGACGGTTCATGTTAAAAAAGTGCGCATCCCTATATAAAAACCCCATATTCTTAAGCTCTTCATCTTTTATGATTCTGCTATCTATTTCCTGCAGAAATTGGCGGATCCGCAGCTTATTTTCTCTCAATGCCAGCTCTGCTGCATCTTTTGCATCCTTTCGGTAAGCGGCAAAAAGCGGGTGAAGCTGCCCTCCGATTTCAAGTACGGATGCCTGATGCTGATCCAGCTGTTCAAGAAGAAGCCTGGCAAGCTCCCCGGATATGAATGGCATATCACAGGCCACAATCAGATTTTTTTGGGTCCTGGATTCAGACAGGCCGGCCTGGATTCCAGCCAGTGGCCCTTTTTCTTTCCAGCGGTCGCTCACAAGGGGAAGGCCGAGAAACTGATAATCTTCCTGTTTATTGGCTACGATGATGACATTGGGCAATATAGAAGACAGCTGATCGGCGATTCGTTCAATTACCGTTTTGCCGCCTATTTTCAGCAGGGCTTTATTCTCCCCCATCCGGCTTGAATGCCCTCCTGCCAAAATGATGCCTGTACTGCTCATTTTCCTCACCGTCTTTCAATGTATCTTATCGTTATCCTTTTATTTTACCATCTATTCCGGCCTGTTTCTTATACGAAGGCCGCTGGAGTTGGCAATATTGTGACGTTCAGCAGGATTTTTTTCTGAAGTTAATTTATGTGCGGATAGACGAAGTTTATGAGCGGATAAATTTTTTTACGTGCGGATAAGCGTGATTTATGTGTGCATAGCCTTTTTTATGTGCGTTCAAGTGATGTGCATCGTATTTTTGCCTAAAGGAGCGGTTAACTTAATGCTATCTGCAGTCCGTTATAGTTTTTACCTTTTTCAATTATTGTTATAATTAGAAAAAGATATCCAGCAGTACTTCAAGGAGGAACTATGCATATGACGATGAAAAAAGTAATGACCATTGCCGGTTCAGATACGAGCGGCGGCGCGGGAATCCAGGCAGACCTTAAGACATTCCAGGAGCTTGGCGTTTACGGGATGACTGCGCTGACTACCATTGTGACGATGGATCCTAAAAATAACTGGAGCCACAACGTGTTCCCGATTTCTACAGACATTCTGGAAACACAGATCGAAACGATCATATCTACAGGTATTGATGCGATGAAAACTGGCATGCTAGGTTCTGAAGAAGTGATTAAAATTGCGGCCAAGACCATTAAAGAAAACAGCCTGGACCATGTTATCATCGACCCGGTCATGGTCTGCAAAGGTGAAGATGAGCCGATTCATCCTGAATTGAACGAAGCATTAAGAGATTTGCTTGTGCCGCTTGCAACAGTGGTAACACCAAATTTATTTGAAGCATGGCAGCTGGCTAAAACAGGTCCAATCAAAACTGTGGAGGACATGAAAGAAGCGGCTGTCAAAATTCATGAACTTGGTGCGAAGTATGTATTAATCAAGGGCGGCAGCAAGCTGCAGCACGAAAAAGCCGTTGACCTTCTATATGATGGACAAGAGTTCACTCTTTATGAAAGCGAACGCGTTGAAACGACTTACACTCATGGCGCAGGCTGCACCTACTCTTCTGCAATCACAGCAGAAATCGCGAAAGGCAAACCTGTCAAAGAAGCGGTTCAAACAGCGAAGGATTTCATCACTGCCGCCATCAACCATGGCTTTAAGCTAAATGAGTATGTTGGCCCTACGATGCCTGGTGCTTACCGCAAATATAGCGCAGGCAGTCTTGATTCAGAATAAGCATGGTGAAACAGAGTCCGAGGGGGCTCTGTTTTTTGCAATTGGCAATTCACCCGATAAAACGGGGATTTAGCGGATATATTGATTTTTTCGCGGATAAAATTAAATTTCCGCGGTTATATTTGTTTTTTCGCGGATAATATAACAATTTCGCGGTTATATCTTTTTAGCACCCTTTCTGAGATTACTTTTTCGCTTTTCATTTCTTTTTTTAGTAAGATAAACATATAAATACCGTCTCAAACGAATATATGAAGATAAAACGGAAGGGGGACTATAGAGTGGAACCAGCAGTGAAAGAACACGTGCAAAAAGAGATTGACCGCCTTGCCAATAAAGAGGTCTTTATTCATCTGGAAACAACAAATGGAGCGTATGCTTCCCATTTTGATGAAAGCTTCTTTTCTTCAGGCGCCTATATCCGCAATGCCAAATTGGTTTATGAGCATGGAAAAATCACCGGAAAAGGCCCTTACCGGGTTGGATTGAAAATGAATTTTGGCTGGGTGTATGCTGAAGGAATTACCCACTTTGAAGTCGATAAAGAAGACAGGCTCCTTTTAGCCGGCCACGATTTCAGCGGCAAGCTTGCAGTCGCCCTGCAAATTAGTGAAAATCCTTTTGAATAAATAGGGGCTCAGAGGATATCAAATGGAAAGGAGCACGACCATGATGGAAAAGGAAAGACATGTACTCGTCATCTTCCCTCATCCGGACGATGAAGCATTTGGCGTTTCAGGAACGATTTCCTTACATATCGATAACGGCACACCTGTCACCTACGCATGCCTGACGCTTGGAGAAATGGGGCGCAATATGGGTAATCCCCCTTTTGCCACCAGGGAAACTCTGCCGAAAATCCGCAAAGAAGAGCTGGAGGAAGCAGCCAGGGTTCTGGGCATCCAGGACTTAAGAATGCTGGGGTACCGGGATAAAACCGTGGAGTTTGAGGATGAAGAAAAGCTCGCGAACAGACTAGGAGTCATCATCGGTGAGACAAACCCTTCCCTCATCATCACGTTCTATCCGGGATACGCTGTGCACCCGGATCATGACGCAACAGGCGCCGCTGTGATCCGTGCGGTAAAAGAGCTGCCTGCTGACAAGCGTCCGAAGGTTCACTGTGTCGCATTCTCCAATAACTGTGAGGAAGAAATCGGCCAGGCGGATATTGTCAATGACGTCAGTGCGGTTGCAGACCGGAAAGTTGCAGCGATCAAGGCACATGCCTCACAGACACAGCTGATGGCAGCGAATATGGAAGAAAGCATTAAAAAGCAAGAGCCTGAAGTATTGGCCAGAATGTATAAAGAACGTTTTTGGACCTATAAATTCTAAAGATAGAGCACGCCGCCTCTGGTTTCAGAGCGGCTTTTTAGTATTTGTTTTTTTCTGAATATTAACTACTTTCTGCCCATGAGCTTTCCCTATTATGATGTTAGAATTTCCTTAAGTATCTGCAAGCGATTTCATTTGCTTCTTGGTGCAATCGCTTGCACTACACCCTTACACACTTTAGCTAACCAATTATAGGGAGGGAATTTTATGGACAAATATAGGAAAGCTGGCTTCTTGATCATGCTCCTAAGCCTGATTCTCAGTTTATTCACAGGAATTCACCCGCATTCATCCTCTGCCAGCACAGGCGAAAGTCCAGTAATAGACGGGAGTCAAGTTACTTTCTCCTATCAGGGAGAAGCTCAGCAGATCCGGGTCGCCGGCAGTTTTACCGGCTGGCAAGATGGAGCATTGGCAATGACGAAAGGCGAAAACAATATATGGTCAAAGACTATTCATTTATCACCTGGAGTCTATGAATATAAATTTATTCTGGATGACGGCAATTGGATTGCCGATCCGGCAAATAGCAAGACTGGTAACGGAAACAGCTTACTGGCTATTAGCGGATTAACGACTGAAATGCCTGCTGATGCTGTAAAAGATACCCTGATTCCTCTTTCAGCCAAATTAGTACATAGCAACGGCACTATCGAAGATGTGCAGCCAGCCTGGAGATTAAAAACTGAAGCAAATGGCGTTGAGGTGAAAAATAATCAGCTGGCAATCTCCAATTCTGCTGAAGCAGGAAGCGTAACTGTCATTGGCGAATTCAATGGCTATACACTGGAGCATAGCTTCAGCATTATCGGTCAGATGAATAGCTATACAATAAACTACTGGCGCGATGACGGTGAGCAATTCAATTGGGATTTATGGGCATGGGAGGACGGAAAAAATGGCAAGGCTTACCCATTTACAAACCGGACAGAAGGATTTGCCCAAGCTGAGATTTCTGTTCCTTCGAGTAAAATCCATGTCATTCCCCGTCCCGGAAACTGGGATACTCAGGATGTTTCCAGAACCATTACCATGCCTGATGGCCAAAATGAGGCAGAAGTATGGCTCGCTGAGGGGTACCAAACCGTTTATTACTCAAAAGAGGAATTTGACGATCGGAATGCTGGAGATAACCGTCGTTTTATTGAGTTTACGTATGTAAGAGACAATCACGATTATGAAGGCTGGAACATTTGGACCTGGCAGACTGGCTTAAAGGATGGGCAGGCAGATTTTACCGAAGTCAATGACAAGGGGGCTGTTGCATTGATTGAAATTGGCCAGCAGAGTGAGCAAATGGGATTTGTGCTTCGTAAAGGAACAGGCTGGGATCAAAAGGATCCTTATGGTGCCGACCGCTATATTAAAACAGGGAATGACAAGTACACCAAGGTTATTGTCAAAAGCGGCCAGAGTGAATTCTATCAGGTCCCTTCTATTACGGGTCCTCTTCTAAACAATGGCAGTCTTACTCTTTATTTTAGAGATCCGGCGCTGTTCAAACAGGGAAAAATGGATTCGATTGAAAAGGTTCAGGCAAAGTTGAATGGACAGATTTATGATATGCAGTATTCCCTTAAGGAAGAACGTTTCTTTGTGACGATTGATCACTTAAAAGAAGGCACATACGAGTACTCTTTCCTTGTTACTAGAGATGGAGAGACTTCTGAAATGAAAGATCCTTTTAATGAAAAGTCATCCATCACCTATAAAAACCCAGCAGCAGAGATCAGAACTGACGTGAGTCCAAATAAAGTTTCATACAATGAAAATGCCGTTTTGTCTATTGAAACAATACTTTCAGATCCTGAGGTATCTATTAAAGAAGCTTACGCAGACCTATCTGCTATCGGCGGAAGCAGCAAAGTCAGTATTGACCCGGCATTAAATGCACACACCATTTCCATTGATCAATCTGTAACGGCAGGCATTAAGAAGCTGCCGATCACAGTGATTGATGAATATGGGAATTTTCATGCGGGAGAAGCTTCCGTTGAAGTCAAAACCCGCACCTTCAGCGGCAAAAAGGATGATTTTGATTGGGATGAAGCACGCATTTACTTTATGCTGACAGACCGCTTCAACAATGGAGATTCTACCAACGATGATCCAAACCATTCAAATTATGATACGTCCCATCTGGAAACCTATCATGGCGGGGATTTCCAGGGTATGATTGAAAGACTGGATTATCTCGAGGACCTTGGCATTAACACGATTTGGATTACACCGATCGTCGACAACATCAATTGGGACCTGCGCCATGATAAAGATGGAAACCAATATGGCTATCATGGCTACTGGGCAAAGGATTTTACAAAATTGGATGAGCATCTTGGGGACATTAAGACATTCCAGGAACTTTTGGAAAAAGCGCATGACCGCGGCATAAAAGTGATGGTGGATGTGGTACTGAACCATACCGGATATGGATTAAAGGAAAACGATCCCTCCATTGGGCTTGGAATTCCCAACTTCCCTTCTGATGCTGACCGCGAGCGCTTTGCCGGCATGCTGCGGGATGGAGGAAATGATACCATCCGCGGCGAGCTGGCCGGATTGCCTGATTTTAAAACTGAGGAAGAAGAGGTCCGCAGACAAATTATTGACTGGCAGACAGACTGGCTTGAAAAAGCAAGAACAGACCGCGGGGATACGATTGACTACTTCCGTGTGGATACCGTTAAGCACGTGGAGCATACAACCTGGAAAGCATTTAAAAATGCCCTGACTGAAATCAGGCCTGACTTTAAAATCATCGGAGAATATTACGGCGGCCACATCGATGAACATGGAGGCTTTCTGAACAGCGGCGAAATGGATTCCATCCTCGATTTTGATTTTAAACATACCGCTGCTGATTTCATTAACGGCAAAATCGACGCAGCTGAAGCAAAATTGCAGGCTCGAAATGATAAGCTCTCAAATACGGCAGCTCTTGGCCAATTTTTAAGCAGCCATGATGAAGACGGCTTCCTGATCACAAGTGCGGGCAATGATTGGGGCAAAATGAAAATCGCCTCTGCCCTCCAAATAACAGCAAAGGGACAGCCAGTTATCTATTATGGGGAAGAAATCGGCCTTTCCGGCAAACATGCAGGAGATATGGATAAAGGAGAATTTAATGAAAACCGCTATGACTTTGACTGGTCCCTAATCGGAAATGACATGCACAAGCACTACCAGAAGCTCCTTAACATCCGGAAAGATTACTCGGCAGTGTTTTCAAAAGGTACACGCGAAAAGCTCGCAGGCAGAGACGCTAATGGGTATTTAGTCTTTAACCGCTCCTATAACGGCATAAATGCTGTTGTAGGCATAAACACTATGACGGATAAAAAGAAAGTAACAGTAAAAGTCCCATTTGCCGCCGGCAGCAAGGTCATTGACCAATATTCCGGAAAGAAATATTCAGTGGACAAAAATCAGCAGATTAAAGTCAAACTGCCCGGCAGAAATGAGGGCGGTACGGTCATTCTAGTTTTGGATGAAAAAAGGGATTAATAAAGTCAGGGAGCCTCTCTAATGGAGAGGCTCCCTGTTTTACTGTTTAGCTCAAGGTACGACGAAAACCGTTAAAGGTGTGGGGGATAGTCAAGGCGCCTTGCGCTTTGCTTATTTCTCCATCATTTCCTTCAAATACTGAAGCTGGCTTCCATCTTCCCGCTTCACAATATTCACGATGAAACGCTTCGTTAATTTGGCGACAAGGCCGCTGGTTTTAACGTTTGCTTCCATCTCCACCTGCGTTCCTTCTTCTATTTCATGAAAATCATATTTATATTCTGTTATCAGTCCATTTGCATTGCTGCGGGTGGTATAGGTTCTGTCTTGTTCAAAATCAATAATTTCAATATCTGCACTGATTTTTTTCCCTCTGACCATACGGGTTTCGATGAACCTTGTTCCTTTTCCGATCTCGCCCTCGGTCTGTTTTTCCACGTTCACAACAAACGGCATGAGTTCAGGGACATTTTCCATTTTAATCATATAATCGAATACTTCATGTACAGGTTTATTGATAATCTCACTGGAACGAAAATCAGCCATGCTTTGCACCTCAGAGTCATAGAGTCTATGACTCTATTATATAACAAAAAAGCCGGGCTGACTAAGAAAAGCGGAAGTGCGAACACGCACTGAGAACGCCACATCCTTCCAAAAGCTAGCGCTTTTAGTCGTGCGATGATAAAGCTGCCGGAGCATTCCTTGTGGAGCAAGACAGTTCATATATGCTCTCACCTTAAAAAGCAACTCGCCCTTACAGCCTCTGATGGTAAAGGGAGCAGAATTTGCACCAGTCCACAATGACGATTTTTCTGCCTGTAATTTCGATGATTCCTTCTTTTTTCAGTCTGGAAAAAACACGGCTGACACTTTCCCGGGATGTTCCGACAAGGGTGGAGAATTCCTGGACGGTTATGGGAAGCTCAAGATGCATCCGATTACAGTGGTTGGCGCCGAATTTTTCCGCGAGCCTTTCCAATGTCCGGACTGTTTTCGAGTACACATCAAGCAGGGCGATGTCCCTCAGAATAGAGGTCATATCACGCAGCGATTCACTCATATAGCGGATAATCTGAACAGCCATTTCCGGTGAATACAGAAGCTCCTGTTCCAGATCATCCGTGTTCAGAAAGTAGATTTCACCATCCTGCACCATTGTACCCGTCGCAGGATAGGTTTGGCCCGTCTGGTTAAAAAGGTTGGCTTCTGCAAAAATCTCGCCTTTTTTCTTAATGCAGACAATCAGTTCGTTGCCATGTTCATCCTGTTTCGTCAGCTTCACAATGCCGGAATGAACAAAGTAAACTCCTTTGGCGACATCATATTCAGACATAATTCTTTCGCCCTTCAAATAAGATTTCTTAATAATTCGTTTATCGATCAGCTGTATGGATTCACTGGGGAGCTCTTTAAAAATTTCAATCTTGCCTAAAAATTCATCGATCAACGGTCTATGATCCTGCTTTTCATTTTCCATTCCCATCCCCCGCTTTTACATTTCTATTAGAAATATTTTAGCTAAGATGGGTTTAGGAAGAAGTGACTTAACTCACAAAAGCCTGCTCATTGCTTGAAATTCCATTTGTCGAAATTAATAAGTGATTACTCACTTTACAAATAGACTGTTTTCCCTTTATGATGGATGTAAGTGATTACTCACTTTTTAGTTGAAAAGGAGTGAACCAATGAAAAATTCAATTGTTTCCATCCAAAATGTATCCAAGACTTATGGAAAGCACCAGGTTTTAAAAGGCATTTACCTTGAAATTTACGAGGGTGAAATTTTTGGCCTGCTCGGCCCATCTGGAGCCGGCAAGACGACGCTTGTTAAACAACTGGCAGGACTGGAGGTGCCAACACAGGGGGAAAACCATATTTTCAGCGAAAAAATGCCCCAGCTGGATTTGATCAAACGAATTGGCTATATGGCACAATCTGACGCTCTATATACTGACTTAACAGCAAAGGAAAATCTTGATTTTTTTGCAGCGCTGTATGGATTAAAAGGAAAAGAAAAAAAGCAGCGGATGAATGAGGTAATGGAAATTGTTTCGTTAACTGACCATCTTGGCAAGCTGGTTTCCGATTATTCAGGGGGTATGAAAAGAAGACTTTCCCTTGCCATTTCCCTTCTGCATAGCCCTGGTCTCCTCATACTGGATGAACCTACTGTAGGAATCGATCCTGTCCTCAGAAAAAGCATCTGGGAATCTTTTAAAAGTCTGAAGGAAAACGGAACGACTATCCTGGTGACGACTCATGTTATGGATGAAGCTGGAAAGTGTGACAGACTTGGCATGATTAGAGACGGACAGCTCATTGCAGCTGGAACACCGGAAGAATTGATGCAGCAGACCAGCTCTGCCAATATTGAAGATGCCTTCCTGGCATATGGAGGTGCGCAAGTATGAGGATTATGGCCCTGGTTATACGGATACTCCGCCAGATTGTAAGAGATAAACGGACGATGGCTCTATTGATCTTCGCTCCTATCCTGGTCCTGACTATGCTTCACCTTGTGTTTAACGGAGATGAATATACGCCTGAAATTGGCCTCATTGATATCCCTGAAAAACTGGAATCTCAGCTTAACCTGGAAGATGCTAAACTCAAACACTATGATACGGAGAAGCTGGCAGAAAATGACCTATCAGACAAGAAGCTGGATGCGTATCTGGCTTTTGATCAGATGCCGCCATCAGTGGTTCTGGAAGGAAGCGATCCAAGTGTAAACGGAGCTGTGATGAAATGGGTTCAGGATGCACTGAAGCCTATACAGCAAAATGGAGAGAATCAGGAGATAAAGATCGATTATTTATTCGGCTCGGACGACATGGGGCAGTTTGATTATTTCGGGCCGGTGCTGCTGGGATTCTTTGTCTTTTTCTTTGTATTCCTGATTGCCGGTGTTTCCTTTTTGAGAGAAAGAACAACCGGTACACTTGAGCGGCTCTTGACCAGTCCTCTCCGGAAATGGGAAATCGTTACGGGATATATCATGGGATTTGGGTTATTCACCATGATCCAGGCTGCCATCATCGCCTGGTATGCAATCTATGTGCTTGGCATGCTGATGGAAGGGTCTTTTGGCTATGTCCTGCTCATTACACTGCTTCTTTCGCTGACAGCATTGACTCTGGGAATCCTGCTGTCTTCCTTTGCCAATAATGAGCTGCAGATGATTCAATTTATACCGCTTATTGTGGTTCCCCAGATCTTTTTCTCGGGGTTATTCAATCTGGAGACCATATCAGGGTGGCTCAGCTGGATCGGTCCTTTTACGCCTTTATTTTACGCAGCTGAAGCATTAAGAAATGTAATGGTGAGAGGATTTGGATGGGAAATGATTTATAAAGATCTGCTTATGCTGCTCGCTTTCTCATTGCTCTTTATGTTTCTGAATATCGCTGCTTTAAGACGGTACCGGAAAATTTAAAATTTCTTTTTGCATTTTCATTCCTTTATAATAAAGGCATAGATTTTGAACGTATAAAGGAGTTAACCATGCCAGAGCAGGATTCCATTTTAGAAGGATTATTTCAGGAAGAAGAAAGACTTACGGAGAAGCAGAAGAAAATTATCATGGCTGCGATTGAATCGTTTTCCGAAAAAGGCTATGCAGCCACTTCGACAAGTGAAATCGCCAAGAAGGCAGGAGTAGCCGAAGGAACCATCTTCAGACACTATAAAACAAAAAAGGATTTACTGATGGGGATTGTTTCCCCGATGATGGCGAAGCTGATTGCTCCCTTTGTCATCAAGGATCTATACAAAGTAATTAATCATAAATACGAACACTTTGAAGATTTTTTAAGAGCCATGATGGAAAACCGGATAGCGTTTCTGAAAAACAATATGCCTCTTATTAGGATCCTGATTCAGGAAATTCCGTTTCACCCTGAACTCAAGGAACAGTTTAAAGAGCATATCGCGATTAAAGTATTTGAACGCTTTGTTACTTTGGCTGAATATTATCAGAAAAAAGGTCAGATTATTGATATTCCAGCCTATAGTGTAGTCAGAATGACCTTTACATCGATATTTGGCTTTTTAATCGCGAGGTATTTAATATTGCCTGAAGCCGATTGGGATGATAAAAAGGAAATCGAGCTGACCATTCAATTCATCATGCATGGACTTTCTGCTAAAGACTAAAGCCTGGCACAGCTGCCAGGCTTTTTATATATCCGAAAGCGGAATTTGATAGAGTTTGTCATCCTTATCAAGCGGATTGCCGCGTCCGTCCGTATTGTTGCTGATAAAATATAGCACATCCCCTTCAATAAAGACGTCCCGGATTCTTCCTAAGTTAGAAACAATTTTCCTGACGTTCTTTGTTTCCAGATCAAACTCAAGAACGGCACTGCCTCTTAAAGCGGCAGTGTAAAGCTTGCCTTTATAATAGGCCACCCCGGACGGAGCCCAGGTTTCGTCATCACCTGAGGTAAATAGCGGTGATTCCATTCCTTCCTTCTTTTCGGTCCCTTTTATGACGGGCCATCCGTAATTTTTACCGGGAAGGATCTTATTGATTTCATCATTGGCCGATGGGCCGTGCTCACTTTCATATAAAGTTCCATCCTCAGCCCATGCCAGCCCCTGCGGATTGCGGTGGCCGTAACTATAAACATAGGATCCGCTGAAAGGATTATCCCCCGGTACGCTCCCATCCAGATTCATTCTTAGGATTTTTCCTCCCAGAGAATTCACATCCTGAGCAATTTCAGGATCAGTGGCAGCATCGCCTGCAGTAGCATAAAGCTTTCCGTCAGGGCCAATTTCAAGCCTGCCGCCGTGGTGGAACTGCCCGCTCGGGATTTTATCGAGCAAAAGCCTCTCCTCTTTCCACGTTCCCTCTTGAAGCCCAAGGGTCACTATACGATTAAACTGACCTGAGGTGTTTTCATAGGTGTAATAGGCATATGCTTCATTTGATTTTGAAAAATCAGGTGCCAGCACAAATCCAAGCAATCCAGCTTCGGAAGCAGTAGAAAGTTTTTTCGCAAGTTCAACTTTTTGACGTTCTTTCTTGCCATCCTCTACTTTTACAATGCTGCCCTGCCTTTCCGTCATGTAAAAGGTTTCGCCTGTTTTGGCAATGGACCAGGGAATATCAAGCTCATCCGCCAGTATTTCCGGCTCTTCACCGGCAGGAAGGCTTGCCTCCTGATCCTCGACTTGTTTCCCGCTATTATTCCCGCCGGTACTTGAGCATCCAGCCAGCAGGCCAAAAACCAGTAACCCTGCACCTAACACCTTTTTCATCCAGCTTCCATCCCCCTTGAAATTTTACTTCAGGACTTCCCGGATTGCCTTGGCTACACCGCTGTCTTCATTTGCAGATGTCACCGCATCACATTGTGCTTTAATGATGTCATCGGCATTTCCCATGGCAACGGATCTTCCTGCACGTTTGAACATAGACAAATCATTATAATTATCGCCAATTGCCATTGTTTCCAGAAGTGAAATGCCTCTTTCTTTTACAAAAGCTTCAAGAGCAATCCCCTTTTGGGCGTTCACACTTGTCAGCTCCAGGTTCTCATCCCCTGATGAACTTACAGCCATGCCTTCAAGCTTAAGCAAGTCTTCTTTGGCGGATACGAGAAAATCCGGTTCGAATGAGAAGGCCAGCAGCTTGTATATTTGGTGCTCGTCACTGTTGAAAAGCTCGTCATAGCTGTTCACTTTTCGCACCAGCCCTTTTGTAAAGCGTTCTTCCGCAGCTTTTGTCACTTCGTCAATATCCGCTTCTGGATTTCCGCTTAAAAAGATGTCGACAATGATGGAGACGCCGCGGTCTTCATCAATGGTGTATGTACCCTGGTTTGTGTATACCTCAAAATAAACGTTGTTCTGTACAAGGATATAGGCAGCTTTTTTAGCCAGGTCCTTATCGAGCGGATTGGAGGATACAACTTTTCCATCTGCAGCTCTCACTTCTGCCCCGTTTGCGCAAATAATCGGGCAGGAGATGCCGGCTTCATCGAGGACGAAGCTTGCTTCGAAGTAGGAGCGCCCGGTTGCGATGACTACTTCGACTCCTTTTTCCTGTGCTGTTTTAATGGCTTCGATATTTTCAGGCGTGATTTTCTGTGTGGCGGTTAAAAGCGTGCCGTCCATATCACTTGCAATGCATTTGATCATTATAATTTCACCTTCTGGCTGTAGTATTTTTACTGAAAAACTTATTTGCCATTCTATCATGTTCTTAGGGTTATTTTAAATAATTGCACTTCCCTGAAAAACTCTCTTACTTATTTTAGTTTATGTATGCTGTCCGTTGATTTCCGCTGCGGGCCCCCAGCAAACCCTCGGGGAGGAACGAGAGCCTCCTCCGCAGGACATTGATTATGCTTCCTCGGCTAAGCACCGCACGAAGGAAATGCGTCAGCATTTGCGAGGATCAAGAGTCCTCCACTGCAATCAACTCAGTGCTCCTAATTTAAATGATAAAAACCTAAGAGTCTAACCAATATACTTACTCCCCTCCCTAATGCTCAGCCTGGCAAGTGTGTTTGATTCAATAAACCTTTTAACTGATTCAGGGTTTGTTTTGGAGTATTCCCTGAGCGCCCAGCCGATGGCTTTTTGGATGAAGAATTCTTTGCTGTCATTGTTTAGCATAATATAGCGGTATAGCAGGTCTTCGTTTGTGCTGGTTTTGTATTTCAGCTGAAATAGGATGGCGGCCCTGCGGAGCCACATATTTTCGCTGGTCGCCCATCCCTCTATTTTTTCGGGGATGACTTCTGGATTTTTGGCCGCGATGGCGCCTGCCGGGTGGGCGGCAAGCATATCGACGGTATCCCACCAGGATTTCGTTGTGATCAGCTTTTCAACTAATGAGAGATGACTTTTGTCCAGTTTCCTTGTGAATTTCCCGATGTAGTCAAGGGCGGCAGCCTGGTATTCACGCTCTTCCAGATCCCATAAGGCTTCCACAAAATCCGGATTAAATTCCTGCTTCAGAAGGCCTGTCTCATTAAAAAATTCCTTTAAAAGAGCTCTTCGATCAGGCGCCTTAATTCCAAGAAAAGGAAAGTGGTCTTTAAGATAGCTTTGCATGGGGATTGCTTTTTCTATGTCTCTATTTTCCTCAAAAAGCTTTATTAATAATCGAATATCCATCTGAACACTCCTTTTTGCATCAACTTGGGGTTATGTTTCCCTATCCGAGTCCGGGTTCGGACTCGCTCTTCCCGATTTCTCCTTTTCCTGTCCGAATGAGCACCGGGTTCAGTTAATTTATCATTCCACATTCACCAACTGCCCTACACATTCTTCTCCATCTTCCATTCTCGAGGTATCGTCAACATTAAGCTGATAATAGCGGTACACCTTCTTCCAAAAGCGGATAGCAGGCTCATTTCGTTTTAACTGCTCTATATAGTAGGTTCCCTTATATTTGCTGAACAATAGATCAATCGCTGTTTGCCCCACGTTTTCCCCTCTGAACGAGTTATACAGAAAAAAGTCATTGATGCAGTAATCTGCTTTTCTTAAAAAGGGAGCACGCAAAAGCAGCAGGAATCCTGCCAGTTTGCCATCAGCTTTAATGAGGTAAGGTTCTATGCCTTCTTTGTCCCAGATTAATGAAAAGGCGTCAAATTCGAATGTGCCTTCTTCATTTACTTTCAATGCATCAGTGTATTTTGTTAAATCGTGCAGATAGAAAGCATACATGTTTCTTACGATATCCCGGTCTTTCCATTCAGCTTTCACTATTTTAACGTCCATATTTCCTGTCCCCTTTCGATGTTTACTCTCCTAATTTAAGTGGCAGAAGCCTTTTAGACAACAATTATGTCAGAAAAGAAGGAATAGATCGAATTTTACAGAAAATATAATAGGTTAATAATAAAAATTGGAGGTTGCATCATGAAAGTACTGGTATCTTTCTTTAACCGCATTATGCAGCGGTATTTGCCTGATCCATTTTTATTTGTCATTATCCTAACCTTCGTTGTTTTTGGATTAGGTTTGATTTTCACAGATAATGGACCTTACCAAATGGTTCAGCATTGGGGAAATGGTTTTTGGGGCCTGCTGACTTTTTCCATGCAGATGGTGCTGGTTTTAGTCACTGGACATGTGCTGGCCAGCAGCACGATCTTTAAAAAAGGATTAGGTGCACTGGCATCATTAGCCAAGTCACCAGGCCAGGCTATCCTTATTGTGTCATTCGTATCGATGATTGCAAGCTTAATTAACTGGGGATTTGGCCTCGTGATTGGCGCCTTATTTGCTAAAGAGCTTGCCAAAAAAGTAAAAAATGTGGATTATCGCCTGTTGATTGCAAGCGCTTACGCTGGCTTCGTTGTCTGGCACGGAGGAATTTCAGGTTCGATTCCATTGACCATTGCTACACCTGGACACTTCTCTGAAGAGATGATTGGCGTCATCTCTACTGACCAGACCATCTTTGCCGGATTCAATATTTTCATTGTTGTCGCACTATTGTTGGTTTTGCCTTTTGTAAACCGCTTTATGATGCCGTCGAAAGAAGAGACCATTGTGGTCGATCCTGCTCTTCTTCAAGAAGACATCCAGGCAGCTTCAATTGAAAAAGAGGCGATGACACCTGCTGAACGCCTGGAAAACAGCCGTCTGATTTCCCTGCTTGCCGGAATTTTTGGTCTTGTTTTCTTATTTTATTATTTCGCTGCAAAGGGGTTTAACCTGAACCTTGATATCGTAAATTTCCTATTCCTGTTCCTCGGCATCCTTTTCCATGGAACACCTAAAAGGTTCCTCGAAGCTGTCCTCAATGCAGTGAAAGGGGCTAGCGGAATCATTATTCAGTTCCCGTTTTATGCCGGAATCATGGGCATGATGACTGCCTCAGGACTTGCTGCGGTTATGTCTGAAGCGTTTGTCAGCATTTCGAATGATTACACATTCCATTTCTTCGCGTTTTTAAGCGCGGGGCTTGTGAACTTCTTTGTTCCTTCAGGAGGAGGCCAGTGGGCGGTTCAGGCTCCGATTATGCTTGAAGCGGCTCAGTCAATGGGTGCTTCCATCCCTAAAACAGCCATGGCTGTCGCATGGGGTGATGCCTGGACCAACTTAATTCAGCCTTTCTGGGCCCTTCCGGCGCTCGCCATTGCAGGACTCAAAGCAAAGGACATCATGGGATTCTGTGTTCTGACTCTGCTGGTCAGCGGGGTGATTATTTCAATAGGGTTTTTATTTTTCTAAAGTCAAAGAGCATGGCATCCGCCATGCTCTTCTATTATGAGATAATGTGTATTATCTTAATTTAGATAACTGTCTAGCTCCAGCGCCTGCCCCCTTGGGGTCACAAGCCAATCCTCTCAGAAAGGCAAAGAACTCCTTTCCGTGAGGCCTGTCTTGGGCTTAAGGCCCGCAGGACAAGGAAGGCTTCGTCAGCATAATCATCACACGACCAAAAGCGGAAGCTTTTGGGAGGATGCGGGTCATGCAGACGCTGCCACAGGACGTGGCGAGATCTTAGTCTGCGTTCCTTCGTGGGAATGGCGCTTCCGCTTTTCTCATGACATTCCATTATGATGATCATTTTTCATGTTATGCATATAAGACTCGATATAAGCTCTCTCTGACTCAGATACATGCTTTTCATTTTCTTCAGGGTCAAAATCGTCAATTCCATGCTTTTTATGCCACCAGTCCACAAACATTCCCGCTCCCAGCAATACTGCACAAAAGCCCAGCAAATATAGAATCAATTTGATCACCTCTCTATAGTATATCGATTTTTCAGAAAATATTGATATATTAGCCGAGCCTATTTTTCGGTAGGTGCAATTTATACTTTGACCGTTTCAGGCAGCTCCTGATAACCCTCCTGATAAATGCGGCTGATGATGGATTCGATTGCAGGCTCTTCCACGGTTAAATCTTTGATATTATGTGTTTCAGTAATTTGGGCAATTAATTCCGAGGCGGACACTTCATCCCGGTTAAATCGGATCCAGAAGCGGCTTGCTTCTTCTTTAAACACCTCACCGCCCTTAAGCTGGAGGCTGTGAGATGATTCCTCCAGGTCAACGATGAGTGTCCTCGTTTTGCCAAAACGCTCTTTTACCACTGCGATTTCCCCGTCGTAAACCTTTTGCCCATGGTCAATGAGAATCATCCGCTCACAAAGTTTTTCGATATCCTCCATATCATGTGTGGTTAAAATGACGGTGATTTTGCGCTCATTATTAATCTCTTTAATAAATGTCCTCATTTTCTCCTTAGCGATGACATCCAGGCCAATCGTCGGTTCATCAAGAAATAGGATTGGCGGGTCATGCAGCAGGGATGCGGCAATATCAGCTCTCATCCTTTGCCCAAGAGACAGCTGGCGGACCGGAGTATTCAAGAATTCATCCAGCCCCAATATCTCTGTAAAGGTGTCCATGTTTTCCTTATACCGTTTAGCCGAAACCTGATAGATTTCCTTCAGCAGCTCAAACGATTCGATTGTAGGAAGATCCCACCAAAGCTGTGTTCTCTGGCCGAATACCACTCCGATATTCTTGGCATTTTCCTGCCTGTTTTCATAGGGAATGATGCCGTTTACCGTTACACTCCCTGAGCTTGGGACAAGAATGCCCGTAAGCATTTTGATGGTGGTGGATTTTCCGGCACCATTCGGTCCGATATAGCCGACCATTTCCCCTTCTCCGATCGAAAAGCTGATATCCTTCACTGCTTCCTTCTTAATATGTTCTCTTTTCACCAGGCTCTTCACAGCGCCGAGAAAGCCTGTCTCCCTCTTGGCAATCATAAAGTCCTTCATCAAATGTTCAACCTCTATAATCGGCAATTCCAGCCCTCCTAAACTATGTCATGAACCTGTACTCTTATACCTCTTTAAACCGAGCATCCAAATATAATAGGCTATGGCAAAAAAAACGATGCCAACAAGCGGCGAATAATACCCAATATTCTCAGGGAAAAATGGCGTTTCCTTTTCCAGAAGCACAGCCGCGGGAAAGTAATTCACAAAGCCGAATGGAACGACAAAAGCGGTAAACCATTGGACGGCTTTCGGATAGATGACCAAAGGATAATTGGTCAGATTTCGGGCCGGATACATGGCCACCCAGTAAAATTGCTCCGATTTTGTCGTCCAGAAAGCGAGGGCAGATATCATGACAAGCAGACCTCCCTGGATGAGGATTCCCCCAACCACGGATAACAGCAGAAACAAACTTTTCCCGATGGTCCAATCCAGCTGCAGCTCAAAGCTGACCCAAATAAAAATGCCGATGCTGAAGATGAACTGTCCAAAAGATGCAACGTCAAACTTCATCGCCATGAAATGAAAAAATGGATTGATCGGCCTGACAAGGAAGCGGTCAAATGTGCCGTTTAAGATGTAGGTATCCAACCCCCTGAAATGAAAAAAGAGAATGATGCAGAATCCCCAGGATAAAACAGCGACAGCAAATAGAAACAGCATCTCGTAAAAGGTCCATGAGCCCAGTTCCTGAAACTGATAAAGCATGATCCACATCGTGACAGCAGTGCCTGTATAAGATGTGATCAGCCCGACAATCCTCATGACAAAGGCAAACCGGTACTGCAGCTGGGCCCTTACACCTGCGGAGATGAGCTTGAAATACAAATCCAAATATTTTAAAACACTCACACTCTATCCCCCCTGTACCACTACTTTTTGGGATGCGCGATTCCAGACAAACCTTAATAACAGATAACTGGCTGCAGCCCAAAATAATTGGACACCCAGGGAAAGCAGGATTTCAATTCCAGAGATTCTGCCTATAAAAATCGCATTTGGTATGTAATAGATCCCCTGAAACGGCAAGTAAAGCGCCATCTTTTCCAGCCAGCCCGGAAAAAACCACAGTGGAATGACTGATCCCGAAAGAAGGGACATGGCAAAGTAAAAGACATCGACAATCCCGCCTGTTTCAACGAGAAAAAAGGAAAGCAGCCCAAAAGACATTTCAATGCAATAGCGGATCAGGAATCCAATAAAGGCGGATACGATGAACAAAGCCCAAGTCTCCCAGCTAGAGGGCAATGTCAAATCCATAAAAATGAACATGACTGTATATAAAGGGAGCAGCGCTGTCAGTATGTAAAAGGCCACACTGCCAAAATCGGCAAAAAGATAGCGGAGCGGCACATCAAACGGCCTCATTAATTCCAGGGAAATATCTCCGGTCCGGACCTTCTCCTGGATTTCCCACAGCGGGGTGCCCGCCCCATTTACTCCAGATAAAAATTGGCTGACCACAATATATGTCAGCATGGACTCAAAGCTGACGCCGCCAGCTTCTTCCCTTCCGGCATATAAAGCAGTCCAAATTGAACCCCACATCAGCAGAAAAATAAGATTTGAGCCAAGCCGCGACCATACATCAAATCGATAAACGGCTGATCGAAGAAAGGCCTTCTTTGTGAAGGTCCCATATAACCGAAACCTGAACATCCGCACACCTGCTTTTTGATTTTTTTGATTATTTCATATTTTAACATAATTTAGGATCTTAAAAATATGTTTGTTTTAGAAGTTTAAAAAGAAGGGAAACAGTGGAATTTAAGAGAAAGGGTTGGCTTTTTCAGGGGTTATGAATTAAAATAACATTTGGTTTATAAATATAAGAAAAAGGTGAATGATATTGTTTGATGCATCCAGAAAGAAGCATTCTTCTTCAGATCTAATAAAATTTCTCATACCTTCTTTAATTGGAATCAGCTTATTCATGGTTCCGATCAAATATCAAGGGGATATTACAATTCCTATAGCCATATTTTCAGGCTGGATCCAAAACCTGCTCGCAGACTATCTTCCTGAAATTATGACCTTTATTATTGTCATTACACTTTTGGGTACATTGCTGGCCAAATTCGCTAAGCCCGCTTTTATCGAAAAAAGCCCTTTTTTCAAGAACCTATTTGACGTTCCCTACATCTGGGCTGCAGCGAGATTTATAGGCGCTGTTTTTGCTGTTATTACCCTTTTTCAAATCGGTCCTGAACAGATCTGGTCTGAAAACACAGGCGGACTTCTCCTAAATGACCTTCTGCCGATCCTGTTCTCGGTCTTTTTATTTGCCGGGCTGTTCCTGCCTTTGCTGCTGAACTTCGGATTGCTTGAATTCTTTGGCGCACTTTTAACAAAAATCATGCGTCCTGTATTTAAGCTGCCTGGAAGGTCATCGATTGACTGTGTGGCATCCTGGCTTGGCGATGGGACCATTGGTGTTCTTCTAACCAGCAAACAGTATGAAGAAGGCTATTATACGAAAAGGGAAGCGGCCATTATTGGCACAACCTTTTCCGTCGTATCCATTACCTTCAGCCTTGTTGTTATTTCACAGGTGAATCTTGGCCATATGTTTGTGCCTTTTTACCTGACCATTACAGCAGCGGGATTCCTTTGCGCCATTATCAGCCCTAGAATCTGGCCCCTGTCCAGAAAGCCTGATACGTATTATAACGGCCAGGAATCCGAGCTTGATGAGAGCATCCCTGAGGGACACACATCAGCAAGCTGGGGACTCCAGCAGGCTGTTGCCAAAGCAAGCACAAATCAGAGCTTGAAAGCCTTCTTCCAGGATGGCGCCAAAAACATTCTGGATATGTGGATGGGTGTAGCCCCGATTGTCATGGCTTTGGGAACCTTGGCTCTGATTATCGCGGAGTATACTCCTGTTTTTGCTTATTTAGGAATGCCATTCATTCCATTGCTTGAATTGATGCAGGTACCGGAAGCAAAAGCCGCTTCGGAAACACTTGTGGTCGGATTTGCTGATATGTTCTTGCCTTCCGTTATCGGTGCAGGCATCGAAAGCGAAATGACACGATTTATCGTAGCTTCAGTATCCGTTACCCAGCTGATTTATATGTCAGAGGTGGGCGGACTTCTGCTTGGCTCTAAAATCCCTGTAACATTATGGGACCTGATTATTATCTTTATCCAAAGAACGCTTATTACTTTGCCGGTGATTGTGCTGGCTGCTCATATTCTTTTCTAAATGGTTTTCCATTGGGTTAATACTGAAAACCTGATATGACGGGAAGTGACCGATATATCAACATTTTAACCGATAACATTAGAAACCCGGCCGATTAACAAGGTGCAGCGGCTGCTATCAGTGTAGCAAGCGCTGATTTCTACAGATAAAAGAGGTATCCTGAAGCGGATACCTCTTTTTTATTAGCTTCTTTAATTTAAAAACATTGGAAAGAACGAATTCTTCTCAAGTCTGTTCCATAATACGTCCAGCGCCAGTTCCTCCAGCGCCAGCCGGCTACAGATGTTCTGCCGACAAAGGTCGGGAAGAACCAGAAGCTGTTTCCATTTTGCAGCCATATAAACGTATTGCGGAATAAGCAGCCTCTTATGGCACCGGGATCAACAGCAAACGTGCTTACCTGCTGCATCTGTGGTGTGAAGCTTGGCGGCGGCCCTGATGGCGGTCCATCCTGACCTCCGGGGCCTCCTCCGCCACCTGGAGGCCCAAATCCACCGCCAGGACCACCTGGAGGCGGTCCTGGCGGGAATCCTGGAATATTAAACCCGCCGCCCGGAAATCCCGGAATGGTGAATCCACCGCCTGATCCTCCGCCAGGAAAAATGCGTCCATGTTCATTCTGGTCATACATATATGGATAAAACGGATAATTTGTATAATCCATTGTGTGTGGTCTCCCTTCTATTCCCTTATTGAAACTTTCTCTGAAATCAGCAGCAGCTCAGAGCGGACCTTCTCTTTGATCCGGTCAACTACTGCAAAGTCCATGGCGCTTACATAGATGTTTTCCAGCGTGTCCCGCTGGGTTTTGGCCCGTGCCAGATAGGATATGGCTTCGGTCATTTTATTTTTATAACGGGTGCTGATATCCTTTAGCTGTTCAGCGTAAATTTCATCTGTGCCTGAATTGATCGTAATTTCATACATGTCGACGATTTCATCTCCATCACGATCCGGAAAATACTCATGCGGCGCCGTGCTGTCAAAAATAGCGAGGCCCAGCTCGCGAACGATGATCATATCCAGGCTGTGCGGATCGAACCCGCAATGATAGATTTCAATATCAAATCCGCGGCTTTCAGCTTCTGCTGCCAGCTTCTTAAGCATCGTTGACTTGCCGGAACCCGGACGCCCTTTAATGAAGTACCTTTTTTGAATATCCTCCGTAAGATTCGGCACGAAATCCACCGCTCCAATCGGAGTGGCTGCCCCTAAATAACGATGTTTCACAGATGGAGTTTTGTTCAATTTTGCATTTCCATAGAAGGCGGAGATCAGCTTCTTGGTCAATTCATCCGCCTTCTGGAAATTCATATTTTCTATATAGATTTTCTCCCATTCATCATGGATTCTCAGTGCTTCGGCAAATGTGTCATAGGCCGCTGCAAAGGAATTGCTGATCTGACCAGACAGTAAAGTTATTTCTTCTCTTTTCGCAGCCAGCGCCCTTGAATCCCACGCTTCTCCGAGATTAATATATTCTTCGACGGCTCCGGGTGCTTTCGGTTCAATCACATGCGGCGCTGTTCCGTCGACAATGCCTGCTTTTAAAGAAGGAATGATCACGCCATCGATTGATTGACTGTCAGATGAGCAATAAATGTATTCAAGGTCATAGCCCTTTTCGGACAGTTCCGCTCCGATTGCTTTCATCAGTGATGATTTGCCTGTTCCTGGGCCGCCTTTTAAAATGAATAAGCGATCAAGCCCCTGCAGGTTCGATTCGAATAGATTGTGGAACCCCCGGGCTGTATTCCCGCCGGCGAAGTATTTCAGTATTTTCCCAGCCATTCTTACACTTCCTTTCGAAATGCATTTTCACCTTACAGTATGCAAAGGGAGCAGGATGGGTGAAAGCCTATTTAGAAAAGCGGAAGCGCCTTGCCCATGAAGGAACGCAGACTAAGAACGCCACGTCCTGTGGCAACGTCTGCATGACCCCCATCCTGGGGGCCCCAAGCACAAGACGAGCCTCCCGAAAAGGCGTTCTTTGCCTTTTTGGGAGGATTGCCCGAAATGAGGAGGCGACTGCCCAGGGACGACAGGCATAAGACAGTTCCTGCAAGAAGGCGTTCTTCCTTCTGAAAGGAAACGGCTTATGACCCCGAGTCCCTAGGAGCCGAAACAAGACAAACCGAAATGTGTAGGCGACTGCTTAGGGACGACAAGCATAAGACGAGCCCTGCAAGAAGGTGTTTTTTCCTTCTGAAAGGGAATGGCTTATGTCTCGAGTCCCTAGGAGCCTCAACAAGACAAGCTTGTGATCTCGAGGGGGTAGGCTGCTTGCGCTAGACAATTATCGACGTTCAAAATTTTATACTTTTTTCGTAAAAAAAGAGTGCCGAATCATGGTTATTCAGCACTCTTCACTTTTATTATTTAATTAAATCCGCAAGTTCAGCTCCGATGGCCTTCTGCAATTCTTCCGCTTTGAGCTCCATCTGCATGCCAATTTTGCCTCCGCTGACAATAATCAGATCAAGTCCCGCTGCCTTTGCATCAACGAAAGAGGGATACTGCTTCTTCATACCGACGGGAGAGCAGCCGCCGCGGATGTAGCCGGTCAGCTTCTGGATATCTTTGACCGGAATCATTTCCACTTTCTTTTCGCCGGCTGCTTTAGCGGCTTTTTTCAAATCAAGCTCTTCTGCCACCGGAATGATAAAAACATAGATCTGCTTGCTGTGGCCTTGAGCAACTAGAGTTTTATAGACAGCTTCAGGATCTTTGCCAATCTTCGCTGCAACCGAAACCCCATCGATTTTGCCGTCCTGGTTGTCATATGTAATCAGTTCGTAATCCACTTTCTGAGCATCCAGCATACGCATCGCGTTTGTTTTACCCTTTGCCATTGCCTGCGCCTCCATTGGTTATTTTTCTCATTTTAGCATTTTAGGATAAATTTCAAAAAGGATCAGACTTATAAAAAAGCAGGACCCCTAAAAGGAATCCTGCTAACAAAGTTTATCTCAATCGATAAACACGGGCTTCATAAGGCTTAAGCATAATTGAATCCGAATCTTCATGCGTATCAACCGGATAGTTATTCAATAAAAGCTGATCATTAGAAAGCTTAAATTCAGCTTCAAAAGATGCCTCCTTTGTTGAAAGATTCGTGATGACGACTACCTTGTCATCATCTGATGTACGGGTATAGGCATAGATTTGCTTATCTTCTTCAAGAAGCAGATCGTATTGGCCATAGGTGAAGACTTCATTTTCTTTTTTCAATCGAATCATTTTTTTATAGAACGAAAGGATGGATTCCTGGTCCTGCGATTGGACTTCCACATTGATTTCCTTATAGTTCGGGTTAACCTTCATCCATGGCTGTCCTGTTGTGAATCCTGCGTTGTCCCTGGAAGACCACTGCATAGGCGTACGGCTGTTATCGCGGGAAGAGGCCCAGATGATATCCATGATTTCCTGATGGGACATGCCTTCCTCTTTTTTAAGGCGGTACAGGTTTTTCACGGCTACGTCATCATAATCGTCAATGGATGGGAATTGGACATTGGTCATGCCGATTTCCTGTCCCTGATAAATGAATGGCGTTCCCTGCATCAGGAAGTACATGGCACCCATGGATGTCGAGCTCTGGTGCCAGTATTCCTCATCATTTCCCCATGTTGAAACGACACGGGGCTTATCATGATTTTCGATAAATAAAGCGTTCCAGCCATCAGCCTCCAGACCTTTCTGCCAGCGGGTAAGAACTTTTTTCAGCTCGACAATATCAACCTCTGGATTGGTTTCTGCATCCCAAAGGCCAAGGTGTTCAAATTGAAAAATCATATCCATTTTACCCTGTTCCTCACCGACCCAAAGATCGGCTTCATCCACAGTAACACCGTTTGCTTCGCCCACTGTCATCACATCATAGTTCGCATATGTGCGATCTTTAAATTCCTTTAAAAATTCGTGAATGCCTTCCTGGTTCATATGCATATCGAAGGAAGAAACATACTTTTGCTTTTTTGGGTTCGGCATATCAGGCAGGCCGGCACGCTTTTTGATATGGCTGATGGCATCAATCCGGAAACCGTCGATTCCCTTATCCAGCCACCAGTTCACCGTATCATATAAAGCCTCACGGACTTCTTTGTTCTCCCAGTTTAAATCAGGCTGCTTCGTAGAAAAAACGTGCAGGAAATACTGTTCAGTCTTCTCATCATATTCCCATGCTGACCCGCCAAAAATGCTTTCCCAGTTATTCGGTTCCTTGCCATTCTTTCCGTCTCTCCAAATATACCAGTCCCTCTTCGGGTTCTCCTTGGATGAACGGGATTCGATGAACCATTGATGTTCGTCACTTGTATGGTTCAAGACAAGATCAAGAATCAGCTTCATATCGCGCTTATGGACTTCATCCATCAGCTGATTGAAATCCTCCATGGAACCGAAGTCTTCCATGATATCCTGGTAATCTGAAATATCATAGCCATTATCGTCATTAGGGGATTTGTACATTGGGCAAATCCAGATGACATCGATCCCCAATCCTTTAATATAATCAAGCCGCTGAATGATTCCCTGAAGATCACCAATTCCATCTCCGTTTGAATCCTGGAAACTGCGCGGATAAATTTGATATCCTACTGCTTCTTTCCACCAAACCTTCTTCATATTAACACCCTCAATTTATATAAATTTCTTTTTCAATCATCGCGGTGCGCAAACGTTTGCATTAAGCGGTATAAAAAAAAGCTGCCTGCTTTTAAGCATTTGCATACTACTACAGTAAGTGTAACGCTTACAATTGGATTTTTCAATACCCTTTTTCATGATAAAATCCTGCTAACAATTTAGAAGCCGCAGCTTTTTGGACTGCGGCTTCTCCTATATTATCAGGCTGGCTCCACTTGAAGCTGTTCCCGGTATGGTTTTAACGAATGATAGATAATTTTCTGCATGAAGGCTTTATCCATATCCGGCAGAAGCTTTTCAGCAAATGCCCATGCATTTTCCTCAATTTTCAATGCTGTGAGGCATCGTTCCTGCTCTGTTATGCAGGAATCAAGGTAATTGGCCAATTCCTCCAGCTCTGTATCTTCAGCATGACCAAGCTCATGAGCAAACACAACAGTGAAATAATCCAAAAAGCGATCAGCAGAAGAAAAGAGCTGCTGGCATTGTTTCATAATCTCTTCCATATAAAGCGTTATGGTATGTGTTCCCATGCTGTACTTTCCGCCAGCTATACGATTTCCCGGAAAATGATTCTCTAATTTAATCTTTGCCAGACTCCCCGATCTCTCCAATAACTCCCGAACGACTAGATCCAAGCTTTCTTTCTTCAATGCATACACCTTTCTCTATTTAATAGCTTATAGGCTATTATATGAGAAAAGAGCTCAGAAATAAACCAAATATTTACCCTTTAAATTCTATATTCAAACCAGTTCAGGTTAATTTTTGTCCTGCAGCAGCGATTTATGAATCCAAATGGCAGCCTGTGAACCCTCCCCCATTGCAATGGTTACTTGTTCTGAATGGGCTGCCACATCTCCAGCTGCCCAAACATTTTTGACACTTGTCATTTTCGAGCGGGGATCTGTCAGGATATGCTTATTTTCAAGGCGCTCTGCTCTGAGCTGCTTTGCCAGGTCAGACTTTACTTCGTTTCCTCCAAAGGCAATAAACCCTCTATCACCTGTGATTTTTTTACCATTTTCAAGCAGTACACCGTTGAATTTTTCGTCGTCTGCAAGTACCTTACATATAGATTCCTCAAGGTATTCAATCTTTTTTTCTTTCAATTTCTCCAATAATTTCTGATCTGCCGGCTTTTTTTCATGGTTGATGAAAACAAGATCATTTGTCCAATAAGACAATGTTAATGCCATATTGGCTCCGGCATTTCCAGAGCCGAGCACAATGGTGCGTTTATCCTTTACCTCATATCCGTCGCAGTCAGGACAGACATAGACAGAAATGCCGAGACAAGGCATTAATTCGGGGAAGGGCGGCATCCGGTCCATAATACCCGTTGCAAGTAAAATCCGTTTTCCCACATATTTATTGCCCTTTTGGGATGAAACCTCAAATCCTCCATCTGTCTTTTCTGCGTGCTCCACTTTTTCATTAACAAACTTCACTCCAAGGCTTTCTGCGTGCTTCTTCCCAATCTCCCGGAGTTCAGGGCCGCTCACGCCATCCGGATAGCCTAAGATATTATGATAGCTTTTGCATATCGTGGAGCGCCCATCATTGGAATCAAGCACCAGCACCTTATGTTTATATCTGCCCAGCTGAATGGCAGCCTGCAGTCCCGCAATACCTCCTCCAACAATCAGGCAATCATAATTCAATTGAAATTCCTCCTTTTCGTTCCAAGATAAGCTATAGTTGTAAACTACCCAGAAAATCCTTTTCTAAATACAAAAAAGGAGAGTTTCATCACTGAAACTCTCCCCAAGCTTATTTATTCATATGTGCAAGAAAGCCGCCAAGAAGAGTATCCAGGTCTTCTTCGCTTTCCTCTTCAGTTTGACCTTCTGCATTTTCTTCCTGTTCCTGTTTAGCTTTATCCCAATCAAAGTCAAGCAAATCATCTTCAATATCGGTCAGTTCAACTTCAGAAAGTTCGTCTTCTTCTAAAGCTGCAGCTGCCGAATCATACTGACTCACTGAATGCCTCGGCTCCTCCTGCAGATAAAGAGCTTCATCAATATCAGAAGATCGGCTGTTCAAAGAAGCCAGCAGGGAAGTTGCACGTACGGGATCCGTAATCAGCTGATAAAGGATGCTGCCGAGCAATGCTTCTGAGTGCTCATGCTTTAGCCAGTCGCGCTGGATTTTGCTTAACCCCTTGGGAAGGGGAATGGTAATAGTTTCCCGGTCTTTTGATTGAGAGCTGCTGACTCCCTGCATCACAAACTCTGCAATCTTACTGGAAAAATTCCGTTTTTCGGTTTCCTTGAGCTTTTGCAGATGCTTCAAAATATGATCAGGTGTGTCAGATGGCACCCGAAAGGATACGGATTGTCCTCTCTTAATTTCAGAAGAGGAAGCTTTACTCATGAAAAATCACCCTAGTTGGCTTTAACAGGTTTTTTATCCTGGTCCGCCTTGTCTTTATTCGTTCTTCTTGAAAAATCAGAGATCAGCTTGTAATAAGCATTGGCCATCATCCAGATGCTTTCTTTTTCATCCTCAAAGAAGTCAATGTTATAGCCATCCAGATTGTTATTTAATGTTTTCAGATAATCTTTTAAAACAATAGAGCCGCCGCCGACAAAGTAGCAGATTTCCGTCTGGGAGTTTTTCTGCCAAACGTTGCGGAGTAGGCGATACTGCTTCTTAGCCAGATCAAGCAAAATTCGGTCTGTAATATCATGTACGCTTGTCCGGCTTCCTTTTACCATAATATGATTGCGGTCATTCTTTTTCGTGATGATTTCCACGACATCCCGGCGGCTGTCGAGTTCAACGCCATGTTTCGAACGAATCTCCTCACGGATGGATTCAAGAGCTTCAGATACCCCAAGGTTGAAGCCCTGCGCTTTGTCATCATCAACATTGCGGTTTTTAATGACAGCAATATCCGTTGATAGTCCGCCGATATCCTGAATTAAAATACGCTTATCAATTAAATCCTTATTGATGATATTTAAGTTGTTGTCCATTACAAGGTTGATATAAGCAGCAAAGCCTTCAGGATATACCTTAATTTCATCAAACTTGATATTTACTTTTTGCCCCTGGTACTTCGGTGTCACAAGGAACTCAACCTGATGGACAGAGCCCAGCAATTTGGAACGGTAGCCCGCATCCTTGCCTTCCTTTACTTCACGAAGAGGAAGTCCTGTTCCCAGTGTGTAGTTTGCATCAATCACATTCCCGGACTTTTTAAAGCCTGTGGAACCATCTTTCTGCACAGCATCCAATGCCAAAGCAGAGAATAGCATGACTAATGTCTGATCTTCTTCGGATTTGCTGCTGCCCGGATCTAATTCAGTAGCGTTATCGCTTTTCGTTGCCAGGTGCCCCACACGATAAATCGCATTGTTTTCTTTCAGGGCAGGGGAGTGGACTCTGATATGTATGCCTTCAAGCGGATTTTTGCTGTCAAGTTCTTCTATCCCGATAACCGGGCGGTCCTCAACATCTCTCGCAATCACATTCGGTATATTTAATTCTGAATCCAGTTTTCCAAAGATTGCTTTAATAGAATCGTTTCCTACGTCAACTGCTGCAATTCTTGAATTCGTCAAATCATTCAATCCTTTCATTCTCAAATATAGAGCTATTGTTTTAAGAGTAATTCAGATTGAGAGATTAATCAATGTAAGGAAATAAAAAGTAATCAAAGCGTAAAGACGTAAACAAATTGTAAACTTATACCTACATTGTATACACTTTCCGTATACAAGTAAACAATATTGAACACATCCTTACACACCAACATGTACACGCGTTTGTATACTTGTTTACATTTTTGAATACAACTGTAAACAATATCGCATACTTGTATTCATTTTTGTTTACAACCAAGTTTATTTGGTGTTTTTCCTGAAATTTGATAGTTTAAGAGATAAAATAATATCCTGCTTGTCTCTAACAAAAATGAAATAAAATAGATAATATTAAAAAATTTAGAAAATATATTAAATTTGTCTACTTTCTAGAAAAAAATTCCTATAAAATAGAGGTATAACAACAGGCAAAGGAGTACAGAAAGATGCAAGGCTCCAGAATATTTATGGTTTCGCTTTTTATTGTTTCACTTTTTACAGCTCTGATCTCGGACGGGATCATTGTCGAGAGCTCTTCATATATAAAAGCACTCTTCATATACTTGCTGTTTTCCTGCTTGTATCACCATTTGCGGATTATCAGCAGAAACGGAAATACGTCCATCGATTATGGAATTAATTACAGTCTCTCCATTGGGCTTTTTACAGGGCCATTAGGTTTATTTATATTTGAAGTCATCTATCGATTTAGTGTTTATTTATATAAGAAACAAACAAAAACAGACGATCCGGATGAATTTTTCCATACGTTTTATAACATTGGCTCCTTTGTGATGAGCAACTCTATTGCATTCTATTTATTCAATCTGCTGTATCCCCTCTTTCAGGATGCGGCATTCGGCTTTTGGATAATCATGCTTATTCTGATTACCGTAACATCCATGCTTTCAGACATCTTCCTGGTTACCGTGTTTAAATTGACAGGAGACATAAAAACGAAGCAGGAAGCGATTGATTTTATCAAAACAAGAAGTGTACTGGATATGGGGAAGATTGCCTTTACTAATGGTCTTTTGCTGTTATTTCTTAATGAGGGCAAATGGGAGATGCTCATAAGTCTGTTTATACTTAATTATCTTGTCAGCCGTTCCTTTCTGTCGAAATCACAGATGCTGCAGAATAAAATCGAACGCGATAAATTTGAGCAGATGGCCTATACCGACTTCCTTACTGGTGTTTTTAACCGTGCTTATATGGATAAAAAAATGACGGAACTTAATCAATCGGCGGAACACATCGCGATTGTAGTGGCAGATATCGACAAGTTCAAAAGGATTAATGATAGCTATAACCACGCCGTGGGCGATCAGGCAATCAGGCACTTTGCCGACTCATTGAAGAGCTATCTTTCCAAAGATGATTACTTGTTCAGAAGCGGCGGAGAGGAATTTACCATAATAATGAGATTCAGGTCATATGAAGAATGCTTGAATTTAGCTCAGAAGATACGCAAAGGCATTGAAAACAGCACATTTCATGCCGATTTTAAAGACCAGTCCATTTCTCTATCCTACACAGCATCCTTTGGCCTCTTTTACTATAAAGTGAACAAGCTCCTTTCTATTGAAAAAGCCTATGTTTACGCAGACCAGCTCCTTCTGCAGTCTAAGGACATGGGAAAAAACAGGCTATCCTCCAGGGAAGAATCAATTCATCAGCATAGCCCTAAAGAAGCAGTACTTACAAACGCATAAGGATATTTGCAGCAGCCGCCGGTTTGAGCGGCTTTTTTTTATGGGAATAATACCTCTGTTTTTAGATAAGTTTTAATACTGTTATTATTCTGAAAAAACGTTCTTTTGTTTAAATCTCTGGAAAAATCTATTTATTCCGCCTAAAAAGTCAATAATAACCATCGTTACATAAAATTTTTTTTGACAATTAGGAACTATGAAAGATATTATAGAATAGCTAAAAGGAGGATGAAACATGTCAGATTTTAATAGGCAGAAAATTGTTGAAAGTGTGCCTCAAAAAGGTTTCTTTGGACATCCTAAAGGCTTGTTCACACTTTTCTTCACTGAATTTTGGGAGCGCTTTTCTTATTATGGAATGAGAGCGATCCTTGTATTCTATATGTATTATGAGGTTTCAAAAGGCGGTTTAGGCCTGGATGAGCCGACAGCTTTAGCTATCATGTCCATTTATGGGTCATTGGTGTATATGTCAGGAATCATCGGCGGATGGATAGCCGACAGATTGCTCGGAACCTCCAGAGCTGTATTCTATGGCGGAATTTTAATCATGCTCGGCCATATTGCCCTTTCTATTCCTGGCAGCCTGGCTATGTTCTTTGTTTCCATGGTGCTGATCGTATTAGGTACTGGATTATTGAAGCCAAATGTATCAAGCGTGGTTGGGGATATTTACAGCCCGGAAGATAACCGCCGCGATGCAGGTTTCAGTATTTTCTATATGGGTATCAACCTTGGCGGATTCCTTGCGCCTTTAATTGTCGGAACAGTTGGAATGGATTATAATTTCCACCTAGGTTTCGCCATTGCTGCCGTTGGTATGTTCTTTGGCTTATTAGTGTTTGTTTTTACGAAAAAGAAAAATCTTGGATTAGCAGGAACTTATGTATCTAATCCATTATCAGCAGATGAAAAAGGTAAGGTTTATACAAGAATTGGCCTTGGTGCTGCTGTTGTTGCCATTTTAGTGGCAGTCGGCATCCCAACTGGTCTTTTAACATTTGATTCGTTTATTGCCCTTGTTGGTGTTCTTGGTATTGGGCTTCCGATTATTTACTTTACTGTAATGTACCGCAGCCCGAAAACAACAGAAGTGGAACGCTCACGCATCATTGCTTATATTCCATTATTCATTGCATCTGTTATGTTCTGGGCTATCCAGGAGCAGGGTTCAACGATTCTTGCGAATTATGCGGACAAGCGTACCCAGCTTGACTTTATGGGTCTTGATATTTCACCGGCATGGTTCCAGTCTCTTAACCCATTGTTCATCATTTTCTTTGCGCCAGTATTTGCCTGGCTATGGGTGAAGCTTGGCGACCGCCAGCCTTCAGTGCCGCAGAAGTTCTCCCTGGGTCTATTATTCGCCGGTTTATCTTTCCTTGTGATTCTGCTGCCAGCATACCTTGGGGGAACAGATTCTCTTGTAAGTCCATTATGGCTGGTTCTTAGCTACTTTATTGTTGTTCTTGGTGAGCTTTGCTTATCTCCAGTCGGACTTTCAGCCACAACAAAATTAGCGCCTGCTGCTTTCTCGGCGCAAACGATGAGCCTTTGGTTCCTATCAAATGCGGCCGCACAGGCAATCAATGCACAGATTGTTAAGTTCTATTCACCAGAAACAGAAATGACTTATTTCGGTGTAATTGGTGCAGCTGCGATCGTGCTATCCATTATCCTATTCATGTTGAGTCCTAAGATTCAAGGATATATGAAGGGTGTACGTTAATAGAAAAGCGGAAGCCAGAAGAGTGTATGCTCTTCTGGCTTTTTTTAGTATCTTCTCGGCCGGTAAATTCGTCAGTTTGGCCGGTATTTCTTTCAAATCGGCCGGTAAATGTTCTATTTGGGCCGGTAAACAGCAGTCTTCATTCTTTCCACTCTTCAAGCATCGGCCCCTCATCACCATAGACAGGATCAGTCTGAGGAACAGGGACATTTTTGATTTCTGCCAGTGCTTGTACACGATCTGATGGGTCTTTTTTCTTCATATTCGGGCTTGTTCCGCCAGGATAGGCACCTACGACTTCGAAGTCCGGACTGCTTTCCGCATTCTTATGCCCTGTCCCTGCCGGGAGGAGAATAACATCGCCCTGATGGAGGTCAAGGCGCTCGCCCTGGTCACCGCCGATGAGGACGGTTGCTTGTCCTGCTTTGACACCCAGTACTTCATGAGTATTGCTGTGATAATGATGGTAATCATATACCCCGCCCGTCCAGCTGCCGGTCCATTGATGTCTGTTAAAAGCCGCCTCTATTTCATCAGGCTGCTCCTTAAAAACGGCCTTGTAGATGATAACAGGAAGGTCCGGATTGTTGGGTATTTGTCCATCATCCGCCAGCTGAAATGTTTGGGTTTGGCTATTCAAGTGAACCTCTCCTTTCGTATTGCTTCAATTTCTTTGTTTAAACGTGTCTCCGCCTTTGATGGTTCCGTTTTGGAATCCTTTGTAGAACCATGACTTTCTTTGTTCTGACGTTCCATGGGTAAAGCTTTCCGGCACTACATAGCCCTGCGCCCGTTTTTGAAGGGTGTCGTCCCCTACTGCCGTTGCAGCATTCAGGGCTTCTTCCAGATCGCCTTCCTCTAAATATCCCATTCCCTGTGCATGGTTGGCCCAAACGCCTGAATAATAATCGGCCTGCAATTCAAAACGGACAAGATACTGATTAAACTTTTCTTCACTCATTCTCTGACGAAGCGGCATGATTTCCTCAGTCGTTCCAAGCAGGGTCTGCACATGGTGCCCTACCTCATGGGCTATGACATAGGCCATGGCAAAATCGCCAGGAGCCTGGAACTTTCTTTGCAGTTCTTCGTAAAAGCTTAAATCAATATACAATTTTTGGTCGCCCGGACAATAAAAAGGCCCAACGGAAGAGGACGCTGCCCCGCATGCAGACTGTACGCTGCCTGAATATAAAACAAGGGTCGGCTCCTCATATTGCAATCCCTGTTCTTCGAATATTTCCGTCCAGACTTCCTCTGTATCCGCAAGCACAACAGAGACAAAATCAGCAAGCTCTTTTTCCTGTTCTGATTCTTCATACGGTACAGCTGTGCCAGAGTCTGTTCCGGCCATATTGCCTAAAAGCTCTCCCGGATCACCGCCGAGGAAGGTAAATATCAATAAAATAATAATTCCGCCGAGGCCGCCGCCAATCAGGGTTTTTCCCCCTCCGCCCATGCCTCTTCGGTCTTCTACATTAGAACTCGCTCTTCTGCCTTTCCACTTCATGATTCAGCCTCCTACTGAAACGCCATTTATCATTCATTTCATTAGTGTATACCCGAATTGAAGGGATTTATTAACTTAGCAGAATTAAAAATAGGTGCCTGCTGCAAACAGGCACCTTTACCCTTATTATTTTTCTATCGCGCCAGCCGGATCATAGAGGTCCAGGTCAATATCCACCTCTTGCCCGAGAGCAAGCTTGGCAAGCTGGGCACCCAGAAACGGCCCTGCGGTCAGCCCTGAGGCTCCAAGTCCATTTGATATGTAAAGACCCTTTATGCCCGGAATTTGGCCGATAATGGGCAAGAAACCGGGTGTATAGGGACGGAAGCCCACACGTGCTTCTGTGAACGTTCCATCAGACAATCCAGGGGCTATTGCTAGCGCTTTTTCAAAAATTTCATTTAGGCCGCCAGCTGTCACCCTTAGATCATAGCCTATATTATCTTCATGGGTGGCACCAACGACGATGCGGCCGCCTTCAAAAGCCAGAATGTATTGGTTGTTTGGCGGCATCACAACAGGCCATTTGCCCGTTTCCTCCTCTTCAAGCTGAAGATGGACAATCTGCGCTTTTTGCGGCTTTACATCCAATTGAATACCAAGCGGCTTCAAAAGCTCACCAGCCCACGCGCCAGCTGCTGCGATGACACTATCTGCTTCATATTGCTTTCCGCCGGCTTTTACAGCTGTGACCCTGTCTCCTTGGCACAAAAGTTCAGCAGAGTCATGAACCAATACAGCACCATGTTTTTCTGCTGCCCGCAGCAGGGCGTCCCTTAATTCCCGGCCGTTGACGCGCGCCGCTCCGCTTACATGTACAGAGGCATATTCCTTTGATAAAGGCGGAAACAGCTCCAATGTCTGGTCTGGAGATAATGGTGTAATCTCTCCCACTTCAGGTGCATCACCGCGTCTTGTTGCTGCACGTTCTTCCATTTTTTCAAGCTTTACAGGGTCGGTATGAAGGCTGACGGCTCCTACCTTCTGATAGCCCGTCTTCGTCTCTCCGTCCTTTTCAAGCTCCCGGATTAATGTTTGATAATAGGCCGCTCCCCCTTTGGCCAGCGCGTACCACGCCTTATTCCGCCGCTGTGTCAGCCAGGGGCAGATAATTCCGGCCGCTGCGTCTGTTGCCTGCCCCGGGTCTTTGCGGTCGATAACGGTGACATTTGCACCTGCCTTAGCCAAATGGTAGGCTGCAGAGGCCCCCAGGATTCCTGCACCAATGATGATATGACTTTTCATAATGACTCCTTTTTGCGATCTAGTTTGCCACTTATTTTACAAGAGTTTGGGGCAGTGCACAAAATAATCATGGCAGACGCGTATTCATATTTGCACGGTGATATTGCTGGAAAGCTGCTGGGGCGCGGGGTGACCGATAAAGTGGTATTTTGACCGATATCGGCCGATATATATAAAATCTGACTGATATACCTGGCACAGCGGCCTGATAAGTTAATTTCCCCCTGTATCTGATCCAGCAATTGAAAAATTCCTTTCTGACAGCTATCCAGCAACTATTTCCATATAAAAAAACTGCATGACAGGCATAAAACCCATCATGCAGCTTCATTAAAATGGCTTATTCGGTTCATAGGTCGGCTGCTGGTTTTGTGCCTGATACTGCTGGCTTTTGGCTGCCGCGTCCTGGACATTTTCTTCAAGGGCAAATTCTGTGTCCATTCCTTTTTTGAATTGGTCCGCCTGGTTTTGGGCGGCTACGACCTGCTGCTCTTCTGTTACTTTATTCGGCTGCTTTGGCATTCCTATCTCTCCTTTATTTTAGAAGTATAGCTATAGATTTTCCAAAGCTGCAGGCACTATTCACCTTTTTACAGGTCTACCTTAGTTCCGATGCCTTCAAGAATTGCTTTTTCATAAACGGCTGCAGCCACAGCGAGGTCAAAGTAGGCAATGCCGACTGATTTAAAAAAGGTAATCTCTTCATCGTTTTCTCTGCCTGCGATCACTCCGGCTGATAATTGTCCGAGTTCGCCGTGAAGGTTCGAGAAGCTCCAGATGCCTTCTCTGGCAGGAATAATGAAATCACCTGCTTCCTCTTTGACCCCTTCCAAGGTATCTGCGACGATTTTAGAGCTTCGCAGCAGTGTTTCTGCGTCGACTTCCTGCATATGCGGAAGATAGGAGCCTACCCCGTTAATATGCGTACCCGGCCGGAGGGCCTTGCCTGTGAACACGGGCTTTTCCGAGCGGGTGCTGCAGATAACAATATCCGCCCGGGAAACAGCTTCATCGGCATTTTCCAAGATGATCACCGGACCATTGAATTCATGAAATTTCGCAGAAAATTCTTGTGCCTTTGCAGCCGTCCGGTTGTAGAGTAAGATTTCCTCTATTTCACGGACCTCCAAAACGGCCTGCAGCTGCTCTTCAGCCATTGCCCCGCACCCGATCACAGCCACAGATCTTGCCGGTTTTTTTGCCAGATGCTTAGTGGCAATCCCGCTCACGGCCCCGGTCCGGAGCCTTGTCAGGTAAGAGGCATTCATGCATGCGAGATGCTCTCCATTATCTGTATCGCTTAGCAAAATGACTCCTTGAGTCGTTTTTTTGCCGATCGCAGGGTTCTCAGGAAAAATGGTGACCACCTTCACAGCCGTTTTGCCAATTGGCGGCATGGCACTCGGCATATAAAGGGCAGATGCCTGTTTCTCCGGAAAGTCCAGGACGGTTCTATGGGGATTCTGGATTTTCCCTTCCAGATGATGTACCAGGGCATTTTCCAGATCTTTAATGGCTGATTCCATCGTATAGATGGATTTGATTTCTTTTTCAGATAATAAAAGCATGAAATCTACCTTTCTAAGCTTTTTGGTCGGTTTGTCCGAAGCCTGTATGGAATGCATCATCTCCTGGAAGATCAGAATCAAGGTCCTGATTGCTTCGGTCACGGACGGATGAAATCGCAATCAAAGAGATGGCAGCTGCAAGCATGATGTATAACGCTACAGGAACATAGGAATTGTCATACGCATTCAGCAGGGCAGTTGCAACGAGAGGAGCGGTTCCTCCTGCCAGAGCGGCTCCTATTTGATAGCCCAGTGTGATGCCGGTATAGCGGACATTCGACTTAAATATTTCTGAAAACATAGTCCCAAGTACAGCGGTAATTGGAGCCCAGATGATCCCGAGACCCAATATGGTAGCCACAACCAGCAGAAACGCCGAACCCTGATGAAGCAGCCAGAAGTATGGAAAGGCGTAAAGCATCATCAGGACCGTTCCGCCCACATATAGCTTTTTCCGGCCAACTTTGTCAGACAGTTTTCCCATGATCGGGATTAGTATTGTAGTAATTATCGTTGCAATCGTAACGGCATTCAGAGTAACAGTGCGTGAGAATCCAAGCTGTGTTGTCGCATAGGAAACAATAAAGGTTCCGAAAATATAAAATGGCGCTGTCTCCACCACTTTTGCGCCGACTGCAATCAATACTTCCTTCCAATGGCTGCGCATGGTTTCCACAAACGGAATCTTGGCGATTTCGCCTTTCTCCTGGGCCTTTTTAAAGGATGGTGTTTCATCAATCCCTTTGCGGATCCATAAGCCAAAAAAGACAAGCAGGGCACTTAGGATGAACGGGACACGCCATCCCCATGATAAAAAGGCTTCCTCAGGCAATAAAGTCATGATGGATAAGGCAAGCGTTCCAAGGAGCATTCCGATGGTGACACCCATTTGCGGAATGCTTCCAAAAAAGCCGCGCCGATTTTTTGGAGCATACTCAACAGCAAGCAGCAATGCGCCGCCCCATTCTCCTCCAAGGCCAATACCTTGTATTAAGCGTAAAATGATCAGCAGGATCGGTGCTGCCGTGCCAATATTGTCGTAGGTAGGCAAAAAGCCCATGAGGACAGTTGCACCGCCCATAAGGGATAGTGTGAGGACAAGAGTCTTCTTTCTGCCGATTTTATCGCCGATGTGGCTGAAAATTACCCCGCCAAGCGGGCGGATAAAGAAAGCAAGTGCGAAAGAGGCATATGCCAGCATCAAACCGACAGCCGGGTCATCGCTATGAAAAAACATTTGATTAAATACAAGTGCAGCAACCGTCCCGTACAAAAAGTAATCAAACCATTCGATGGAACTTCCGATCAGGCTTGCGATCAGCACTTTCTTTTCTAATTTCTTTTCCATTCCATTTCCCCCTCTCTTGACTGTAAAAATGTACAAGTTCATCATAGTTTATATTATTTTGATATTTCAATATATTTTTAAAATTGGCTGATAAATAGAACTTATTTACCTGCCCAATGCCTAAGGTGAAAGTATGGGAATGTTTTTGTTATAATAAATAGTACTTAGATGGAATTTGACCTTAACTGGAGTGAACACGTTGAATACAAAAAAAGCACTGCCTCTTTTATTCGCAGTTATGTTTCTTGTTATGGTGGGGTTTGGAATCATCATACCTGTCATCCCCTTTTATGCGGAAGAATTAGGGGCCTCCCCCACTGAACTGGGCCTATTAATGGCCGTTTATTCGTTGATGCAGCTGCTGTTTGCGCCTATGTGGGGGCGCGTTTCCGATAAAATCGGACGCAAACCGGTCATATTGATCGGTATTTTTGGCCTTGGCCTGTCTTTTTTCATGATGGCCTTATCCACTGAACTTTGGATGCTGTTTGCTGCCAGAGTTATCGGCGGCTTCCTGTCATCTGCCAATATGCCGACTGTCATGGCCTATGTAGCGGATATTACATCTGAAGAAGACCGCGGAAAAGGGATGGGAATCATTGGAGCTGCGGTTGGCTTAGGGTTTATTTTTGGTCCGGCAATCGGGGGCATCTTTTCCCGGGAAAGTTTGAACATTCCTTTCTACGCGGCAGGAACATCTTCATTTATTACATTTTTCCTTGTCATGCTTGTGCTGAAGGAATCCCTTTCACCAGAGCAGCGCAGCCAGGGAGCTGCTAAGCGTCCAGGACTTTTAACAGCTTTAAGCGGAAACACTGGAATTCTGTTTATCCTTCAGCTGTTTGTTTCGTTGTCACTGGCAGGCCTGGAAGCAACTTTCGCGTATTTTGCGGCTGACAAAGCTGGCCTTGGGACCGTAGAGCTTGGCTATATCTTTATGATCATGGGGTTTGGAGGCGCACTTGTACAGGGCGGTTTAGTAGGAAGAATGACGAAAAAGTACGGAGAAGGAGCCGTGATTCAACTGGGGATCATCATCTCCGCCATTGGCTTTGGACTTATTCTCCTGGTTGACAGTTTTACCACAGCAGCGATATTCTTAACAGTTTTCGGAATCGGAAACGGGTTTATCCGCCCGAGCGTATCTTCCCTGCTGACAAAGACATCTCAAACTGGACACGGCAGTACGACCGGCCTGCTTTCATCATTTGACTCCCTGGGACGTATTATCGGGCCCCCGCTTGGCGGCTGGCTTTTTACCATGAGCATCGGTGCCCCGTACATCTCGGGAATCCTGCTTTCCGGATTGGCATTCGTGTTGTACCGTGTTTATTCTGCCAAGGTAAACAGAACCCAATCGATTACATCTTAAAATAGGTAAAGGAGGCCGCTTATGCCTCCTTTTTCTATTTCTGCAATATAGCCTGAATCACATGCCCCGTACCTGTATGGCCTTTTCCTTCGACTCTCTCCTGTTCGCCATAAAAGAAATGAAGGACTTTATAGCTCTTAATCCATTGGAGAAGATCTGCGGGATCATACACCATATCAACACTTTTCGGCCCGCCTGTTCCATAGACGAGCTGATCCTCCGAATAGACTTCAAGCATGACGATTCCACCCGGCTTTACAACAGAAACGAGCTTATCGAAAACAGTCTTTTGATCTTTTTTCAGAAAGTGGCCGAAAACCATAATCGAAGCATCATACTCCCCTGATGGTACAGAATCATGAATGAGATCCTTCTGCCCTGTTTCTACTCTGACATGATGGCGTTCAGCCAGCTGCTGTGTTTTTATTAGCCCGCTTTGTGTATAGTCCCATGCGGTTACCTCATGCCCCTTTCTTGCAAGGAACACAGCATTTCGGCCCTCACCCTCGGCCAAAGCAGCAACTCGTTTGTGTCCCTCAAGCCGCCACGCATGCTCTCTGATAAATTCATTGGGCTCTTCACCATATAAATATCCTTCTGCGGAGAACTTTTCTTCCCATAGATTTGCCAATAGAACCACTCCTTCCTGATAAGGTATTCTAGAAGTGGTTATGGAAATCCTATTGTATAATGGAAAAAATGCCGGCTTAGGAGGATGATGACGATGAAAGAGCTGACAGCGATGGAAGAGGTGCATCAGTTTATTCAGAGCGCCGAGCTTGGTCTTATTTATGTGCTGACTGACAGCTGAAGCGTCTGTCATGGCCTGCTTCCTCAGGTTGAGGAAGTGTTGAAGGATTATCCCCGTATAGAATCCCGGTCTGTGAATGCAGGAAAGGTCCCTGAGATAGCCGGGTTCCTCATGGCTTTTACAGTGCCTGTGATTGCCTTATATCTGGATGGAAGAGAAGTTCTGAGAGAGGCGCGATTCATACCGGTCGAGAAGCTTCGAGATGATTTGAAGAGGATCTATGAGGGTGTTTTTGATGTATAAAACAAGGACTGACGGTGCTTTTCCGCCGGTCCTTGTTGACTATTCCAGCTGATGGTTATTAAAAATCAGCATTACATAAGCACAAGGATGCGATTATTAAAATTAATAGATTTGCAGTATTATTATCTTCCCCTATTAAATAACCCCAAATTTTATTGTCATAAATACCTACAGACACTCCCAATCAACCATCAATTTATCAAAATCTAATTCTTTTAGCCCAGAATTAACACTTAAATTGCCTTTTAATTTCCCCAATTAACAGAATGTTCTTTCTTCCTTATACTTTTCAATAGAACCTTATGAACTATGAATCAAGTTGTAAGAGGTTGTTGTTTGATTATTTAAAGCAGTTTAATAGGGGTGCTTTCCCAGCTGCTTTAAGGGTGAACCACTATACTTTTGAAGAGGAGAATGGGCACGAATGGGAGATTTCAGGTTTAAAAAGCATTTAACAGCTGCCATGGCTGCTGCTATGCTGGCTGTTCCGCCCCTGCAGGCTGCGGCTGATGATTCAGGGAAAGGCATTCTAAAAGGCGCAGATGGCAAAGCGGCAATAACTGATCTGCAAGGGATGAATGCAAAAGCCAGTAAAGGCAAGCATGACATCACCCTTATCACGGGTGATGTCGTAACCGTAACCGAATTTGAAGATGGAAAGAATATCATTCATGTTGAACCAGCGGATCCCTCCGCAAGTGGAGCACGTATTTTGACAGCCAACAAAGAAACGTATGTCATTCCTGATCAGGCTATGCCATATCTGGCTTCCGGATTTTTGGACCAGGATTTGTTCAATATTACGGCTTTAATTAAAGACGGCTATGATGATGAGAATCAAAAGGAATTGCCGGTCATCATTCAATATTCCGAATCTAAAGGCCGTTCAGCTGTTGCTCATCCAATCCCAAAAGGCTCAAAGAAAACCCATGTACTTGAAAGCATAGATAGTGTAGCAGTCACAGCTGATAAGAAAGAAACAAAGGGATTCTGGAAAGAAATTACTAAAGCAAACAAAACCCCCAAGAAATCTAAAGCCGCACTGGCTCCAGGGATTGAAAAAATCTGGCTGGATGGCCGTGTCGAAGCTTCTCTTGAACAAAGTGTCCCTCAGATTGGAGCCCCTTCAGCTTGGGAATCCGGCTATGATGGAACAGGCGTAAAGGTGGCTGTTCTTGATACCGGAATTGATCCAGAGCATCCGGACATTGCAGGCCAATTGGATGAGGCAGTGAGCTTCGTTCCAGGAGAAGAAGTAACCGATATGCATGCACATGGGACACACGTGGCTTCCACAGTGCTTGGGACCGGGGAAGCCTCCGAAGGACGGAATCAGGGTGTGGCTCCAGGCTCACGTCTTCTTGTAGGAAAAGTCCTGAGTAATGAAGGCTTTGGCCAGGATTCATGGATTATTGATGGAATGGAATGGGCTGCTGAAAATGCCAAAATCGTTAATATGAGCCTGGGCAGTTCTGAACCAAGCGATGGAACGGATCCAATGGCTCAAGCTGTAAACAATCTTAGTAAAGAAACAGGTTCCCTGTTTGTTATTGCTGCCGGGAACACTGGCAGTGAAGGAATCGGATCACCAGGAGCTGCTGACGATGCTCTTACTGTTGGCGCCGTAGACAAGTCCGACAATCTTGCCTGGTTCTCGTCTAAAGGGCCTAGCTTTGGAAGCTCAGGATTAAAGCCTGATCTCACTGCTCCTGGAGTAGGAATCATGGCTGCACGTTCTCAATATACGAACCAGGGAAGCGGCTCTTACATGAGCATGGATGGCACCTCTATGGCAACACCTCATGTTGCTGGAGCTGCAGCCCTTCTCTCCCAGCGCCACCCTGAATGGACCGGAGAACAGCTTAAAGAAGCTCTGATGAGCACCACAAGGAAGCTGGAGGACATTAGCCCTTTTGAAGGCGGAACTGGCCGTCTTGATGCTGAAGCTGCAGTGCTTGGTAATATAAGGGCCACTGGTTCCCTCGACTTTGGCTTCTATGACTGGCCTCATGAGAATGATGTTCCTGCTGAGAAGACCATTACGTATACAAACGATAGCGGCCAGGATGTGACATTGGATCTGTCAATATCGATGAAAGATAGCCATGACACCGATGCTCCTGCCGGAATGGTAAAGCTTTCATCAGAAAAAGTGACTGTTCCAGCTAATGGAATTGCCGAGGTCACCGTTACACTGGACCCGAATAATGGTGATTTTGGCTCCCGTTATCAGGGTCATATCAGTGCTTCAGCAGAAGGCCAAAAGATTGTCCATACGTCTTTAGGCATGATTAAAGAAGATGAAAGGTATCCCCTTACCATAAAGGCAGTTGATCGGGATGGGGAAGCTGCCTCCGCATACTTCTACCTGTTGGGACCAACTGGCGATCCTCAGTTCATGTCTGTGGAAGGCACGAAGGAGCTGCGGCTGCCGAAAGGAACGTATTCCGTTATGTCCATGATGGACGTTGATGCTGATACAGATCATGCAGGTGTTGCACTTGTCGGCGACCCGGAAATTAACCTGGATGGACCTCAGACAGTTATGCTGGATGCGCGCAAGGCCAACGAGATTACTGTTGATGTTCCAAAAGAGACAGAAGCCAATTATCGGAAAATGGAATATTACCGCAGCATAAATGGAAACGACGTGAATGACATTTACATTTTGCCAGTATTGGTGGATAAAATGTACGCTGCACCTACAGAGAAAGTTAACGTTGGTGAATTCACACAGGCTACGCGCTGGCGCCTGGCGGAACCTATGCTGACAATCGGTTACAAAGGAAAGGAATTGGATGATATCCCGCAGGCAGGCAGCACTCTCCTGAATGGGAAGTATAATTTGAAGGCTGTCTATGCCGGAAATGGATCTCCAGAGGATTATGAAAATCTGGATGTAAAAGGAAAAGCCGCAATTGTGCAGCGCAGTGATGAATTAACAGGATCAGAACGTGCTGCAGCAGCGTTAGCAGCAGGAGCAAAACTATTGATTACCGTTAATGATGGACCTCAGGAGCTTAGTGAATGGGTAGGAATAGAAAATGAAGATTTTTCACTTTCCAACAGCCCTCTACCGATTGCTGGCATCAGCAGCACTGAAGGCAAAGAGCTGATCGCAGCTGCCAAGTCTGGCAAATTGACTTTAAAAGTCGAGGGTACACCTGACTCGGATTACTTATATGACCTGGTGGACATGCATCATCAGGCAGTGCCTAAAGAGGTAAACTATTCTCCGAAATCGAAGGACCTTGTTAAAATCAACTCTGAATATAAATCAGACCGTCCTGCTCCGGGTGCTGAGTTCAGGTACGATATTCTGGCGCACAGCTTTGCCGGAGTAGGCTTCCTGCAGACCCTGTCACTTCCGTCTGTCAGAACAGAGTGGGTATCGGCACAAAAAGGCACATCATGGTACCACCAGGCTGGTGTTCTCGATGCCCAGTGGGAAGTAAGACAGCCAAAAGTGGATTACAAACCGGGTCAAACGTTGAATGAAGAATGGTTTTCACCAGTCGTCCGTCCTCGTTTTGGTGATGGTTTCTGGGCTCCATACCGTTCAGGCAATAATTTGATATTAAATGTTCCTGCCTGGGCTGACTCAGGACCTGGACATACGGGAGCTGACATGAATTACCCTGGCGATCAGACATTAAAGCTATATCAAGGGGATAACCTGGTTAAAGAAGGAAAGGGCCAGGCACTCTACTTATTTAATGAATTTCCGGAAGAAAAAACCCAGTACAAACTCGTAAGTGATGCTGCCCGTGATGCAGAGCGCTGGAACACATCAGTCCGTACACATACGGAGTGGACATTCTGGTCACAGAAGCAAGGAGAATTCCAGACTGCTCTTCCGCTGATTTCAATTGATTATAAAGTGGACACTGACATGTCAGGCAACTCCACGGCCGGTAAAAAGATTAAGCTTGATTTATCAGCTGTTCAAATAACCGATGCTCCGGAAAACGGCCAAATAAAAGGAGCAGCCCTGGAGGTGTCTTTTGATGAAGGAAAGACATGGGAAGCTGCAAAGTTAGTTTCTAAGGGCAATGGCTGGTCCGCCGAAATCAAGCATCCAAATAAGAAGGGAACCTCTGTCTCCCTGCGTGCCAGTGCATGGGATGATGCAGGCAATCGTGTAAATCAGGAAATCATCAAGGCTTATGGATTAAAATAATGAAAAAATGATGAACCTCTTGTTAAGCAGCGGATTGCGTACAGAGCAGATGTGAACCAAGCAGCCAATGCCTGGTTCACTTTTTTAATAGATTAGTTAACCGCCTAACTCCGCAACCCTCCAGGGCAGCTTTTGGAGGATTCGGCGACCTTTATAGCTCGCCTTACGCTTTTCTAATTGCTATGCCCTATAATGGCTTGTCAGTTCAGACAATGACCTTGCCAGAGAGTTGAGTTTCATCCCAATTTTATCCGTTTTCTCCATTTGTCCTGTTTGAATGACGCTGGCAGCAAGCATCTCTTCTGCACTGGCCAATGTTTCCTGTGAAACAGAGGAGAACTGTTCAGCTCCCTGTTCAAGCTGCGGAAGCGTTTTTTCCAGGCCTTTCAGCTCCGTTTGCATGGTTTGGAGCTTTCCGCTTACATTAGAAATCTCTTTCATCAGCTCGTCCAATGATATTTTGGATTGGCCTGCCATTTCAAGATTGCCTTTTATCTCCGTATGGAGCTGGTCAAATTCCTCTGAAGCTCTGAGTGTTATATTCTCCATATTTCTTATTCCCCGAGTGATATCTTCTGCGGCACCTGCAGATTGCTCAGCCAGTTTCCGGACTTCTCCTGCGACCACGGCAAAGCCTTTCCCTGCCTCTCCTGCCCGGGCAGCCTCAATGGAAGCATTTAAGGATAACAGCCTTGTTTGTTCAGCAATTCCCTTTACCATTCCGACAAGATTTGTAATCGCTAAGGAATGGTCTTTGACCTCTTTTATTGTCAGGGTCAATTTTCCAAATTCTGAACCAAAGGAATGAATGGCAGCGATCAGATCACTGATGCTGTTCCCGCCGCGCCTGGCAGAGTCATTCATCACCTCCGAGCTGCGGTTTACACTTTGCATATGTAAAAACATGTCTTCGAACTTATCTTTCATTTCTTTAAAACTGGACGCACTATTTTCAGAACTGGCTGCGGTTTGCTCTGCCCCCATTTTCACGAGGTGAATGGCTGATACCAGCTGCTGTCCGCTTTCAAGAGCGCTGAAGGATGATCCTTTCAGCTCATTGCCCGTACTCTCAAGCTCCTTCGTTGTGCCGGTCAGCTCCCGCAGCAGGCTCCTCATTTGTTCAATCATGCTGTTATAACTTTTCTGCAGAGAAACCATTTCGGGAATTTCTGTATGAATCTCAAGCGTGTTTTGCAGGTTTCCTTCCCGAACCTCCCGCATGGTGTTTCTTAATAAGTTCAAAGGCTTCGTTATTTTTCTTACAAAAAGACTAATAATGGCTGAAGCAGCCGATAAACTGATCACAATCGCTGCAATCATAAAATACCCGATCGCATGCACATCAGACATATACGCTTTTGCCGGGATGAGGACTACATAGACGCCGCTAATTTCCTTCATCTCCTGAAAGGCCGCTGTATAATCTGTCCCGTTCATCTCAATGTGTATGACTCCATTTTTCATTGTGCTGATCTCATTGATCGTACCCCTTGAAAAAGCGGCATCTGACTTGCTGCTGACCTTAAAAGGCGTAATCTTGTTATCTGAAAGATAGAAAAAATCAGAGTCAATCCCATCTGCCTGCAGCTTTTTCTGCTGAGAACGGACACTGGCCTCGAGCTGCTGCTTAAAGTACGAATCATCACTGACATACACAAACTTTAAGTTTTCCGCTATGTATCCCATTAATTCCGCTTCTCTTGCCAATCTATCCTCAATTGTTTTGATTGCCATGTCCTTTGTTTTAAGATAGGAACTAACTCCCACTGCCGCTATCGACAGCAGCAGCAGGGTAAAAAACAGTGCCAATAATCTTGTTCCCAGGTTCAGCTTATGGCTGAAGGCTGCCGCAAAGTTATTCAGCCGTTTCTTCATTTATCCAAAACCCCCAAATTATCATACTAATGACCTATAAAAGAAATTATACAGAGCGAATGTAAATTGTATGTAAAGATTGGATGAAAAGTAATGTTTTGTAAATTTACAAAGGAACGTAAAGTAGGCTGTTTTAATATATTGGTTAAATCCGAGGCTTTATTTTATAAGAACGGGGGAAGAACATGACCAATTTTCACTATTTCACCGGGACCATTACGCAGATCTCCGATTTTAACGGAGACGGCTGCCATAAAATCATTTCCGTTGATAATGGAATGGGGGGAACTGCCAATTTCATTGTATCCTCCTCCACTTACGTTTTAGATCAATCCATGCTTTCAGCAGGTGACATCATTACCGGGTATTATGACGGCAATGCTCCTATTCCGCTGATATATCCTCCTCAATACCGTGCGCTAGTGGTCGTAAAACATACTTCTCACCAAAATGTGAAAACTGACTATTTTAATAGCCAGCTAGTCAGCAGTGATGGCCAGCTGCAATTAAATGTTTCTCCGTACACCCAGATGGTGCTGACAAATGGGCAGGCCTTTACCGGCAGTCCCGCAAACAGAGACCTAGTTGTAATCTATGGTCCGTCTACCAAAAGCATCCCTGCCCAGACTACACCTTATAAGATCATTGTTTTGTGTTTATCCTCTACATGAACAGGAGTGCCCGGGATGGGCACTCCTTTTTTCAGGCTAACACTTACTCATCATCCACTTCGCCATCACCAATTTCATCCTCTTCTTCCACATCTTCAACCTGTTCGTCTTCCTCAGGCTTTTCATCGTTTCCGCAGCCCGTTAACGTTACGAATGATAGAGATAGAAAAAGCATCAATAAGAGTTTTTTCATTTTTATAACCTCCTTTCGCTTAGTTTTTCAAAAAGGCAAACCTTATATGTACTGTTAATAATTTACAAACCTTCCTCACCTTTGAATATTTGCAGCTGGATAGGAAAACACTTGTATAAAGCTGAACTATGCAAGCTTACTTTTTACATTAAAGGATGTGCCATAGATGGATTTTTTACAGAGTCAGCACTCACTTTCTGCTATGGAGTGGGGACTCAGGGCTATCATCGCTTATTTCTTCTTAGTCATTGTCGTCAGAGTGCTGGGGCAGCGTGCTATTTCCCAATTAAGGCTCCTTGACTTAGTAATGGCTTTTGTCATAGGCAACATTATTGCCCATCCCTTATCAGATGAGGAGCTTGGACTAAAGGGTTCAATTGTTACAACCATTGTACTCGTGGTCCTTTACCTTATCAGTTTATTCAGTATCCTGAAATGGCCAGCAGTCAGAAGACTGGTAAACAGCAAGCCCATCATCATTGTGCAGAATGGCGAAATCATATACAAAGGCTTAAACAAAGCAAGGATTTCTATTGATGTGCTGCTGGAGGAACTTCGGGAGAAAAAAGTAGAAGATGTAAAAAAGGTAGCGCTGGCTCTATGGGAAGCAAGCGGGAGAATTTCCTTCTTTTTAGATCCCAAATACGAACCCATTACACCTGCTTTCCTGCAAAGAAATGCAGAACCATTCGATATGCCTATAACCATTATTAAGGAAGGTAAAGTGGATAAAAAAGAGCTGCAAAACATGCAAAAGGATGAAAGATGGCTAATCGCCCATTTAGAACGTTTCTATCAGACAGAAATTAATAATGTTCTGTTAGCTACCTTAGACAGCAAAGGAACCTTGAAGGTATTTTTATATCATTAATTTGGCTAAAAGGAGTGATGACAGTGCTTTCTAAAGAGCTGACGGTTTCTGAAATCTCAAATATTTGGTCATCGTATTTAAAAAACAGCATGGAGCTGCAATTTTTTACTTATTTTTTTCAAACTGCAGAGGATCGGAAAATTAAAAAGATTGCTGGAAGACTGCTGCATCAATCCGAGAAAAACCTTAAGCAGCTCCAGGATTTTTTCAGTAAAGAGAATCTCTCCGTTCCCCGCGGCTTCACTGAAAAGGATGTAAGGATCAATGGGCAGAAATTATTTTCAGATCATTTCATTTTATTTTTTTGTCATGATATCACCCAGCTTTCATTGAGCACATATCCAAGCGCCCTATCAGAAAGCACCCGTAAAGATATTCGGAATTATTTTGAGATTACTCTTAAATTCACGTTAAAAATACAGAATGAAATTGTTGATTTGATGTTATCTAAAGGCATTTACCAAGAGCATCCGAAATTAAAGATGGAGGATCGGATCGACTTTGCCCGCAGCCTTAAATACCTCAATGGGTTCAAGGGCGGTTCCAGACCGCTGAATGCTCCTGAAATAGCGAATATATCAAGAATTATTCACAGAGCCCAATTCTCGAAAATGATCTTTGTTACCTTCAGTACTATTGCTGAAAGCAATGAAATGAAAGACCATTTCAGCAAAGGAAGGGATTTGATTGAGAAAGTATTATCTTCCCTCCGAGACATTATGGAAAATGAGCATATTCCGCTGTCCTCATCGGGAGATTATCAAATTTTTGACGTGGACACCCCTCCATTTTCCGAGAAGATCATGCTGTTTTTTGTAAATACTTGTCTCGGCATCTTCTGCTTCACCATGATCAGCCAGGCACTGACCTCCAGCCTAAGATCCGATATTGTCATAAAGCTGCTGAGCATTTCCAAAGACATGTCCCTCTTTTACGGAAAAGGCCTGCTGATTGCCATAAAGCAAAAATGGCTCGAACAGCCGCCACAGCCAGCAGGGAGACAGGTATAAGAGTTTTCACCATTCTGTCACATTTTTTACCAATCACACTGCCTTTTCCACTCTTTCATTTCGATTATCAGAGATGAAAGGGCGGTGCAAAGATATGAATCTTAAATCAGGAAGTGTGGACCAATTTGGACAATTTTCTCAATTTAAAGATCTGCAGGAATTTAATGCCCATCTGGAAATGTGGCTTGCTGTACATAAGAATGAGTTTTCGAAGGGAGAACTTGTTGGGCTAAACGGCTTGTTCGTTTTGCCGCGAAGGTTCCCGGTGTTTCCAATGCCAAGATCGGGACCGTTTTAAAAGCCATTCATGCGGAATACTGCGGCAATGGCATTTCCCGCTCCACTTTTAAAAGAATGACAGCCAAGGCCGCAAGCCTCGGTTTGGGAAAACGATTAAATACATACAAATTGCTGGACTGGGATCCGTTTTTTCTTTCCGTTTCATGAACGGTAAAGACCTGCTCTTCAAATTTTCTTGTTAAAATTCCATAGAAATACGCGATAGGACGGGCGATTGTACAGGTTTTCATTTTCCGGATCAGCTGTTTAAAAGCATGGATAGCTGTGTCCAGCACCACGTTCAAATTTTGTTCACAATTGTGCTTGTAAGCGGCTATGGCTGTCATTCTCCAGAACTCTTCAATCTGCATTGCTTCCGGAATAAAGTAACATGCAAGTTCTACAAATGCTTTTGGAACACGATCACTGGTAAAGGTGTAATCAAGTCCGGTTTTGGAACGATTAGTATTCTTTTGATTTTTATTAGTTTTAGAAAGATTGATAGTTTTATTAGGGTGGTCCATTTTTTTCTTTTTTGGTGGTTCACACTAGATTAATAAGAAAAGCGGATGCGCCAACGCAGACTAAGAACGCCACGTCCTGTGGCAACGCCTGCATGACCTCCATCCTGGGGGCCAGGCCTCCTCAAGGGGTAGGCACTCCTCCTAAAAGCTGACGCTTTTAATCATGCGGTGATTAGACTGTCGTTGCTTTCCTTGTGGAGCTAGACAGTTATCGGCATCAAAATTTTAGGCTTTCTGATTTGTTAAAAAATTTTTTCCGCATCCTGTCTTTTTACATCCTTCATTTCGATTATAAAGGTGAAAGGGAGGTGAGCAGGAATGGCACAGGCAATCATCATTGATTCAAAGCTTCGCCTGGTTTTTGAAACAGGATTGAACGGACAGGGCAAGCCTGTCTACAAATCAAAAACCTACAACAGTGTGAAGCAATCCGCTACAGCGGACCAGCTTTTCACAGTGGGACAGGCAATCGCTGGATTATCAAGCTACCCGCTGACTGAGCTGAACAGAAATGACAGCTTCGATATTTTAGGCTAATTCTTATTGAAAATAACCAAATCGGGAGGTGTGAAAGGGAATGGCGAAGACACTTGAAATGACGTTTGAAACGGAGCTGGGCAAGGAAACCAAATTATCGGTTGACAGCCCAAAGGAGCCGATTGATCCGGCAGCTGTGAAGGCAGTGATGGAACAGATCATTGCAGTGAACGCATTTGACGGAAATGGCGGTGACCTTGTTTCTGCCAAAGGCGCTAGATTAATAGAACGCAATGTAACAGATTATGAATTAGTGTAAGGGAATGAGGCCGGATTCTTTGGAACCCGGCCTTTTTTATAGCTTGTAAAAAAGAAAGGAGCATGCATGATGGAACAGATGGTCACATTGATCAGCGAACTCGGCTTCCCGATTGTGGTCACGCTTTTTCTGCTGAACCGGATCGAAGCCAAGCTTGATGTAATCGTGTCCTCAATCCAGGGATTGCCGGATAGGCTGAAAGAATAGAAAAGCGGAAGCGCCTGCCCCCCTGACACCTCATGGGGCTGGGCGCTCCTCCTAATAGCTGAATCGTGCGGTGTTTAGACTGCTGATGCTTTCCCAGTGAAGCTAGACAGGATTTTAATACTCATTTTAAAAGGGCGGGACTCCATAGTAAGGAGCCCTATTCTTTCATAACCGGAATCCAGATTTCACTGCGGAATGTAGGCGAAGCGGTATCTTTGCTTTCATTCCAGAGGATTTCCGGCCCATCTATTTGCTGATAAGATGATGAAGGGAACCATTCTGAGTAAATCCGTCCCCAGACATTCTGAAGCGTTTCCGGAAACGGACCCACTGCTTCAAATACCGCCCATGAACAGGCCGGAACCTCAAGAGATGCCATCCCCTCCGGGCATTCCTTTGCAGTGGCAGCTCCGATATAATGGTCCAGTTCACCCTTTTCTTCCATTCTGCCTTCAGAAAAATTGGCTGAAGCACTGATCAGGCCAAATGGCTCTGTATCCGATACACTCTTGAGCCTAAGAATCATTTTTTCATCTAAGCTCTCCCACATGGCCGCAATCTCCGGATTCACACCGTTAAAAATAATCGGCACCCGCTTTTTTAAGCCTACAATCCGAAAGGCATCTTTTTCTTCTATACGATAGTTCATTTCATTTCCTCCCTTTATAGATAAATGGAAGGTCATCGGCGGATAAGCCTTAAGAGCGTGGCCATTGCTCCTGGCTTCTGAAGGAGTGATGCCATGAAGCTGCTGGAATGCCCTCGTAAACGAATCAGGCGAGCTATACCCATATTTGAACGATACATCAATGACCCTGGCATTCTTATCCTTCAAATCGAAGGCCGCCAATGTCAGCCGTCTCCTGCGGATATACTCCGAAAGCGTTACACCTGCAAGAAAGGAAAACATTCGTTTAAAATGGTATTCTGAGCAAAACGCAATCTTTACTAGTTCTTTGAAGTCGATTTCATCCGTTAAATGTTCTTCAATATACCTCATCGCCCGATTCATATTTTGCAGCAAATCCATTTCAATGACCTCCTCTTATCTACAGAATATCAGGAGCTGCAGGGTGCGGCCCGACAATCCATGCACAAGAATGCAGGGTTGCGTTACTCATTTTTATATTTCTTTTTCAATGTGTCAGAGAAAATTGCGCCGCCCAGCATTAAGAATAAAGGACCGAAATTCCAGAAAAACGATCCGCGAATAGGGATCTCTAATTCAGTAAAATGATTAAGGCCTAAAATGCTTAGTTTAATGATTAGCATAGCGGATCCTATCAGAAATAAACAATCAAAAAATACTTTCAATCTTGGATACGCTAATTGCCTGCTGTCCTTTATCACTTTCTCCGTCAATTCCTCATCACTCCTTAATAATTCATCAATCGTAACCCCAAACAGATCACTCAGTTTAATAATAATTTCAATGCTGGGATAGTTCTGCCCATTTTCCCATTTGGAAACAGACTGACGGCTCACAAACAGCTTTTCAGCCAGATCCTCCTGTGACCATCCTTTCTCTTTCCTCTCCTTTTTAAGCTTCTCGGCAAAAATCATATTCACAATCACCTTTCTGCAAATCGATACTCCCATTATGGTGAATTTTTTGGCCAAAAGTAAAGACAGGAATGGTTGCCGGGGGCCGCACGCATAGGTTGCAGAGGCTTTAAAACTGGTTTTTCATCATATAAAAAAGAACCTTCAACCCGCATTTAGGGTCAAAGGTTCTATCTGGTTAAGATCAGTTATAGGCCAGCTCTTTTTGATTTTCTGCTTCGCTCAGTCCCAGCACTTGCGCCGTTGATTCATGAATCTCACGGAACAGCTCAGGGTTCTCGGATAGTGACATGCCGTAGGACGGAATCATTTTCTTGATTTTAAAATGCCACTCTTCCATATACTGCGGGAAGCATTTTTGCAATACTTCAAGCATGACGTTAACGGCAGTTGAAGCACCCGGGGAAGCTCCGAGCAAGGCAGCAACCGAGCCATCTGAGGCACTGACTACCTCGGTGCCGAATTGCAGGGTTCCTTTTCCGGCAGGCGTATCCTTGATAACCTGCACACGCTGGCCTGCGACCACGACACTCCAGTCTTCACTCTGTGCATTAGGGATAAACTCGCGCAATTCTTCGACGCGCTGTTCATGGGATAGCATGACCTGCTGAATCAGATATTTTGTCAGCCCCATTTCTTTTGCACCAGCTGCCAGCATGGTGATGACATTATTCGGTTTAACAGACTTGATCAGGTCCATATTGGAGCCTGTCTTTAAGAACTTTGGCGAGAAGCCGGCAAATGGCCCGAACAGCAGGGATTTCTTGTTATCAATAAACCTTGTATCCAGATGCGGCACGGACATTGGAGGTGCACCTACTTTGGCTTTTCCGTACACTTTTGCATGATGCTTCTCGACAATTTCCGGTTTGTTGCAGACGAGGAACAGTCCGCTTACCGGGAATCCGCCTATATGCTTGGATTCAGGGATGCCCGTCTTCTGAAGCAGATGCAGACTTCCGCCGCCTCCGCCGATAAATACGAACTTCGCCTGATGGTTTTCGGTTGTGCCGCTTTCCATATTTCTCACTTTTACATTCCATGATCCATCGCCAGCACGCTTCAAATCCTCTACGCTGTGCTGATAATGGACATTGACATTTTTACTCTTTAAATGGTCAAACAGCATGCGTGTTAACGCACCGAAGTTGACATCCGTTCCAGAGTCGATTTTGGTGGCTGCGATTGGTTCGTCCGAAGTGCGGCCATCCATCATCACCGGAATCCATTCCTTCAGCTTTTCAGGGTCATCGGAAAATTCCATGCCCTGAAACAGAGGATTAGCTGACAGCGCTTCCAATCGTTTTTTCAAAAACGATACATTTTTTTCCCCCTGAACAAAGCTCATATGAGGGATTGGCATAATAAAGTCCTGCGGATTGCGAATCAGGTTGTTTTCTACAAGATAAGCCCAAAACTGTCTGGATAGCTGAAATTGTTCATTTACATTAATCGCTTTAGTGATATCTATTGATCCATCAGATTTTTCAGATGTATAGTTAAGCTCGCACAATGCAGCATGTCCCGTCCCTGCATTATTCCATTCGTTAGAGCTTTCTTCTCCTGCGCTAGCGAGCTTCTCAAACACTTTGATCTCCCACTCAGGTGCTAACTCTTTCAGTAAAGACCCCAAAGTCGCGCTCATGATTCCGGCACCAATTAAGATAACGTCTGTTTTGTTCTGTACGCTGCTCATTTTAAACCTTCCTTATCCCAGATATTTGCCAAAAACTGCAGGCTCTCTGCTCAGGTGTCACCACTCGAAAGGCATCACCCAAGGACACACCTTTTCCGTCACACAAAATACACATTCTATTCTATTATAATGATTGATCGGGTAAGATAGCTAGTATTATCTGATAATTATATACTATTTTAGACAAATTAGAAAGCGGCGCGGGGGTTTTCGGAAGCAAAACAGCAGACAAAACGGTTCCAGTATTGGAAGGTTTGTCTGCTGTTTGGTAAATTTATGTCTTTTTTAAGATATCCTGCACTTCATCCAGGCAGGGAAGACCGGTCATAGCACCTTTCCTTGTGACGGCCAGGCCCCCTGACACATTTGCGAAGCGAATCATGAAGGCCATCTCGTCATGCGAATGCTCCTCTAAAGCTTTAGGAGATTCATTTATGCAATAAAGGAGACCGGAAACGAATGCATCTCCGGCACCGGTGGTATCCACCACCTTGTATAGCAATGCAGGAACTTTTCCAATCTCATCTTTATAACGGAAGATGCAGCCGTCACTGCCCAGCGTAACGATTGTCAGCTGATTCTCAGGAAGCCGGGATATTCCTTCTTCCATATCATTGCATCCAGTTAAAAAGGTGAGTTCTTCTTCCGAAATTTTTAGAATATCGGCATAGGGGAGAGTCGCCATAATTTCTGCTTTTGCCCTTTCCTCGGAACCCCACAATCCTAAGCGGAGATTTGGGTCATAGGAAATAAGCATATTCATTTCCCTGGCCCTCTTCACTGCTTGAAGGGCTGCAGTCCTCGATGGCTCATGAATCAGTGAGATTGAGCCAAAGTGAAAAATCTTATATTCTTCAAAAATGGACCAGTCAATCTCATCTTTATTCAGGAAACTGTCTGCACTTGGGTTAATATAGAAACTAAAATCCCGCTCACCAGAGGGCTCTAACGTCACAAACGTAATACCTGTCCGCGCTTCATCCGTCAGTTTCATATATTGTGTATGGACCCCGTACCCCTTCAAGGTATCCTTGAGAAAGCGACCGAGCACATCGTCTCCGACTTTTCCAATGAAGGCGGCCTTCCCTCCAAGCTTCGACACTCCTACCGAAACATTAGCCGGTGCCCCGCCCGGAGCCTTTTGATAGGTAGAATTATCAGAATCCAGGGGAATAAAATCAATCAGAGCTTCCCCTAAACATAGAACCCCTTTCATAGTACACCTCATTTAAAAAAGTTATTTATTCTCAAGATTCCACATGGATACCGAAAAGCCTGCATCCCCGCTAAAGAAAATCGTTTCATCCTCCGGATCAGGAAAATATCGTAGTGTGAAGACTTCCTCTCCGCCATTTATGAAAATTTCCAGTGAAGACTGGTCCATAAATACATGCAGTTTGGATAGACTTGAAATTTTGCAGGTTCTTGACTCCTGCATTCCTGTTTTTACATTTCTTCTTTGCAGCTGGATTTCCTTTTGATCCGGATTATAAGTAAGAGAAGCCTCATTCCGGAAATCAATTTTGAACATTCCCCTTACATTCTTCAAGGATTCCAGCATCAGTTCGGCCGTTTTCCCACTTAATCCGTCCAGTTGCAGGCTTTCTCCATTAATCTCTATATTTTGGAGCTCCATCTTATCTTTGCGAAGCTTTTTTAATTCCTTTACAGGCTTCTGGAAGAGCCTCCCGTTTATCATTTCAAGCACTCTTGGCATGGTCAATGCGTGGATCCAGCGATAAGGAACAGTTGGCTGGCTGGATTCGTCTTCATCTGTCATGCCCATCCATCCATAAAGAATCCGCCTCCCGGAATCGTCTTTAAACGTTTGCGGTGCATAAAAATCAAAGCCGCGATCCAGCTCAACAAAGGAACCATGTTTAAATATCGCTTTTTCGTAATCAAGCTTTCCGGCAAAATACCCTGATTGAAAAAGGTTATGGTATTCAAACCCGCTCGGCTCAAGCCCCTGCGGTGAAACAAGCAAAATCTCCTGTCCATCTAATTCAAATAGATCGGGACATTCCCACATATAGCCGAAGTCTTCTAGACCATTCATCGATGCGCCGGCAATCTTGCCTTGTTCCTCCCAATGGTATAAATCCTTCGAAGCAAACAGGACAGCCGCACCCTCCTGATTGGGCGTCTGAGCTCCAACTACCATATAGAAATGCCCATCCTTTTCCCAGACCTTCGGATCGCGGAAATGAGCGGTATACCTTTCCGGCAGCTCCAGGACAGGACCTTTTTTGGCAAAATGGATGCCATCTTCTGATACGGCAAGACATTGATAAGTCTCACGCCTGCCATCCTCCGTCTTCACATTTCCTGTATAAAAGAGATAAAGCTTTCCCTCATACTCTATCGCACTTCCGGAATAGCAGCCATTCCGGTCATACCACTGATCCGGAGCCAGCGCGACTGGCTCTTCCTTCCAATGGACGAGATCCCTGGAAGTGTAATGCCCCCAATACTTGGCACCATGTGCAGTATCAAACGGATTCCATTGATAAAAGACATGATAAACACCATTGAATTGGATTAAGCCATTGGGATCATTCAGCAAGCCGACAGGCGGCATAAGATGATACTTCAACCGGTAAGGATCCTGCTGAACCAAATGCCTATTTCTCTCTGCTTCTTCGCTGGCCTTCTTGAAAAAATCGATTTCAGTCATATTAGAACATCCTTGCTGTTGAAATTTCTGTTACTGTCCCTGTTCCACTTCTTTCCTTGCCTTATCCGAGTAGCCAAACATCCAAGTCAGGGCAAAGGCCACTGCAATGGCAATCACATTGACTAGGATGTACTGCAGAACCTGGCCATTTAAGTAAAGAAGGGTGCCTGGAATAACGGTAACTGCCATTCCTGCCGCTTTCAGCTGAAGCAGAGAGGCAGCGAACCCGCCGGCAGCTCCGCCAATCAGTCCCATGACAAACGGCTTGCCGTACCGCAGATTGACACCGAACAACGCCGGCTCGGTTATTCCCAAAAATGCGGATAAAGCAGACGGGAAAGCCAAAGCCTTTAATTTGGCTGATTGTGTTTTTAAAGCGACTGCTAAAGTTGCACCCCCCTGGGCTGCAACGGCACATGTAACAATTGCGTTGTAAGGGTTGCTTTTATACTGAGCCAATAGCTGAATCTCCAGCATATTGAAAATATGATGAACACCAGTGATAACGATAAGCTGATTAAGACCACCGATAAGAATGCCGCTGATCCCGAACGGCCATGAGAGCACAGTCGTAGTAACATCCAGGATGCCTTGCTCCACCATATGAAACAACGGCCCAATGACCAGAAGCGATAATCCAATCATGATCAGAAGGGTTAAGAACGGGGTAATAATCAGATCCAATGCATCCGGCACCCGTTTTCGAATGACCCTCTCCAATTTTGCCCCGATAATCCCGGCAATAAAGGCTGGAAGGACAGAAGCCTGGTAGCCAACAACCGGAATGAATCCAAAAAAGTAAATCGGCTCAACATTACCGCCTGCCACATCCCACGCATTTGGCAGGGAAGGACTCACAAGCATCAACCCTAGGATTAAACCAATGATTGGAGTCCCGCCAAACACTCTAAAGGTTGACCAGGCAACAAGAGCCGGCAGGAAGATAAATGCCGTATCCGTCAGTACCTGCGTAAATAAAATGAAATTTCCCGACACATCCGATGCCGTCATGCCGAATAAAGCGAGAATTTCCTCCTGCATCACCAGTCCGCGCAATCCCATAAAGAGTCCTGTCGCGACAAGGACTGGAATGATCGGCACAAACACGTCCCCGAATTTCCGGATCGCCCTCTGGAAAGCAGAACCGCTTTTAACCGCTTCTTTTTTCTGCTCTGATGCTGACATAGATTCAATGTCCAGGCCGGATACTTCTTCATAGACTTTATTAACTGTTCCCGTGCCAAAAATAATCTGATATTGACCTGAATTGAAGAAAGCCCCTTTTACTTTATTGATGCTTTCAACCTTTTCCTGATCAATTTTTTCCTTATCATTCACTATGATCCGCAGCCTGGTCGCACAGTGGGCTACTGAGTGAACATTCTCACTGCCCCCGACAGCGTCAATTAGTTCTTCCGCAATTTTACGATACTCAGACATCCTCTTCACCCCTATTTTCATATGTTTGTGGAATCGATTCCACATTGGATAAAAAAATAACCATTTAAATTGGACGTTCTGTGTGGAATCGATTCCATAAAAGCAAAAATAAAAGTGTAATCGATTATCTTCCTTATGAAACCGATTACACATCTATTATATACTTTCTCTTTCTACAAGTCTATATCTAATTTTTCTGGTTATTTCCTGCCCGTGCTCCCCCTTAACCTTTTGAAGGATTAATAAGGCTGCCTCCCGGCCTGCATCTTCAAAGGAAAAATCGATGGTTGTTAAGCCTGGTGTAATATATTTAGAAAGCTCCGACCCACCCATTCCGGCAATCGCTACATCACCAGGAACGGAGAATCCATTTTGCCTGAGATACTGCAAAGCGCCAATTGCCAGACGATCTGTCACAGCAAGAACAGCTTGAGGTTTATTTTCGGCAGATTCCATGATACTCTTCATGCACTCAGCGCCTGAGTCTATATCGAAAATCCCCTTTTGCAGCCAGCTTTCTTCAACCGGAACCTCATGCTCCTTCATTGCATCCAGGTATCCTTTTTTCCGGAGGTAACCCACCGCACGGTCAGCTTCATCCACACCAATAAAAGCAATTTTTTTATATCCCTTCTTGATTAGGAGGCCAACCATGTCCCTCGCAGCCTGATATTCATCAAAAATCACATTCGTCAATTCTTCCGCATGCTGACCCACCATAATAAAAGGGATTTTCAGCTGACGGATCTCCTGAATCAATTCAGGCTGCACATTTGTAGCCGACAGAATCATGCCGTCCACATTCCTGCTTTTGAGGAGCCGTATATATTCTATCTCTTTTTCAGCATGAAGATTAGTATTAGCAAGGAGAATCTGATAGCCTTCCCTGGCCAATACGTCGTCAATTCCATTAACCAGACGGCTGGACGTTTCGGTGCTGATTTTCGGCAGAATAACCCCAATAACCTTTGTTTTTTTCGTGCGGAGTGACTTCGCATGGGCACTTGGGACATAACCGGTCTCCTCAATTACGTGCAGGACCCTTTTCCTTGCATCCTCACTCACATAACCGGAATCATTTAATACCCTCGAAACAGTCGTCCGAGAAACATTCGCCCTTTCTGCAATTTCCTTTATGGTAATCATCTAAATCCTCCCGGGCCAAAATAGTCTATTATCATTTTACACAAATGAAGGGAAAAGGAAATAGCTTGGTGAGGCAGGACGAGTATATCCCCTATTACTCCTGCCTCATCAGTGCTGGCCGCCGGTCGTGCAGAACCAGGAGAAGAATCATCCCCATCATAACGCCCAATACAATACCGGCCTCGGTGCTCAGCACCCGTGCCAGAGGGTATTCTGGGCTGGACTGAAAATCTGGGCGAATGATGGAAAAGAGGTTATAAGAAAACAGCATGCCCGACGAGATCCATGCCGCTGCCATTGGCGGCAGAAACCTCCTCGACCCGCGGCGGGTGATCAGCACTAATAGGCCCCACGCACCCACTAATGCCCAGCCGCCTGTACTCAGCGTCAAGAGGCGCCACCACAAATCACGGGAATCCAGCATGCTTGGATCTATGCCAAGGGTGCCTCCTGCAGCCCAGAACACCTTTATAGTGCCGAGGAGAATGCATCCCGCTGCAACGAGTCTGCCAAACGTGACTTGCAGCTGCCTGGTGTGCCCCGGCACCTCCCCGCAGTCGATTGGACCACCCAGCGCCTCTGGCCACCGCGCCTTGGCATATCCTGCTAAAGCCAAAGGCAGGCAAATACCGGCCCCGACCAGCGAGACCATAACGAAGATCTGCTCGTAAACCCAGAAGTCAGCGGCACCTGCTTCCTGATCCAGGACCATGGCGGCTGGGCCAAGGACAGGTGCCAGCAGCAGCATGGGAACGAGAAGACCGGTACCCAGCCAAATGGGCAGAGCCACCAGCCATGCAGGCAGCCGTTCACCCCACGGCCTGCAGAACGCCATCGCCAGCAGGATACCAACCGCAGCGACAACCGCAGTAACTGCGTTAATCCCCCGCCAGCTGACATCGACCATTTGCTCTGTGGGAAGAAAGAGGCCAAACGTCCAGGCAATTTTAATCAGCAGATAAGGGGTCACCGCTATGGCGGCCCCATAACCAAAGATTCTGCGCATTTTTATCAACGGTGAGGATGCCTGGTCTGTATTTTCCAAATTAATTCCTCCTGTTTATTATGATTATTCAATTTCTACACAAAATTCCTTTTTACGTACATGGATTCATACTTTCACAACAATAGCAACATTGGAATTGTATTCCATTTAATAATCTTTAATGTATTAAATACTTCTTAAAAATTGGTAAATATAAATAAGCAGAGGATTTAAACCCAGATTGTTTTTTAGAAGGCTCCAGTATTTGTTTGATATTTTAGAAACTTCTAATAAAATAAACCTAGAGGCCAAAGAAAGGAAGTGAATGATGTTAGTTAAAAGAAGATCCGAGCCGGTTGAATTAATGTCTATAAGATATTTAAACACCCGAATGGAGTTAACTGAAAAGGAAAAGCTGCAGTATTCAAACCTTGAAAAAGGCTATGAAGGAGAGGTGAAATTTGACCATCTCGCAGAAATTCTCCAGGAAGAGAGATTGATTATCAATGATTTGCTATTGGAGGTAAACAACTCCTATTTTCAAATTGATACCCTGATTATTTCAGAGAGTATGATCCATCTATTAGAAATAAAGAATTTCCAGGGAGACTGGTACTTGGAATCTGACAAGCTTTATACCGTGACTGCCGGCAGGGAATATAAAAATCCCATTTACCAATTAAAAAGAAGTGCGGCCCTGCTCCGCCAGCTGCTCCAAACTCTCAAGCAAAATTACCCCGTTGAAGCCTCCGTCGTTTTCATTAACCCTGAATTCACCTTATATCAAGCCCCGATGGACCAACCTATTGTTCTTCCAACCCAAGTCAACCGCTTTATAAAAGATCTGAATAAAACTCCGTCCAAATTAAATGATGGACATACGAAGCTAGCCCAACATTTAATGTCATTACATCAGCCTAAAAACCCATTTACTGTATGGCCAAAATATCACTTTGAACAGCTAAAAAAAGGGATGCATTGCAAAACCTGTCAATCTTTACCGCTAACTATTAAAAGCAAGGACCTCGTATGCAAAAAGTGCGGAGGGAATGAAAAGATTGAACAAGCGATTCTGCGGAATATAAAGGAGTTCCAGCTCCTCTTTCCTGAACGAAAGCTTACCACACAAAACATCTATGAATGGTGCAATTTAGATCTAAGCAAACGAACAATCTGCAGGGTACTAAAGAAAAACTATACGGCACTCGGCAGTACAAGTAATACTTCTTATGTATAAACTTTATTGATTAAAGCATTTGAAGACCATCTGGGGAGACGGGGTCGGACAGAGTTCCTCCGGTTTTCCCCTTATTCTGTCTAAAGTCAGCACCTACTTCGGACTCAACCTCTCCGATTCCTACTCCCACTGTCCGAATACGAATAAGTGCCTACTTCGGACTCGCTTCCTCCAATTTCCTCTCTTTCTGTCTGAAGTTGCATAAACTTCGGACTCAACCTCTCTGATTTCTACTCCTACTGTCCGAATAAGTGCCAACTTCGGACTCACTTCCTTCAATTTCCTCTCTTTCGGTCTGAAGGTGCACCTACTTCGGACTCAACCTCTCCGATTCCTGCTTCTACTGTCCGAATAACCGTCAACTTCGGACTCACTTCCTCCAATTTCCTCTCTTTCTGTCTGAAGCTGCATCCACTTCGGACTCAACCTCTCCGATTCCTGCTCCTACTGTCCGTAGGTGCGCCTACTTCGGACTCAATTTGACCGCTTTCCAGCAGAGATGCGTATCTGCAATGACAAAATTCGACACGAGCCAAATAAAGCGTTTGCATTTTCACCAATTTCATTTATAATACTTGTATACAAGTATACACGTATACTCAAATGTCATTTCATAAAGGTGATGTTATGAACGATTCTAATGAATTCTTATATCCTCAAAAATGGCTATCTAAAGCTTCCGCTGGTGACCGCGTAGCCTATGAGCTTAGAATGCGCATTATTGCAGGCTTATTTGAAAGCGGTACCACGCTTTCAGAAAATAAACTGGCTGGAGATTTTGCGGTAAGCCGTTCACCCGTCCGTGAAGCATTAAGAACACTGGCATCTGAAAATATCATCCGATTAGAAAGAACGGGTGCTGTTGTTGCTGGCTTAACAGAAAAAGAAATAGAAGAAATTTATGATGTTCGTCTAATGATCGAAACGTTCGTATTTGAACGTCTCATAAGTATGGATACAAATGAATTAGCAATGGAACTAAGCAAAGTATTGGAAATGATGAAGGTAGCTGTTAAGTATCAGGATGCTGATGAATTTTCTTATCAGGACATCCTGTTCCACGAAATCATCATTCGATCTATTGGCCATTCATACGTCTCATTGATCTGGAATAATTTAAAGCCCGTAATGGAAAGCTTCATTCTTTTGTCCATGCGCGTGCGATTCAAGGAAAATTACGAAGACCTTACTCGGATATTGAAAAACCATGAACTATATATTGATGCAATCAAAACAAAAGACAGAGACCTCATGATTAAGTCTTTACACGAAAATTTTGATGATGTTCAAGGGAAAGTGGACGACTTATGGAGATCACAACAAATGCTATCTAAAGGGGTTAAACAACAAGATGACTAGCTATATGTTAGGGATTGATATTGGAACCACCAGTACAAAAGCCGTGTTATTCAGTGAACAAGGTGAAGTTATTCAGCATGAGAATATTGGATATCCGCTGTACACACCGGATATTTCGACAGCTGAACAAAACCCGGAAGAGATTTTTTCAGCTGTACTGCAGTCCATAGCGAATATTATGGAAAACCATTCGGATAAAAACCTGTCCTTTATCTCTTTTAGCAGTGCGATGCATAGTGTTATCGCAATGGATGAAGATCACCTGCCGCTTACGCCAGTCATCACCTGGGCAGATAATCGCAGCGAAGCATGGGCACGCAAAATTAAGGATGAATTGAATGGACATGAGGTATATAAACGGACTGGAACGCCTATTCATCCTATGTCACCGTTAAGCAAAATCGCCTGGATTGTGAATGAACGCCCTGAGATCGCCAGCAAAACAAAAAAGTATATTGGCATTAAAGAATATATCTTTAAGAAGCTCTTTGATGAATATGTTGTCGATTATTCACTGGCTTCATGCATGGGAATGATGAATCTTAAAACATTGGATTGGGATGAGGAGGCACTAGCGATTGCAGGAGTCACTCCCGCACAATTATCCAAACTTGTGCCCACTACGAAGATGTTCAAGAACTGCAATCCTAAATTAGCTAAACAAATGGGCATCGATCCTCAAACACCTTTTGTGATTGGCGCAAGTGATGGAGTGCTTTCGAATCTGGGTGTTAATGCGATTAGAAAAGGTGAGATTGCCATCACCATTGGGACAAGCGGTGCCATACGGACCATTATTGACAAGCCGCAGACGGATGAAAAAGGTAGAATCTTCTGTTATGCCTTAACGGAAAAGCATTGGGTGATTGGCGGACCGGTAAACAATGGAGGGATGGTTCTTCGCTGGATCCGGGATGAATTTGCCTCTTCAGAAATCGAAACTGCCAAAAGATTAGGCATTGATCCGTACGAAGTATTAACAAAAATTGCAGAACGCGTAAGACCAGGTGCAGACGGCTTGCTATTCCATCCTTACCTGGCAGGTGAACGTGCTCCTTTATGGAACCCGGACGTACGCGGATCCTTCTTCGGATTAACCATGTCACATAAGAAGGAACATATGATTCGGGCAGCGCTGGAAGGCGTCATTTATAATCTATACACCGTGTACTTGGCATTAGTTGAATGCATGGACGGCCCGGTAACCCGTATTCAAGCAACAGGAGGATTCGCAAGATCTGAGATCTGGCGACAGATGATGTCCGATATTTTTGAATCGGAAGTTGTCATACCTGAAAGCTATGAAAGTTCATGTCTTGGTGCCTGTATTTTAGGATTATATGCCACAGGAAAAATCGACTCCTTTGAAGCCGTTTCTGAAATGGTGGGCGATACCTATAAACATACACCGCAAGAAACGGCAGTAAAAGAATATCGACAATTGCTGCCGATTTTCATTCATTTATCAAGAACGTTAGAGGATGATTACTCAGCGATTGCAAATTATCAGCGAAGATTAGTACAGCATAACTGCATAACTAACAGGAGGAGTTTACAATGCCATTAGTAATAGTTGGAATTGGAATCATTGCCTTATTAATACTAATAATGGGCTTAAAATTAAATACCTTTATTTCATTAATCATTGTTTCATTTGGTGTTGCTTTAGCACTCGGAATGCCGCTGGATCAAATTGTAAAGACCATTGAAGCAGGATTAGGGGGAACGCTGGGTCACTTGGCGCTTATATTTGGACTTGGCGCCATGTTAGGCAAACTGATCGCCGACTCTGGAGGCGCACAGCGAATAGCTATGACCCTTGTGAACAAATTCGGTGAAAAGAATATTCAATGGGCCGTAGTGGCAGCATCATTTATTATTGGTGTAGCATTATTCTTTGAAGTAGGACTTGTATTATTAATTCCAATCGTATTTGCCATTTCAAGAGAATTGAAGATATCCATTTTGTATCTTGGTATTCCAATGACAGCAGCTCTATCTGTCACACACGGATTCCTGCCCCCTCACCCGGGGCCAACTGTCATTGCGGGTGAATTTGGCGCAAACATTGGTGAAGTACTGCTTTATGGATTTATCATCGCTCTTCCTACCGTGATTTTAGCTGGACCGGTATTTACAAAAATTGCAAAAAGGCTAGTCCCTGAATCATTTACAAAAAGCGGGAGCATCGCCTCTTTAGGCGAGCAGAAAACATTTAAGCTTGAAGACACTCCTGGTTTTGGAATCAGTGTATTTACGGCTTTACTTCCTGTTATTTTAATGTCGATCGCAACGATTATTACATTGCTTCAAAAAACATTGGGATTTGAAGATAATAGTATTCTGGCCGCAATCCGTTTTATTGGTGACGCCGGCACTTCGATGCTGATCTCCTTATTGGTTGCCATCTATACAATGGGACTGGCAAGGAAGATTCCAATCAAAAATGTGATGGAATCCTGTACAACAGCTATCACCCATATCGGAATGATGCTCTTGATTATTGGCGGAGGCGGTGCCTTCAAACAAGTATTAATCGATGGCGGTGTTGGTGACTATGTAGCAGAGCTATTCAAAGGAACGAACTTATCACCGATTTTGCTTGCATGGATTATCGCTGCCATCCTGCGGATTTCCTTAGGGTCTGCCACAGTGGCTGCCTTAACAACAGCTGGCTTAGTCATTCCGATGCTGGGCCAATCAGATGTTAATCTTGCATTAGTGGTACTTGCAACAGGTGCAGGAAGCTTAGTTGCTTCACATGTTAACGATGCCGGCTTCTGGATGTTCAAAGAATACTTTGGTTTAAGCATGAAGGAAACGTTTGCAACATGGACCTTGCTTGAAACCATTATATCTGTAGCTGGATTAGGATTTATTTTATTGCTAAGCTTATTTGTATAAACTATATAAGGCAATGGAACCCTACTTCCTGAGAGGGTTCCATTGCCTATTAATCTGAAAAAGGGAGCAAGAACTATGTTAAATACAATTGGTGTTATTGGTTTAGGAGTAATGGGCAGCAATATCGCTTTAAACATGGCCAATAACGGAGAGCAAGTGGCAGTATATAATTACACAAGGGACTTAACCGATAAACTTGTACAAAAACTGGATGGGCAAACCATTAACCCTTATTACGAAATCGGGGATTTTGTAAATTCCCTGGAAACACCAAGAAAAATCTTTTTAATGGTTACCGCAGGGAAAGCTATTGATTCTGTTATCTCCAGCTTGATCCCCTTCCTTGAAGAAGGTGATGTCATCATGGATGGCGGAAACTCACATTATGAAGATACAGGAAGAAGATATGATGAACTGAAATCAAAAGGAATTGGTTATTTAGGAATTGGAATCTCAGGCGGTGAAGTCGGTGCCTTAACAGGACCTTCCATCATGCCTGGCGGAGACAAAGAGGTCTATGATAAAGCCGCTCCTATTCTTACGAAGATAGCTGCACAGGTTGATGGTGTTCCTTGCTGTGTCTATATTGGACCAAAAGGGGCAGGCCATTTCGTTAAAATGGTACATAATGGAATTGAGTATGCGGATATGCAGCTAATTGCCGAAGCCTATACCTTTTTAAGAGATAAATTAGGATTATCAGTTGAGGAAATCGCTGATATTTTTGAAACATGGAATCAAGGCGAGCTGAAGAGCTATTTAATCGAAATCACGGCAGATATTCTAAGGAAAAAGGATGAGCGTACAGGGCTGCCGCAAATCGATGTCATTCTCGATAAAGCAGGGCAAAAAGGAACCGGAAAATGGACCAGCCTGCAAGCCATCGATAATGGAATTCCAACCTCGATCATCACAGAATCCTTATTTGCCCGTTATATCTCTGCTTTAAAAGAAGAGCGTGTGACAGCAGAAACATTCTTAACAGGTCCAGAGAAGAATCAGACAGCCCTCGAAAAAGAAGAGTGGATTGAATACATCAGACAAGCTTTATATATGGGAAAAGTATGCGCCTATGCGCAAGGATTTACGCAATATAAAATGTCATCCGAACTGTATGGCTGGAATCTGCCTCTGAAGGATATTGCCCTGATTTTCCGCGACGGCTGCATCATTCGTGCGGAATTCTTAAATGTCATAAGCGAGGCCTACCAAGAGCAGCCTAACCTGGCCAATTTGTTAGTCTCCCCTTACTTTGCAGAAAGAATCAGGGACTATCAGAACGGACTGCGTAAAATTGTCTGCGAAGGCATTCAATCCGGCATCGCTTTACCGTGCTTGAGCTCATCTCTTTCCTATTACGATAGCTATCGGACAGGAAACTCCAATGCGAGCATGCTGCAGGCACAGCGTGATTACTTCGGTGCCCATACGTATGAACGGACTGATTTAGAAGGAACCTTCCACACAAATTGGAATGAATAAAGCGGCGCCTGAGCTAAATTAATAGAGAAGAAAAAACGCTTGCCCCCGCCAGCTGCTTAGCATAGGGGGCAAGCGTTTTTAGTTTAGTCTCTTTCCAGCAGCGCAGCGCCTGCGATGCCAGGATCTGTCATCTCATATGGATCGAGAATTAAATCCAGTTCTTCTTCTGTCAGCACATCATATTTCAGGCATAGTTCCCTGATTGGAGAGCCTGTTAAAATGGCTTCCCTCGCGATTCTTGATACGACTTCATAGCCAAGGTGAGGGTTTACCGCTGTGATGATGCCCACACTTTTCTCAACGTATTCCCTTAATCTCTCTTCATTGGCTTCGATTCCTTTTACACAATGCTCAGTAAACGTACTGAAAGCATTGTTCATAATGCTGATCGATTGCAGAAGGTTAAAGATCAGGACTGGCTCCATGACATTCAGTTCAAGCTGTCCTGCTTCTGAAGCAAGAGAGATGGTATGGTCGTTTCCGATGACCTGGAATGCCACCTGGTTAATCAGCTCAGGAAGAACAGGGTTTACTTTCCCCGGCATAATGGAAGAACCCGGCTGTCTTGCTGGAAGCGATATTTCCCCAAGGCCGGCTCTTGGGCCAGACGCCATTAGACGCAAATCATTCGCGATTTTGGACATATTGATCATGCAGATTTTCAAGGCTCCGGAAACTTCCGTGTAAGAATCCGTATTCTGCGTGGCATCTACAAGATGATCAGCCCCTGTAAATGGCAGACCGCTGATGTCGGCAATGTGCTTCACTACCAAGTCAATGTATTTAGGGATGGCATTTAGCCCTGTTCCAACAGCTGTTGCTCCCATGTTCAACTCATATAAGTGCTGTTTGGATTGCTGAATGCGCTTAATGTCACGCGCAATGACACGGCTGTAAGCTTCAAATTCCTGGCCAAGCCTGATTGGAACCGCATCCTGCAGATGAGTCCGTCCCATTTTAATTACATGGTTGAATTCCTTTGATTTTTCAAGGAAAACGGAATGCATATGTTCCATGGTCGGGATTAACTGATCCAGCAGATTTAATACAGAGATATGCATTGCAGTCGGGAAGGCATCATTCGTCGATTGGGACATATTGACATGGGTATTTGGGCTGCAATGAGAATAATCTCCCTTTTCATAGCCCATAATTTCAATCGCACGGTTTGCAAGGATTTCATTAATATTCATATTAATGGACGTCCCGGCACCACCCTGGATCGGGTCAACAATAACCTGATCATGCCATAGTCCTTCAATCATTTCATCAGCTGCCTGTACGATCGGGTCTCCAATGCCTGAATAAAGGCGCTTAACCTCCATATTCGCCAAGGCCGCAGCCTTTTTCACCATTGCCATTGCCTTGATTAACTCCGGGTGGATCCGGTAGCCTGTAATCGGAAAGTTCTCAACCGCGCGAAGCGTCTGAACACCGTAATAGGCATCAACCGGAACTTCCTTAGAACCCAGGAAGTCTTTTTCAATTCTGAAGCTGTTCGTTGCTGCTAACATATACTCTTCTCCTTTATATAAACCTTTCAGATATATATAGGTTTTGTAATGACTTATCCTTCGTATACACTATAATCCGGAAAAGGGGAATAAGCAATGGTTATGGGACAATAATATATTGGCTATATGGAGTGCCAGCTTCTCCCTTATTATTTAACTGCACTTTGCCAACTATCTTATGCAATTGACATAAATTTAAATACGACCTACTATTTAATTGCCTTAATTGAAATTGCCTTTAATGCTCGAAATGAACAGGTTCCTTATTACCGGATGGCAGACAAAGGGACAGAGGAAGCTCTTATTATGGATTAAATGGAAGGCCAGCAAATGGCTGAATTTACTCAGCCCTTTAAACCGGAATAGCTTGCTTCACTGATTTTAGCCATAGAAGAAAGAATGCTTAAAGTAAACTCACCTATCCCTATAGGGCTTATTAAAATGATTGGGAAGCTTATTGTTTAATCGACCTGCAAAATAAAGAATCAAGCAAGGCGTATATATATAAGACAAAGGAGAAAATCAGCATGTCCAATCAATCGAGCATGAGAACAGCTGGTCCAAAAAAACGTGCTGTTTCACTGGATTTAGCACGAGGTACGATGCTTCTGCTAATTGCACTTGCCCATGCCCCCCTCTATTTGTATACCTCTGAACCCGGGATTATGCAAAGAGTAGAGGCTGTTACCTTCCTTGACCAAATCGTTAATTTTTTGGGCCAATTTTTTATTGATAATAGAGCAAGGGCGATGTTTGCCGTTTTATTCGGATATGGGCTTGTTCTTGCATTTGACAGTCGAATATCTAAAGGAATAAGAGAAAAAGAAGCCATTAAGACGATAAGAAGGCGTTCCTGGTATTTGATTCTATTTGGGATTGTTTTGGCTGTCATCATTGGAGGCCAGGATATTCTTATGGCCTACGGGACAGCAGGGCTGCTCGTCAGCTGGCTTTTAGCACGTGAAATCAAGACACTGATTCGAACCTTTATTTTTATCACCTTATTCTATATAATTTTTGGCCCAATCATGTGGGGCTTCAACATGCTGGAAATCGGAGGCTATGGTTTCCCTCCAGAGGTTTCAGCCGCAGACACCTACCTTGGCACAGCTTTGATAGGCCTATATACTTTTCCTTCTATTCCTATTCTCATTCATTTAATGTTCCCGGTTCTCCCTTCCGTCCTGCTCGGCATGTGGATCGCCAGGTATCAGTTATTAATCAAGCCAGAGCAGCATTTAAAAATCATTTATTTGATTACCGTTTTAGGATTAACCGTTTCTTTATTAGGGGCACTGCCTTTATCGCTGCTGGGGACCTTATGGCATCCAAGTCCATTTACAGCTGGTTTGATGAACGGCTTACACATTTTAACAGGAATTGCAGGAGGCTTGGCATATGCCGCGATTTTCGGGATCATTGGGACCAAGGTAAAAAAGCCTGGGAGTCTTACCCTTTCTTTAATGGCTTTAGGGAAGCGCTCATTAACCTTCTATGTGTGGAACGAGACGATGCTTGTCCTCTTTTTATCGCCGGTGGCTCTTGATTTAGGTGGCCGTGTAAGCAATGGTACTGCAGCGGTTATTGCTGTGGGAATATGGTGTCTTTCTCTTCTATTGGCTTGGAGATTGGAAAAAAAGGATTTGAATGGACCATTGGAAGTTTTATTGAGGAGATTAGCCTATAGAAATAAGTAAACGAAGACAACCGAGTATTTTAGGGAACTCGGTTGTTTTTGAAATGTTTAAATAATTTTAACACTGTCATTTTCTCATACTGAAATGGAGCATTATGACAGGATAAATATCCATATACGCTTCATAAACGGTCCGATTCATTCAGGAATTCCTTCCGATATTCACTCGGGGAACAGTTTTTCAGGCTTCGAAACACTTTGTAAAAATTGGAAGGACTTTGAAACCCCACCTCATAGCAAATCTCCAAATTTGTCAGCGAAGTGCTTTTAAGGAGGTGGGCGGCTTTATCGATACGAATCTTTTCTAAATAAGCACGCGGAGTTTCAGAGGTTTCCTGTTTAAATAAGCGCTCAAGATAAAAGGGACTTAAACCGATTTGATCCGCTATGTCTTTTAATGCCAGATTTTGTTTGTAGTGATTGACCAGGAATGTAATAATATCTCTGACTAGGGCAATATGCGGCGATTGCTCCACTTCTGGCTGGCATCTTTTGCAGGGGCGGTAACCCGATTCTTCCGCTACATTCTTTTCTGCGTAAAATTCTACATTTATTTTTTTGGGTTTTCTCGATCTGCAGGAAGGGCGGCAATATATCTTCGTTGTTTTGACTGCTGTATAAAATAAGCCATCATATTTGCGATCACAAGCAATGATTTTCTCCCACATCTCTTCAAATGACATATTGATATTCGCCGCCATTAACTCCACTTCCTTCCTGCGTTTCTGCTAGTTATTATACAAGATGGCAGTATCCCTAGACTCTGCCAGTTCACGTGCATTCTTTTCTATATATGCAATCACTTTATCAGACAGGGCATTTCCAAAGCTAAAACGCCTCACACCTAATTCTTCTAGCTTATTACAATTGGTCAGTCCCGGTAAAGATAAGACATTGAGCGGGGCACTGACATTCTTCGTGATGGCTTTAATCTCCACTTCTTCTATTAAACCCGGTACAAAAACTCCGCTGGCACCGCTCTCCACATATGCTTTTGCCCGTTCTATCGTTTCTGGAAGCGGATTTTGTTTCTGTAAATACGTATCGGTTCTGGCGTTAATATAAAAATCCTTATAGCCATTGTTTTCTAACGCGGCTCTTATTCTTTCTAAAAGGCTGCAATGCCAGGAAAGCTCCTTTAGTCCTTTCTGCTTTTTGAAGGAATCCTCAATATTGATGCCGGCCACCCCTGCATCTGCTGTCATTAGGACATGCTCAATTATTGTTGGGATATCTTCCCCGTAGCCTGCTTCAATGTCAGCAGATACAGGAATCTTCACATTTTCCGCTATGGTTTTGATAATCGCTAAATGTCTATCAAAATCAATTAATTCTCCGTCTGCATATCCAAGTGAATCAGCAATCCCCCAGCTGGTCGTGCCAATGGCTTTAAATCCTGCTTTTTCAAGTGTTAAGGCGGAAAGCAAATCCCAGGCGTTTCCCAGGAATAAAAGTTCATTTGAAAAATGCAGCTCATTAAATTTCTGTATTTTGTTCATTATTATTTCCTCCTAAAGTTGTTGGACTCATTTTAACAAGAGAACGATAGCCATTTCGTCCTCATTCTTGCTCTTATGGTCTGGCTTTAAGAGGACAAAAAAGTGAATGTTGATTGTGTTTCACATTCGGCGCGGGGATCCTTCTGGTTTTTCGAGTAGCAAAAAAAAGACCCCCTTAAATGGCTTTGGCCAATCAAGATGGTCATAATTTTAATTTACAATACAGAAAAAACTATATAATCAGTCATTAATCTAAGCAATAAACTCTTTAATATTTCATTACTTTACTGCAATTAATAATTCAAATAATGGATTTGAAAACATATTTAAGGATATAAAAGGGAAGAACCAACCATGTTTGGCGATTCTTAAAATGAAGTATTTAGGGATATATCAGTTCAAGGAATTTAATATCGTTTTTTCACGTATAACGCCAGGTGAACTTTAACCTCCTATTTACAGTAGTATATATTACTTAAATTCTACACTATTAATCAATCATAGCCATAAAGTATTCATCGTCCTCATCAATCTTTCTTATAAATTCCTCTAATGAATCAGCTATTTTTATCCCAAAGAAATAAACAGGAGTATAATTAGAAGTGTTTATGTCAAGAGTTAAATATACCCCCTCGTTTTTTTCAAAAAACACTAATTTATCTTCCTCTTCATATATATTTTCTAAATCTGGATCAAACTCGTAAATATCTTCTCTAAGCGTTATATCAGCTATAGTGTCTGGATCCATAATTCTATTTATCGCATTACCATTGATTCCTTTTATAAAGCCATAGCCAACTTCTAAGTAAAAATTTCTAAGTTCATTGGGTAACGTAAACCCAAGTCTCTCTTCTGCATTTAACAGTTCACTTTCTTGTAGTTTAATAAATTTATGCTTACCATTTTTCACAAAATCAAATTTAGCCATTAAAACTACCTCCTCCACTTATGACATCCCGCTCCCAGGCGCTGGTGACAGCGGACCATATATATTTCGGCATATCCAGAGCCTGGCTCACTTTTCCTATAGGGTCATTTAAAATGCCTAAGTAAAATTCCTGGTGCTTCCTTTGGTTTTCTAATAGCTGGTCACGGTTAAACAGCAATTCACTGCCCAAAAACAGCGGACTGAACGGTCCCATAATGGTTCTGCCTAGTTCATAGGTCGACTTCAGCCCATCCCATGTATCACCTACAGCTTTGGATGCCCCCTCAATGGCTCCTTCAGCTATATCCTGAAGAACACTTTGCCCGATTTCTGGATTGGGATTCGATATTTCCTCGTGGAAATCCTTCCAGTTTAGAGTTTAGGCTGATATTGGGCCAGAGATAAGCTGCTGCTTTGGAACATGCCCGCTATTTTTTGAATGTACTGGTTCATAAGGTTTAGATCATGCAGGATAGGGTCCAGTGCAGCCGTTTCCCGATGGTCAAAATCCTCCAATTTTTGAACTGTTTCGCGGCTTGAGTCCTCAGCGTTCTTTGTTGCCTGGATAAAGCGGCCAACCTCCAGCCGCGGAAGCGCAACAATATCGCTTACGGACTTCATGATCTCATTCGCTTCCTCTGTCAGCTCAGCAGTGATCTGAAGAGTGTTTCTAAGCCCTTGTTGGAGTTCATGCTCCAGAAATTCCTGGCGGATAAAGCCTGAAGGGGAGGGTTCAAGATTACCCAATGAACCTATGAAACTTTTTAAATAGGATCGATACTCGTCAATCCAGGATTCAAGGAATTGCAAAAATGGCTGGTGGCATTCCTGATAAAAAGCCCGTATTGCCTGGCCGCCCTGTCCTTTGAACACATCTTCAAGAGACACCAGTTCCTGGATGGATACCTGAACTTGACTTACCTGATCTTTAAGGATGGATAATTGATTGCTGGTTTCGTGGATTCCTGCAAGCAAGGAATCTACTTCAAGAACTTTCAACAGAATCAGCTCCGTATTATAAATTCCATTTTCTTCTATTTTTATCTTAAAGGACTCGGGCAATTAGTTGAATAGGAATTTTGGCATGAAATAGTGTAAAAGTATCCTAGAGTTTGATCCATGGTTTTTGGATTCCCCAAGCACCTGAAATGAAAAGAGACAGGCTTTTGCTAAGCATGTCTCTTTTTTATGAGGAAACTAGAAAAATAATGACAATATCAATGTCCAAATACAAACAAACACCAGCAATCCAAAGCTATATTTCAATGTCATTTTCGTCAAATCGGCTTCTTTTCCTGTCTCGCCAACAGCTGCTGTGGCAATGGCGATGGACTGAGGAGAGATGAGCTTTGCCATCACGCCTCCAGCCGTATTGGCAGAGAGCAATAAGGATGAGTTGGTTCCGATCACATGACCGGCAGTCGCCTGGATGGGCGCAAATAGAGTATTATTGTTCACGACAGATCCTGTCATGAACACCCCAATCCAGCCTAAAACGGGTGATAGCAGTGGAAATATAGTTCCAGTGGTTGCAACGGCTTCACCCAAAGTGACGGTCATTCCTCCATACGTCATGAGCTTTGAAATCCCGATAATGGCACAAATCATGATAATCGGAGTCCAAAACTCTGAAACTGTCTTTTTGAGAAGCTTGAATCCTTCACCCATACTGATGCCTTGAGTCGTTGCGATTGTCGTTAAGCCTGCCAATAAGATTGCTGTTCCAGTAGCACCTATTAAACTGATGCTGACACTAAGAGAAGATCCGGGTATATCGAAGTTAATGACTGTGAATTCCAGCAGGCCCCCTTCAGCAAAAAGACCTTTAAATGCCGGGAAACTCCATATTAAAATAAATAGGGTCAATAGATAAAATGGTGACCATGCTTTAACAATTTTACCTAAGGAATGCTGTTCAAATCGACACTCTTTCCCATTGAGCAAAAAGATATTTTTTGGTTTCCACTTTTTCAGAAATAACGCTAATACACCCATTGCTAATAAGGAAGGAATAATATCAGCAAGCTCCGGGCCTATAAATATCGTGATGATTGCTTGTGCCACAGTGTAAACCCCAGCTGTGATCAGGATAGCCGGGAATACTTCCTTAATTCCTTTAATCCCGTCAATGAGCCATATTAATAAAAAGGGAATGGTAAAGTTAATAATCGGCAGTGTCAGAGCTGTCATGATCGACACATCCATGGAAGTAACCCCTGGAATCCCAAACGTATCGACAATGCCGACCGGTATTCCAATCGCACCAAAGGCGCCTGAAGCACCGTTTGCAATGAGACAGAGCATGGCTGCCTGTAAAGGCTTGAAGCCCAGTGACACTAACAGCACGGCACAAATGGCAATCGGTACGCCGAAGCCGGCAGCTCCTTCGAGAAAGGCATTAAAGCAAAATCCGATCAGAAGAAATTGAATGCGCTGGTCCTGGGAAATTCCTGCGATGCTTCCGCGCAAAATATCAAACTTGCCTGATGCCACCGAAATTTTATATAGCCATACAGCCATGACAATAATCCAGCCAATTGGCCAAATTCCTGATGCAGCACCTTGAATAACACTTCCTGCCGCTTCTCCGAATGGCAATTTAAAGATGATAAGAGCGATGAAAAAAGTGACAGCTAAGTTTACTAGTGCTGCATGAATACCCTTCATTTTCAATACCGTCAAGCAAATCAGAAATAACAGAATCGGTATAGCTGCCACCAGGGAGGAAATAGCCAGGTTATGAAAAGGATTGAACGTTTCCACTAACATATGATCTGCTCCTTTGGATCTAAGATGTCAACTCGTCATAATGCTGAATTTTGGATGTCTTTTAAGGTTTGAACAGATCTAGCAAACTTCCTTTTTTCATCCTCTGTCAATGACAGCTCAACAATATTTTTCACACCGTTTCTTGTGATAAGTGACGGAATCCCGACAAACACATCACTGTGGCCATATTCTCCTTCTAACAATGCTCCAACCGGCAATACCACATTCTCATTTCGTAAGATGGCTTTTGTTATTCTGACCAGCCCCATCGCAATTCCATAGTAGGTTGCACCTTTTGCGTTAATAATTTCATATGCAGCATCCCGGACTTGGACAGCAATTTCTTCTTTTCTTTCTTCTGTTAATCTCTCAGCTACCGGGGTTCCGGCAATATTGGCAAAGCTCCATACCGGGAATTGGGAGTCGCCATGTTCACCGATAATATACCCATGGACACTTACGGCTGCCGTATCAAATTCTTTCCCTAATAAATAGCGGAATCTGGCAGAGTCCAGGATGGTTCCAGACCCGATGACTCTTTCTTTAGGCAAGCCAGAGAATTTCCAGGTTGCATAAGATAAGATATCGACTGGATTTGCTGCAACTAAGAAAATCCCATTAAATCCAGAATCCATAATGCTCTCTACAATGGATTTGAAGATCTTAACGTTTTTATTCACGAGATCCAGCCGTGTTTCTCCCGGTTTTTGCGCTGCCCCTGCACAGATCACCACAAGAGCGGCATCCTTACAGTCCTTATAAGAACCATATCTAATCGTCATAGCCGTTGGAGCATAGGCAATGCCGTGGTTTAAATCCATGACATCTCCTTTTGCTTTCTCCTCATTTACATCAATAATGATTAACTCATCACATAAGCCCTGATTTAATAAGGCATAAGCATAACTTGATCCAACAGCGCCATTTCCTACTAATACAATTTTGTTTCCTAATGTTAAATTCATAATAAGTTCCTCCAATAATTAATTGTGAAATATTTCACATAAAGTCATAAAAAAATATTCTATTGATCTCATCTTATTTAGGTGATTAAATCTATGTGAATTAATTCACATATTAAATTAAAAAAAATATCGATATAGTTATTTGTGAAATTCTTCACATTTAAAATATATCAGTGCTTTTGTTTTTGCGCAAGTCTTTCCTCAAACTTTTTTAAACAATTAAGGAGTGGATAAGAAGTGCCAGCCCCCCTGTAAGCTGCAGCATAGCGGGGAGCTGGCACTGATCATTATTGCACTAATACTTTTTTCCGTGCTTCATCCTGAATGGGATTTGTGCCATTCTCCACACCCAGCTCATTTAGCCATTTGCGATAGGCAATAGTAAGGGCGTCTGACTTAAGATGCAGCTCTGCCTGTAAGTCAAGCGGCAGCAGCTCTGGTTTTTGACTTTGGACGATATCTAAATCCTGATAAAAAATCGTATCCTGAAATTCAATAAAAGGCTCATCCGGCATGTCCAGATCATAGTTTCTGGTCAACAGCATAAATGCCTTGGCCTGCTCGTGATCCTCTTGATTGACAGCTAGCAGAATCGTCAGCTCATCATCCGATCCTTCCGTTGTTTTTGTAAAACGGGCGGTAGTTGGATTGAGGATTTCATACACATAGTCAGCATACCCGCCTTTGGAGCGTCCGTCAGGGTTCGGCTGATAGACCGGGATTTTACTAGTAATTAAGCGATTATCAACAAATTCAACTTTATAATCGACAACCTCCGCATGATCCTCATCTCCAAGCAGGCCTTCATGTACAAACATAAGATGCGAAACATCCAGGAAATTTTCAATAATTCTTGGGGCATTTGCTTTTACCTCATAGGGGCCGCAAATTGCAGTCCGGTACCCCTCCATGCTATATTCAGGAAAGGAAACAAGCGGCGCCGGATCTTCCCCTAAGTTAACCCAGATCAGCCCCAGATACTCCTCACAATGGTAAACGGTTGCTCTTGCTTTACTTGGAATGGCTCTGCCGCTCGGCAGGGCAGGAATTTTCTCACAGGCACCTGTACAATCGTATTCCCAGGCATGATAAGCGCAGACCAGATTTCCGTTCTTCACCTTTCCAAGGGAAAGGGCTGCCCCCCGGTGGATACAAAGATCCTTAAATGCGTGAACCCCTTTTTCATTGCGGAAAATGACGACACGCTCCCCAAGGACAAATACCTGTTTGGGATCCTCCAGCAATTCCTCTGCTTTGCATACTGGATGCCATTCATTCCATAATCGATCTTGCTGCATAGCGACACTTCCCTTCGCGACTTTAATTGACATGTACTGTTACTTCATTTGTTTTTACACTATCTTCAAGCTTTTGCGGCAGAACCAGATTTAGAACCAGCGCTGTAATCGCTCCGATGGCTGTACCTGATGAGACAAAATAGGTTGCAATGTCAGGCAGCCCTTTTAACACATCAGCAGGCATTAGCACGGCAAACAGGGCAAGCATAATCGGCACACCGATCACAAGCATATTCCGTTCTGTAAAGGCCACTTCCTTTATCACTTTGAATCCATTCATCATGATGACTACGCATAAAATGGCAAACACACTGTTGATGACAACCCCGGGAATGCATGCTATTAAATTCATCAGCTTTGGCATCATGCCCAGGATAATCATAATCACACCGCCTGCGATAATCGGCCTGCGGCTTTTCACTCCTGTGATGGCAATGATGCCGGCATTGGATGAGTAGCCTGTTACCGGTGTTCCCCCAAAGAAGGAACCAATAAAACAGCCCAGCCCTTCTCCAAATGCCCCGCCATTTAAACGTTTATCATCCAGTTTTTCCCCTGTCACCTTACTAACCGTAAACCACGTCCCAGTTGTTTCGATTGTGACAATAAAATAGATGGCTGCCATAATCAGAATCGCATGCAGATCAAATTCAGGAGCTCCAAAGGCAAACAGGCTTGGCATCTGGAACCACGCCGACTTACCCAGCGATGAGAAGTCGACTAACCCAAAGAATGAAGCAACAATTGATCCAATACCCAGTGATAAAATAACGGATACGATTTTAATGTATTTCAGTTTCGATTGGGACTTCTCGCCAATATACATGCAGAAAATCAGCACAGCCGCTGTCACAGCTGCAACGAATATATTTTCTCCAAAGTTTCCTGGTGCCGAGTAGATAGAATTGATCGCACTCGGCATTAATGAAAGCCCAACAACGACAATGACTGTCCCCGCTACAATCGGAGGGATGAATTTCCTGACGACCTTGCTGAATACTTTAAGCGGGTAGCCCAATAAGGCAACAAGCAAAGCTCCGGGGATCAAACTGCCAATCATCGCACCGATTCCAGAAGTTGTTCCGATGGCTGCCAGTGCACTAAGCGGTACAAAGGATGGCCCTTGCATGACTGGAAGCTTCATAGCAAATCCTGCTTGAATGATTGTGGCAATTCCGCAGGCAATAAAGGTCATTTGTATTAACAGAGCACTATCCGGAACGGAAAAGGACAATAATCCTGCTAGAATCATCGGCGGAATGAAAAGATCCATCGCCAATACTTGCTGCAGCCCCAGAAAAATGGATTGTCCAACTGAAACCTCTTTTCCCGTTTTACTGCTGTTTGTTTTTCGTTTTTCAGTCCTTGCATCCATCATTAGAACCCCCTGTTGGTGTTATGATATCCATATAATCACTGTTTCTTTAAACAGACCAATAGAAAAAGCCCAACGTATATGCTCTCTCCCAAACGTAAAAAAGCATATACCTCGAGCTTAAAAAATCGAAGTACGAAAAGAACAGACGAATTCCAAGTGAGTCTTTGTCCATCCTGTTCCTGCTTTTCATAGTCGGTTTATTTACGGTAAACGGGTAGAAACTTGTAGGCCATATCCCTACGATTATATGAAAAACACTATTTAATTTTTTGATTGAAATTTTCTTACAATAACTTTTCTGTAAATGACAACAAGATTTTTTACAATACTTTTCTGCTAGACTGAGTTTACTCTTTCCTTTACAATGACTATAGTAGCACAAAACACGAACGTTAGGAAGGTATATATGAGTAAATATACGTATATTTTTCATGGAACCGCTTTTTCTAGTCATTCTCCTAAGAAAATAAATATTTTAAAAGATTACTTATTTTTCGTGAATTCAAATGGGATAATTGAAAAAATCGCGGATCCTGAGCATGAGGACTACCAATCCCTGCTGGCTGCCTATGAAGGACAGGAGAACTTTCACCGCTTAGCAGACGGGCAATATTTCCTTCCTGGTTTTGTGGACTTGCATGTCCATGCTCCGCAATGGGCTCAATCAGGGACAGCTTTGGATATTCCCCTCTATGACTGGCTCCACACATACACATTTCCATTAGAGTCCAAATATGCAGATTTGGCTTTTGCCAAGAAGGTTTATGAAGATCTCGTGAATACACTGCTTGCAAATGGAACCACGACGGTCCTTTACTTTGCTACCGTTCATAAACAGGCAAGTTTATTATTAGCGAAAATATGTGCGGAAAAAGGGCAAAGGGGCTTAGTGGGTAAAGTCGTCATGGATGATCCTGAACAAAATCCAGACTATTATCGGGATGCAGATGCGAAAACAGCGTTAGCCGATACGGAGGAGTTTATTTTAGCAGTAAAGGAGCTGGCCAAAACGGTCAAACAAGGCGTGTATCCTGTCGTTACACCGCGATTCATACCAAGCTGTTCAGATGAAGCACTAAAGGGCCTGGGTGAACTGGCTGCCAAATATGATACACATATTCAATCCCACTGCAGCGAAAGTGACTGGGCTCACAGCTATGTACAGGAACGTTTCAGCAAGCATGATGCAGCAGCCCTGCATGATTTCGGATTATTAGGCGAAAAATCGGTAATGGCACATTGCAATTTCCTGGATGACCATGATGCAGAGCTATTTGCCAGTACAGGCACCGCAATCAGCCATTGTCCGCTGTCCAATGCCTACTTTGCCAATAGCGTGATTCCAATCAAGCGCTTTATGGCCAAGGGAATTGATATTGGATTAGGGACTGATATTTCAGCTGGCGCAACTCCAAGTCTTTATGATAATGCCAAACAGGCTGTTGTCTCCTCCAGAATGCTGGAGGACGGAGTAAATTCTGCTCTTCCTGCAGAGGAACGGGGAGTGCCGGACTCCCGGCTTTCCATCCATGAAGCCTTTTACCTGGCTACAGCCGGCGGCGGAGAAAGCTTAAGTCTGCCTATTGGGCGAATTCAGGAGAACTATGCATGGGACGTTCAAATAGTCGATACGAAAGTGCCGGGAGCAAGCCTCCCCATCTTTACCGAAAGTGAAGCGTTAGATGATATTTTTCAAAAAGTCATGTATCTCGTCCGTCCGGAGCATATTCGGGAAGTCTGGGTACAAGGGGAAAAGGTTCACTCGCGTTCTTGAGGAATTGCGTAAAAGGTTCAGAATGACTTCTGCCTCTTTTGTCCGAACGAGCATTGGGTTCGGACTACTCCCCTTGGATTCCCATTTCTTCTGTCCGAAGTTGCGCCCGGTTCGGACTCTATCTCCCGGTTTTTCGCCTCTCCTGTCCGAAGTTGCACCCGGTTCAGACTCTCTCTCTCGGTTTTCCCACTCTCCTGTCCGAAGTTACACCAAGTTCGGACTCTCTCTCTCGGTTTTCACACTCTCCTGTCCGAAGTTACACCAAGTTCGGACTCTATCTCCCGGTTTTCCGGCTC